>JAFUTR010000017.1 GCA_017477845.1 Bacilli bacterium
ATGGATATTATTTTACAATACGAATAGATTAAAGTCAAAAGTTAAGAAAAAGAGAAAAAATTACACAAAAAGAGAAAAATGACTTTTCTCTTTTTAATTTACGGTTTTTTTATTGATGTCTACCAAACAGGGTTCACATCATAGAACTCAACTAGGGTTCAAATAATATCATTTTTATTGTCTACTTTTCTTTGACAAGTCCAATCATTCATATCTTTTTATAATCGACGCAATTTCTTAATCTTCCGAGCATTTTAAAAGCTCCAAAACTGGAGCTTATTTTTTATTCTGTTGGTTCTTTCGCTAAATTGATATTAATGAAATATGCTAATTTACCTTTGTAAGTAAATAAAATATCATATTTACCTACTGGATAATCTGAATTAACATATCCATTTCCTACATATTTGTGGTTATCTTCTTCTGGTGTTTTATAATCTAAAACAAATCCACCATTTTCATTTGCTAACTCTTCTAATTTTGTTAGTGATAATTTTTCTAGTTCCTCAACTGTTTTATGTGGTGTAACTATAATTTTAACATCATTAGCAGATCCACTATATTTTGTATCAATGTAGAATTCAATCCATTCATTTAAATAGAATGAAGAATTAATTCCTTCTTTGTTATATCCTTTTTCAACAAAATAATCGATTATTTCCATTGTTTTATCATCACCACGATATTCATGTCCATTACCAATTAAGATAATTCCATCAATAACAAAGTCAGTTTGTTTTGGATTTCCTTCTTCATCTACAATTTGAGTTAATACTCCATCTCTGTAATCATATTCATATCCAGTATTATTTGTTGGTTTTTCATCTTTATTATCTGTTTTTTCTTCTGTATTATTATTGTTTGTATTGTTATTATTTGTAGTTTCTTTATCTCTTAATAAGAAGAACCATACTGCAAATAATAGTAATAGGATTATGATAATTATTACAATTATTAATCCAATATTTGATTTTTTCTTTTCATTATTTTCCATTATTTCCTCCTAATTTATCCTTATTATTTTTCAGGTGTTACAGTTATTCTATAACTTTCTGAATATGAAACACCAGCATAATCAAGTGGAGCATGTCCTCCAAAATATATTTTACATTTCTTTGAATTAATAGTAGCTCTAATCCATATTCCAGACGCTTCAGTATCTGCTTTATCGTATTCTTCATCTAAATATAAATTATATACCTTACCATCATCAGCAATAGTCTTAAAATAATCTACTAAACTATTGTGAAGTGCAATTTTATCTTCTTTACTATAAGACTTGTTTAAATATACATCTATTTCTAGATTTTCATTTGCCTCTTGATAATAACCATCAATCACATCATATTCAACAGGTAATTTATCTAAATCAATCTTATATTTAGAAGCACTTGTTTTAGCTTCGTTAGTAATTGCTTTTTCTGACTTAGTCGAATTTTCTTTTTGATTATTATTTGTGTTGTTGTTATTGTTTTCAGTTTTACCGCAACCTACAAGTGTAACGCACATTACTAATGCTAATACACCAATTAATAATTTCTTTTTCATTTTTCCTCCATTATCCTAATCTTCCTTAGGCTTTTCTACATCTTTTCCTAAAAGGATATCTCTTAAATGATAAGCGGAATCATTATCGTTTATGTCATTAAAATCTACTGTAACACCATAATCCTTTACGGTTTCAACAGCTTTTTCTCCAAAACCAAACATGTAATGATTACAAATATATCCATGTTTTTCTACTTCCTGTGGCTTCTTACCAACTGTCTTATCTTGATAAAAATATGCCCTGTCAACAATCATTTTCATTGTTGCTCCACTTTCCACTGCTTTAGATTCAAGTTTGCTACCTTTTTTCTTATAGAATTTATCAGTCCAAGTACCATTTCCATAAGTCCCAACATAGTATTCTTGTTTCTTTCCATCATAATCAATAAAATACCAAAACTTATTTCCTTGACCACCAATTCTATGATCTACAAAATCTTTATAACCAATAACAAATTCAAATCCATCATTCTCATTAACGAGATTCATAAATGATTCTGCATTCATATTTTTATGATTTACCTCCTTTCAAATTATTAAACGATAAGTTTGTTTTTTTAATGTTTGTCACTTAACAGGCATTGTACGAAAGCAACAAAATGTTGTACAATTAAATTATACATTATGAACTTATTTTATCAAACAACAACGGATACACTATTTGTTGTATTGTAGGAGGAATTATGAAGAAACAGCCACAAATAACTGAAAAAACTAAAAATAATTTAATGACTAGTTTTTGGAATTTATATAAAAACAAAGATATCTCTAAAATAAAAATTAGTAATATTTGTGATAAAGCCAAATATGAAAGAACTACTTTTTATAGATATTTCAACGATATATCTGATATTCTTACACAATTAGAAGATGAAGTTATTAATAATCTAAAAAAGGATATTAATAATAAAGGTACTCCCAATAACCATCAAGGAATACTCTGCGATGGGTTCAAAGATTTTACTAATAAGTATGGTGAATACATTGTATATTTTTATTTAAAAGGTAATGTTAATTTTTACAATAAATTTAAAGACCTTGTAAAAACAGACGTATATGATTATTTAAAATTTAGTGTCAATGATGAAATAAAAAAAGACTTTATTTTTGAGTTTCTATTTTCATCATTACTTAATCAATATTCATATTGGTATAGACATAAAAATGTAATGGCTCTTGAATCATTTGTTGAGTTATCTAATACTATTTTATCGAATGGTGTGAAATCTATTTTGGAATATAAAAAATAGATTTTTTAATGCATAAATGATCGCAATATTACTATTTTACGAATTATATATTCCCTTATTTTACCTTTTAAAAATATAATGATCTAAAACTGATCTAAAGTCTTTTTTTAAGTGTTTTTTAGAAAAAGAAAAACTCGTGTTTTCCTTTATTTATAGGACTTTACGAGTTATTTACCACAACATTGCTTATATTTACGACCACTGCCACATGCGAGCCAAATTAGTATATTTTCCATATTTATAGTATTATGGATATTTCCTTTATTTTCAAGGGTTTGTGGACAGGTAATTTTTTGTATTTTTTGTACTATTTTTGCCATTTTTTATATAAAATATTCATCTAATGTGCACAAAATGTGCACAAATCCTAGCATATCCTATATTTTCTTTGTCATTTACATTATATATAATAATCAATATTTAAGCAAATCTATTTTTTGTTGTTGTATATGTTTGAATTTTACTATTCTCAATTAATTAAATCTTGATACATCTCCATTAGTTTGGAAACGCATTCTGATTCAGTGGTTCTAATTCCAAAATTGTATGCTTCCATAACTGCTTTGTCATTAAGTTGGTGAGCAGTTCTTAATTTTATCTTTTCTTTCTCTTTCTAAAGCCATTTAACACCCCTCACATGTAATTATATCATAAAAAAAACAGATTTTTACATCTGCTTATTGTTCGTAATATCTTAATCTTTGCGATTTTAATATACTCTTTTATTTAAATCTATTGCATGTAATTGTAATTTAATTATTATTTGACTTATCTCACTATCAGAAAACCCTAATTGTTTTAGTTCTTTTCTTTTCATCTTCCATAAGTCTTTAATTATTCTTATATCTTTTTCTTTAAGTTTATTTATAATCTTATTGTTAAGTTGTAATTCCTCTATATTTTTTTCTAAAATCATAGTACATACCATCTATTTAATTAATTCTTGAACTTTATTGATGATATATTTTTTTGTTTCATCAAAAGTCATATTTAATGCTATTGATAATTCATTATACAAATATTGTTCAGCTTTATTGAAATAGTTTGAATCTTTATCGCTTATTTTTTTCTTATTATTAATTCTTTCTTCATTTCTTAAATATGCGGTTTTAATTATCTTTATTAGATCTTCTTGAGTTCCATTATAAATTAAGTCTTTATATGTATTTTCAATATATCTATCTTCAATGTTTTTTAGTGGTTCTATATTCGGAATATTATTTATAAGTTTTTCAGCTTCTTCTTTACTAATAATATCTCTTATATAACCCATTCTATTATCAGCAGGAACATCAATTATTAATGAATCATCGTCTATTGGAACTAATATATAATAATCTAATCCATTCATTTTATTTTTCTTTACTTCTCTTACTTTGCATACATCCTTTTTGTATACTAAATAATCATTTGCCTTATACATCTTATCCCTCCTTTAATTGTTTTAGAAAATAAAAATACGCAAGTCCTTATACAATCGGACTTACGCATTATTGCTACACTTGAATATAATTGACTTAAATATACCTCTTAACAATTAAATTATATCACTTTTTTTATTATTTCGTAAGTTTAGAAATTTATTTTTTATCTTCACTAAGAATAATATTTTTAATCATTTCAGCTGTTTCTTCAACTCCAAGTTTATCTACATTAATAGCTAAATCATAATTTTCAAATGAATTCCAATTTTTATTAGTAAAATGATTATAATGCTTTGCTCTTTGTTTATTAATTTTATTTATTTCTTTTTCAGCTTTATTTTTATCTAAACCATAATACTTAACTACTCTTTTAATTTTTGATTCAATGTCTGAATATAAGAATATTTTAATAACATGTTTTCTATTTCTTAAAACATAGTCAGCACATCTTCCTACTATAACACATGGTTCTTTCTTAGCTAACTCTTCTATTATTCTTGATTCTGATTCAAATAGTTTATCATCATTTGTATAATAAATACTTGATTTAACACTTTGTTCTTCATTTTGTTCAATATAATTTTTATTAAATCCAAATTCTTTTGAAGTTAATTTAATAATCTCTTTATCATAGAAATTAATACCTAATTTTTCTGCTAATAACTTACCAACAAAATGTCCTCCAGATCCGTATTCTCGCGAAATAGTTATTACTACTTTATTATTTAATAATGATTTGCCTAATTTTAATTTTTCATCTTCTATGATTGTTTCTTTTGTTAGATTATCCATCTGTTTAAATTCTTGCTTAAGTAAAATTACTCCTGTAATAAATGCTAATACATCAGCTATAATTGCACTCCATAACATTGTTACTACACTATGAGATAAATTAGCAATTATTATAATTGAAGGAACAAAGAATATTACATCTCTTGCAAGAGCTAAAATTGTTGATTTTAAACTTGATCCCATTGATTGTAATAATATAGATATAGATTTAATTAGACAAGTTAATACTATTCCTCCTAAGAATATTCTTAAACAATAATATGCAAATTCCATATATTCAGTTCCATTACCGCTACCAAACATATTGATGATAAATCCAGGAAATAATTCAAATATAACAAATGCTATGAATCCTATTATTAAATTAGTAATTAAAATATATTTAACTGTTTCTTTAACTCTTTTTGTATTTCCTGCTCCCATGTTATATCCAATAATAGGCATTCCACCTAGTGATACTCCAATTACTATTGATACTACTATTCCAAATACTTTCATGCAAATTCCTATAACTGCCAAAGGAATAACCGCTCCATAAGGAGCGCCAGTTGAAGCCATTGTCATATATCCATACTTACTTACTAGATTATTAGCTACAGCAATAATAACAACTATTGCAAGTTGGGTAATTAAAGAAGCAAGTCCTAAAGATATTGCTTTTAAACAAATACTTTTATCTAACTGCATTGATTCTTTATTAACTTTAAATTGTTTTGATTTTTTTAGATAATAAATACTAATTATGAATGTTAAAATTTGACCTATTATAGTTGCAATAGCTGCACCCTTAACACCCATTTTAAATACAAATATAAATATTGGATCAAGTATTATATTAGATATTGCACCAACTATTGTTGCAACCATTGCATACTTTGGACTTCCATCATTTCTAATAGATGCATTTAATCCTTGACCAATAATATAAAATGGTAAACCATAACAAATTATTCTTAAATAATCTTTTGCATATTGATAACATTCAACTTCATTAGGATTACCACCAAAAATACCTAATATTTGTTTACTAAATACTAATCCTATAACAGTTAAAACTATAGAAATAAATATTAAAAGGATTAACCCATTTCCTATAGACTTATTAGCCTTTTCTTTATCTTTTGCACCTAAAGATAAACTAAATAGTGCTGCTGATCCATCTCCAATTAATAAGGCAAATGCAAGTGATATAACAGTAAACGGATAAACTATATTAGTTGCTGCATTACCAAATGCTCCAGCTTCACTCCAACCTATAAATATTTGATCCACAATATTATATAGTGCTGCAACTATCATGCTTATAACACATGGTATTGCAAATTTTTTAATTAATTTAGGAATTCTTTCTTTTCCTAAATCTAGTTCTTTCATAAACTATACCTCCACAATTATTTTTGAGCATAAAAATACGCAAGTCCTGGTACAATTGGACTTACGCATTAATGCTACTCATTGACTATAATTGACTTAGTATATTTTTTCTCAACGAAGTAAATTATATCACAAATTTAAAGTTTTCGTAAGTTTGATTTAAATTTTTAGCATAATGTCTTAATCTTCCGATTAGTTTAACCTAATGCCACGTCAAGAATCATCATTATAATGAATCCAAATGAAAAACCTAGTGTTCCTAAATTAGAATGTTTACCTACTTGAGATTCTGGTATTAATTCTTCTACTACTACATATATCATTGCTCCTGCAGCAAATGATAATAAATAAGGTAGTATAGGAACTACTAACGAAGTTAATATAATTGTTATTCCTCCAAAGATTGGTTCTACAATACCAGATAATGTTCCATATAAGAATGATTTACTTTTAGAATTACCCTCCTCTTTTAATGGCATTGATATTATTGCTCCTTCAGGGAAATTTTGAATAGCAATACCTATTGATAATGCAATTGCCCCAGCAATTGTAATAGTGCTATTACCACTAATTGCACCTGCTAGTGCTACTCCAACTGCCATTCCTTCTGGGATATTATGTAGTGTTACTGCTAAGACCATCATTGTTGATTTTCCTAGATTTGATTTCATTCCTTCCGGCTCTTTACTTTTAACGTGTAAGTGAGGAATTATATTGTCTAATATAAGTAAGAATATTATACCTAATATAAAGCCAATTGTTGCTGGTAGCCAAGCTATTATATTTTGTTCTTTTGCCATATCAATTGACGGAATAATTAAAGACCAAACTGAAGCTGCCACCATCACTCCTGATGCAAATCCTAATAATACTTTTTCAACTTTTTCATTTAATTTGTTTTTCATTAGGAATACCATTGCTGATCCTAATGTTGTTCCTATAAAGGGAATAATTAGCCCAAGAAATAGATTCATTATATCACCCTATTCATTACCTTTTAAACTTGTAACCATATCTATTTTCTTAATTTTTCTTGCTAAGAATTTAGATACTAGGTATGAAACTATAAACGTTCCTATAGCTGCAATAATATAAGTTCTTGTAGTTATGAATGCACAAAAATCATAGTGTTCTTCAATTGCTGTTTTAAATAACCAATCAGTTAAATAGAATCCTGCAGGTAGTCCAATTATTATTGAAATTATTGCTATCCAATTGTTTTGTTTAATAAAAATATTTTCAATTTGTTTATCTTTAAATCCTAATACTTTTAATGTTGCAAATTGATACTCTTTTTCTGTATAAGAAAGTATTCCTAAGTTATATATGATTACACTGCCAAGAAGTATGGCAATACCAATAATCATTATTAGCATTGTTCTCATCATAGATAACATACCTGTCATTCCTTCTTTTAGACTATTAATATTTTGAATTGTTTCAATGTTTTTTATTTCTTTCGTTTTGCTTAAATCATTATTTGTATATAATGCATCTGGTTTATATTCTATTCCTAATGATTCAAGATATTTTTTAGTCATAGATACATTTTGATTTTGAGGGTCTTTATTAAATCCTATAATTTTTGATTTATAATATTTACTATCACCATAAATATGCCACTCTATTTCATCACCTAATTTGTAGTTATTAGTTTCTGCTAATTTATATGTAACATAAATACCATCATCTGTTGGCTTATCTTTAATTTTATTTTTATTATCCACGAATCTTAAATAATCTCCAGCATTTGTTACTAAAATGTTATTTGATTCTCTTTTAGCATTTTTATCTCTTATTTCAATTCCTATACTTTGAGAAGTCTTGCTTCCATATTTTTCATATAAAGAATTATATTCTTCGTTACTGATACCTTCTTTTATATTTAATTTATAATCAAAATTATACAAATCTTCAAATTGTAATTTTACAAAGAAGTTCATTGAATCTAACATACCAAATGAACATACTATTAAGGCACAGCATCCAACCACTCCTGCAAGTCCCATAAATGTTCTCATTTTATTTCTTAAAATATCCCTTAAATTCCATTTTGAAGAAAAACTTAATTTCTTAAACAATCCTTTTTTAGTTATATTTAAAGCTTTACCTTTAACACTTGGTATTTTTGTTCTTAATGTTTCTGCAGGATTTTCTTTTAAGATACTTCTACAAGTTATAAATGTAATAAATGCTACTGCAAGAACTACTATAGCAGCCACATAGTAACAAGAACTATCCATAGCAGGATGACCATTTGGTATTTCAAAGAAATCCATTTCTGTTCCTATAAATACATTACCAATAGCAAAGTATCCTAATACCAATCCTACTACACTAGCTATAACGCTAATCCAAAATCCGTAACCTATATAATGAAGTAATATTCTTCTATTACTAAATCCTAATGCTTTTAATGTTCCTATTTGCGTTCTTTGATTCTTAACAACTCTAGTCATTGTTGTAATAACTGATAGCATTGCTATGAATAAGAAGATTCCCGAAAAAACTCCTACATACGTTTTTCCTTCATCTATTTCTCCTTGATAAGCAACATAAGAAGATGTATCTTCTACATTTATAATTGCTTTGGCATTTTCTACCTTGTCTTCGATTGTCTCTTTAACCTCATCTACTTTACTTTTATCTTTAACATCTACCATAATACTTGAAAATGGTATATAGTCTTTATATTTAAAGTTTGGCATTATCATTTTAAATACATTTTCATCAGTAATGTTTGCTTCATTCATAACTAATGATTTAATATAATCTTCTGTTATTTCATTTGTGCTCATATAAGCGAAACCAAATTCTTTTCGATCTGGATATAATTCGGACTCATCTCTTACATCATATAAATGATCTGGTACATTAATTCTACCTAATACTTTTTCATACAATTCCATTCCATCATATTTTACTAGTACAGTATCTCCAACTTTTATATCATTTTCTAACGCATAAAAATTATCTAACCAAATACCAGATTTGTTAACATCAAATTTTTCTCCTTCAAAAACATAAAACTTTGAAATATTATTTGATTCAATGAAATTTAACAATAAAGTTTTATCATTGTCTGTCGTAGCTGTCACTGATAATTTAAGTTCAGCATCATTTACATTATTTAATCCCTTAATAGTTTTTAAATCATCATGGTTTAAATATCCCATTACACTTAAATCATATAGGTTATTTTCTGAATAAAACTTATCTGCTGTTTCTTGCATACCACCCATATATGCTTTTATTCCAGAATAAGCCATTATTCCTATCATAACCATTAAAAAGATTGTTATAAATTGAGATAAATTCTTACGAATATCTCTTAACATTTTTCTTTTTAACATAATTACCACTTAACCTCATCAATATTTTTTGGATGTTTATTTAATTCATTAGAAACAACTTTTCCATTCTTTATTCTAATAACTCTATCTGCTATATCAGCAATTAAAGAGTTATGTGTAACTATGATTACTGTTGTATCTTCATCACTTTGTTTTCGAAGTAATTTTAATATTTCAACACCTGTTTTAGAATCAAGTGCACCAGTTGGTTCATCACATAATAATACTTTAGGATTTTTCATTATTGCTCTTGCAATGGATACTCTTTGTTGTTCTCCACCTGATAATTCTTGAGGAAATTTATCAACATGTTTTATTAATCCTACACTTTTTAATACTTCTTTTGAATCTTTTGATGTATTTGTAACATCTTTAATTAAATTAACATTTTCATCTACCGTCAAAGTTGGCATTATATTATAAAACTGAAATATAAATCCAACATCATGAGCTCTATATCTTGTTAATTCACTATCATTAAATTTAGCTATATCATCTTCACCAATCATTATTGATCCTGATGTTGCCTTATCCATTCCGCCCAACAAATTAAGTAATGTAGATTTTCCTGCACCAGATGGTCCAAGTATAACTACAAACTCTCCTTGATTAATACTTAAATCTATTCCATCTAAAGCATTAAACTTTTGCTCACCTACTGTATAAGTCTTTTTTACATTTTTTAGTTCTATAAAATTTTTCATTGTATCCTTCTTTCTAAATGTGAAATACATTTCATATTAAGTATATTTCTTATTTTTAAAATAGTCAACTAAAAATATGAATATTATTTCATATTTTTAAAATTTGTGTTATACTCTACTTACGAGGTGAACATCTATGATTGATAATATTAGAGAACCAAAACAACAAAGAGCAATTAAAAAGAAAGAAAAAATTATTGAAGCTGGTTTTAATCTTATATGCAAAAATGGTTATTATAATACTAATACTGCAGAGATAGCAAAAGAAGCTGGGGTATCTACAGGAATTGTTTATCAATATTTTAAAGATAAATATGACATATTAATTGAAGCTTTAGAAAAATATGGTGATGATATTTTCTTCCCTATGTTAAAAGTAAACAATGTTAAATTTGATAAATCTGACTTTGATAAATTGTTAAAACAAATGATTAAACATTATATAAGTAATCATAAAGTATCTAATGTAGCTCATGAAGAAATAATGTCAATGGTACATTCAGACAAAAGAGTTGCAGAATACTATTATAAAAGAGAATTAGAAATGACTAATACATTAAAAAGAATCTTAATTGAAAATAATTTCAAAGATGATGATTTATATGAAAAAGTTCACATAATGATGGGGCTAATTGATAATTTATGTCACGAAATTATATATCATAAACATAATGATATGAATTATGATGTCATGACAAATCTTGTAACTGAAAACATTAAAAATCTATTTAAAAACGATCTAGTTTAACTAAATCGTTTTTTGTTCGCAATATTACTAATTTCCGAGCAAATTACGTTTCATTTTAAGTAATTTGAAATTAAAAATACGTGGCACGTTTTGTTGCTTTAGCAATGAAAGTGGCGATAGTATTTTTTCTTTTTTATGAATCTCGATGATGAAATAAAAAGGCACCTTTACTACTTACGAATGTTTGTAGTATTGGTGCTTAATGGGATTCCAAAGGGTTTATCCTTGGCACACATTGTTATTGGCTCTGCCAATATCATAGTGTGTTACTATCTTGTCATAAAGATAGTCTTATAAAGAATGACCATCATCTCTACTCTTTTCTTTATATGGTTTATAATCATTACCTAATATATTATGTATTTCTTCTTCCTTTTTCTTTGATATTAATCCATCTGCTACTAAATGATAGAAGAAATTTGATACTCTCTCTATTGTCCTTTTTAAAACGGTTATTGTATTTTCAAGTATTGATACTCTATTTGATAACTTTGTGTTTTGAAATTTTAAGGTTTCATTTTCATCCTTTAAATCATAGTTTTCTTGTTGTACTTTTGAATATGTACTTATCTGTTCTTTCATTGCTTTATATGTATTATCTAACTTAGGTTTCATTTCACTTATTTTTTTAGACTCTTCTATTACCTTATTCATACTATCAAATGTATCTTTTTTTATCTTAATTGATTCTTTACCAAACAATACAGGTTTATTAGATTCTATTTTTACTTCTAAATCAGTAATAGCTTGATCTAGTTTATTACTTCTATTTGTTAATTCTTTATTTACTTCTTGTGTTGCTCTTTTAAATTCTTTCATATTTAAGTGTTCTACTGCACTATGTTTTTGACCTCTTTCTAGGGCAAATCCGCCTAGATTTAATAATTCACAATAATTATCTTGTAATTCACTTAAATGCTCTTTATCGTGGATATATTGCTTTTTAGAGATGGTATATCGTTCAGTCGATGTCCTTTTATCAAACTTTTTTATCAAAGGAACTACTACACAATGTATATGAGGTGTTTTTTCATCCATGTGTAATGTTGCATGTAATATTTGTTCATCTTTATATCCTAAATAATCTTTTACAAATGCCATACAATACTCTGACCATTCTAGTACCTTTTCTTTTGGCATATCATTAAAGAAGTTGTGAGAAGCAGTAAATATCATTTCATCTGCTACAACACTTTTGGATTTATCTACCATTTGTCTAAATGTTCTTCTTCTATCTTCTCTTTCAGATTTCATTCTTTCTTCGTGTTCTTTTTTATATTCTTTTGTTATTTCATAAAAGCCTTTAACATATTTCATATTTAATGGAACAAGTTCTACATTATCTTTAGTTTTTGATAAGTCTATATCTGGATTTGAATTATATGCTTTCTTTTCTCTTTTATTGTGAGAGCCAATTTGAGCTAGATCATTTAAAGTATAGATAGGTTCACTTCTGAATATTGCGTAATTCATACTGTTTCACCTTCTTTAATTTGAAATCCTATTACATTTTTTATAACATCAGTTGTATTTTTACTATCAAATTCATTAACTGCTAATCTTTTATTATCTTCTATACTTCTAATGTAATAATTCTCAGTTGTTTCTACATTTCTATGTCCTAATAGATCTGCCACTTCTTTAATCTCTGTTCCATTATTTAATACTTTAGTTACATATGAACCTCTTAAATCGTAAAATCTACATTTCTTAATTCCTAATTCTTCATGAATTACTTTAAATGGATATCTTAACAAATCTGTTCCTGAATATGTTCCATTATCACGAACAAATACTAAATCTAAATTATTTTCTCCGCAGTTTTTGTTTAAAACTATTCTATTCTCTATTACTTTTCCATATTCATTTTTCACTTCTTCAATATGATAATATTTATAATCTTTACCAAATAAGTTTTTTAATTCTTCTTGTCTTTCTTTGTAGTTAGTTAAAGCTGTTTTTAAAGTATCTCCTATGTATATAGTTCTTTGCCCTGATAGTGTCTTTGTTGTACCAATATACCATCTTCCATCTTTATCTTTTGGTTTATCATAAACACTATGTTTAATGTTGATTATTCCTTTTTCTAAATCAATATCTTCCCATGTTAATGCAAATAGTTCTCCTGTTCTCATTCCAGTAAAGCATGCTGTTAAGAAAGCACATATAAATGTAGAATCATCTTTAAATCTATTTAGAATCAAATCTATTTCTTCTTTTGTGTATAGATGTTTATCTTCTTTTTTCTCAGCATCCATTTTAGGCATTCTAATTGTTAATGCTGGATTATATTTAATAAATCCATATAAATTACATGCATCTCTAAATGATCCTTTAATAATCTTTAACATATTTCTAAAGTAATCTCTTGAAAAATCATATCTATTAACTAAATCAGTAATAAAAGAATTTAAAGTTAAACTTGTTATATTACACATTCTATAATGTCCTATATAGGGTTTAATATATTTTTTTGATAATGTTGTATATGTTTGAATAGTATTGTATTTCAAATTGTTTTTACAATAATTATCAATCCAATAATCTAAATAATCACTATATGACATTTTGCATACTTTGAATGGTTTACCTGCATTTATATATTCATTGAATGCAATTGTTCCAGCTTCTAAAGCTTCGGCTTTGGTTTTAAATCCACTTTTATTAATATATTTTCTTTTACCATTTTCACTTGCTATTTCAAATCTATATTGATAAACATCTTTTCTTTTTGTTATTCTTATACTACTCATTTTCTACCTCTACTTGAATAACTACTTTTCTAATATTATTAAGGTCAGATAGATCCTTTCCTTCATTTTGAATTAAGAATCTTTCTAAAGTGGTTTTTAGAACTTTTAAGCTTCCTAGTTTAATAGCTGGCAAATAACCTTTTCTAATCAATTCATAAATATAATTTGGGCTAGAATGAAGAATACTAGCAACTTCCTGAACGGTGTATATTAATCTTTCTTCCATTATTTAAACTCCGCTAATAAAGCATCCATCTCTGCTTGTTCTTCTGGAGTACATGGAGTTGAAGTACACATTTCAGGATGTTTCATCCATTCAGGTATATTCTCTTCATTATTATTCTTTTTATTATATTTATTATTATATTTGACTGAATAGTCTAGGTTTTCTTGATTATTTGATTCATGATCTGATGACCATTTGCTCCATATATCATTGACTAAGTGAATTATCCTTTTCTCCCTTTGATGATCTTTCTCATATTCACATTTAATTAATCCCATTTTTTCTAGTTTTTTAATATGTCTTGATGCTGTTTCAAGTCGTATATTATACATTTCTGATAGTTTTCTATTTGTTATCCAACAATATCCTTCCTTTCTGCATAATGCTATGATTCGCTCAGCAATCAGTTTTTCTTCTGGTGTAAGTTGTTTTGTTTCATATATATATTTTGGTACTACCGCATATATCATTATGTAATCGTTTTCCATAATCTTTCTCCTTTTCTAAATTACTGAACTTCGGCCTCTGTTCACTTCCATTATCTAGGAGATTGATTATATATACCATGCGAAAAAACTCTACAAATTGTCTTGCAGAGTTCTATATTTACTCCGAAAAAACTCCGGATTAATTTTCGATTGTTACAATATTCTTACTAATGTATTTTTTTAGTTCTGATACTAAAATAGTATCCATTTTTATTTCATCCATAAGTCCTAATTGCAAAGCCATTTTTATATAAGCGCTTTTCTTTGATCTATAGTATTTATCTTTATGTATTTTAGTTTCAAATATTATTATTTCATCTGTTAGTGGTTTTGGTTTATCATATTCAAAGTTTTTGATAACATATTTTTCTATCTCATCTAAATTATAAAATGAATCTCTTACTCTCATTAATAAATGCTCACATAAGTCTATAGATTTTTTATAGTCTTTTTTAGTAAATCTTTTAAAAGAGATTTCACTTCCTAGTTTAAGATTATTTTCGTTGATATTTTTAATTTTCAACGAAGGATCTTCAACTATAACAAACTCCAAATCTTCTGTAATTGTATATTTCAAATATTCTTGGTACACGGCCTGCTCAAAAAAATTATCTTGTAGTTGTACAAATATGTTGTGAATGTCTTTCATTACCTCTTTATGATCATACTCTTTTATTATTGCTTCTGATAATGGTCTTTGTACTTCTAATAAGGTTATATCTAATTTTCCTTCTTCATCTCGCGCAATCATTCCAAACCTCCTAACAAAAAAGAGAGAAAAAGACATTAAAGTCAATTTCTCTCATTGAATCCATTAATTAATAAACTAAATTGTTTTCGTGTATAAATTAAAAGTGCTTTATTTCTCATTAGACATCAGCTCCAATTAATTAATTGTCTTCTATAATAACACTTTTTTCTTAAAAATCAAGGTTTTAGTCTTTAAAAGGTATTTCTTTTGTATCTGGTATATCTAAAGTGTTGGTATAATCTTCAAATTTATCAACCGTATCAGTTTCCATTTTATCAGTTACTCTTACATAAATGTTATATGTAGTCATAATAGAAGAATGTCCTAATCTTTTTGAAACAGCTTTTATATCTGCTCCTTGTTCTATCAGTCTTGTGGCATGTGTATCTCTAAAATCATGGAATCTGCATGGTATTTTTAATTCATAATTTATTACTTTAAAAGCATGTCTTGTAGTTTCGGTTCCTCTATATTGTCCATTAGGCTTAACAAATATTAATTTTGCCTCTGGTAAATTTAGTTCTAGTTCTGCAGGTGCATCAACAATCTTGATTTCTTTCCTTTCTGTATGTGGATTTATTACTTCTTTTTCGTAATGTTTTAAATAAGCATCCCCATAGAACTTTATATATTCTTCTTGTTCTTTTTTATATTCTTTTAATGCTTTAATTAGTGTATCTCCTATACCTATAGTTCTATTTGATTGAGGATTCTTACATGTTCCATAATACCATTCTTCTACTGAATGTCCTTTTGTTATTACATATTTTTTAGGTAATTGATGTTGATTCTTTTTTATAATATTTTTGTTTACTGTTAATGTTTTCTTTTCAAAGTCTATATTATCCCACGTTAAAGCATAACATTCTGATACACGTAGTCCAGTATAATAAGCTGTTAAGAATGAATAATAGATATATGGTACATCTTTAAATCTTTCTAGTATTATTTCAAACTCTTCTTGAGTAAAAATATGTGCTGGATCTCCTGTAACCACATCATATTTTGGGATATGTACTCTTTCAGCTGGATTATCATTTATAAAATTAACTGTATAACATGCATATTTAAGCGATCCTTTTATTAATTTTAATATTCCTTTTAGATAATGCTTTGAGTAATGCTTTTCTTTATATAGTTTATTAATATAGTTTTGTATTGTATAAGAATCTAGTTGAGTTAATTTATACATTCCTAATTCTGGCTTTAAATGATTTTTAATAATATTTAAATAAGATGCTATCGTCGCATATTTAACATTGAAGTAGCAATAATTAGTCATCCAGTAGTCTAAATAGTCTTCATATGACATATCCTTAATCTTTTGTTTTCTTCCAGTCCTAAAATATTCATTATAAGCAATAGCTCCTGCTTCTTGAGCTTCTTTTCTCGATTCGAAACCACTTTTATTAATATACCTTCTTACACCTCCTCTTGAAGCAATCTCAAATCGATATTGATAAACCTTTCCCCTTTTCATAATTCTAATCTCTGACATAATGTTCCCTGTCCTTTCTTATTGAACAAAGAAAAACTAGCAATTCAAATGCTAGTTTCATTATTTCACAAAAATGTGCACATTATATAATCCCTTTATTTATAAGGTTTTTAAGAGATTATTTTGAATATTTTATACTTTTATGTGCACAAAATGTGCACATTTGAGAAAATTGGTGCTTTTTTTGTGCACATAAATTTTCTCAAAGCCTTATTTTACGGCTATTTTCCATGACATTGTTTGTACTTCTTACCTGAGCCACATGGACATGGATCATTTCTTCCAATTTTTTCCTTTTTTGTTTTTTTAGCAACTGCATCTTTTCCATCATTTGTTATCTTGTTTTTTGCAACTTCCTTTCTTTCAATGTTTTGCTTGATTTCAGCACGCATTAAGAAAGCGGTTACTTCTTTGTCAATTTTTTCATTCATCTCATCAAACATCTGGAATCCTTCAACAGTGTATGCAGTTAATGGATCTGTTTGTCCATAACTTCTTAAATGAATTCCTTCTCTTAAATGTGACATAGTATTTATATGTTCTGTCCAATACTTATCTATAATATTAAGAGTAATTACTTTTTCAAATTCATCGCTTATTTCTTTAGGAATACTCTTTATCTTTTCTTCGTATTCTTCTACTAAGTGATTATAAATTAAATCAATTATTTCATCCTCTTTTTTATCATATAAAATTTTCGCATCTATATCTTTTTTAAGTAATCTTTCATTAACTGTTGCTACTATTTCATTTATATCTTCTTTTGTTAGTTTTGTTTCTACTTGTAAGTGTGACATTACAAGTGTTGTAATATAATTCTTCATTATATCCAAAACGGTTGAATGAATTGATTCATTATCTAGTATTTCATTTCTTCTACCATACATTATTTTTCTTTGATTATTCATTACTTCATCATAATTAAGTAATTGTTTTCTTATATCAAAGTTGTTTCCTTCAACACGTGCCTGCGCAGTTGTTAGAGCTTTAGAGAATGTTTTACTTTGTATTGGCTGATCTTCTTTTAAACCTAAAGTTTGCATCATTCTTTTTATTCTTTCACTTCCAAAACGTACCATCAATTCATCTTCCATTGAGACATAGAATTGAGTAAATCCTGGATCTCCTTGACGTCCTGATCTTCCCCTTAACTGGTTATCAATACGACGTGATTCATGACGTTCTGTACCAAATACACAAAGTCCTCCAAGTTCTTTTACACCTTCACCAAGTTTAATATCTGTTCCACGTCCTGCCATATTTGTTGCAATTGTAACAGAACCTTTTTCTCCTGCTTTTGCAATTATTTCTGCTTCCCTAGCATGATTTTTAGCATTTAATACTTCATGTGGAATTCTTCTTTTATTTAAAAGATTATCAATTAATTCATTTGTTTCAATTGCAATTGTACCAACAAGAACTGGTTGTCCCATTTTATGACGTTCTTCTATTGCATCTATTAATGCTTTATATTTTCCTGCTTGTGTAGAATATATTAAATCTGGTTCATCTTTTCTTATTACTTCTTTATTTGTTGGAATACAAATAACGTACATATTATATATATTTCTAAACTCTTCTTCTTCTGTTTTAGCAGTTCCAGTCATACCAGAAATTTTCTTATACATTCTGAATAAGTTTTGAAATGTTATTGTAGCAAGAGTTTTTGTTTCTTGTTGAATTTTTACTCCTTCTTTTGCTTCTATTGCTTGATGAAGTCCATCACTATAAGCACGGCCTTTCATAAGACGTCCAGTGAATTGGTCAACAATTACAATTTCTCCATCTTGCACTACATAATCCACATCATTTTTCATACTATAATTTGCTTTTAAAGCCTGATTAATAAAATGAACTAATGTAGTTTGTTCAAGGTCATATAAATTATCAACCCTAAAATGTTTTTCTGCTTTTTTAACTCCTTCTTCAGTTAATGTAACTCCTTTTGTTTTTTCATCATATAAATAATCATCATCTTCTTTTAAACTTTTAACAAATGAATCTGCATCCATATAAAGTGATGCACTTTTCATTTCTCCACCAGAAATAATAAGTGGAGTTCTTGCTTCATCTATTAAAACTGAGTCAGCTTCATCTATTATTACAAAGTTTAGGCCACGTTGAACTCTATTTTCTTTTTTTACTACCATATTATCTCTTAGGTAATCAAATCCAAGTTCATTATTTGTTGAATATAAAATATCGCAATTGTATTGTTCTTTTTTCTCACTTGGAGAAAGTGCTCTTAAGTTTGTTCCTACACTTAAACCAAGAAATCTATGGATGCTTCCCATCCAATTACTATCACGATCTGCTAGATATTCATTAACTGTTATGATATGTACGCCTTCTCCAGTTAAAGCATTCAAATATGCTGGCATTGTTGCAACAAGGGTTTTTCCTTCACCTGTTTTCATCTCTGCTATATTTCCATAATGAAGTGCAATACCTCCAATTATTTGAACCCTAAAAGGTTTAAGCCCAATTACTCTATATGCTGCTTCTCTTACTGTTGCAAATGCTTCAGGCAATAAATCATCAAGTGTTTCACCATTCTTTAGTCTTGTTTTAAACTCTTCTGTTTTTGCCTTTAATTCATCATCACTTAACTTTTGATATTCTTCATCTAATACTTCAACTTTATCTGCAATTTGCGAAAATTTCTTTAATTCTTTATATTCATGATCAAATAATTTTTTTAGTATATTCATAAAATCATCTCCATATTAACTATTTTATCAAAAATAATGCTAATTTAAAAGAAAAAAAGCATTTTACAATGCTTTCTTATGCAAATATTTTTTCTTCATCGTCTTTTAGACTTGCAAGTGAGAATATTGATTCTACTATATTTAATATAATTATTCCTGTTAAGAATATTACACTTAATTCATATGTGCAGTAAAATATTGTGTAATCATTGTATGTTGATGCAAAGAAATTTTTAATTATCCATGTTATTACAAATAAAACAAAGTTAACTAAGTAAAAACGTCCGATTGCTTTATTTTCAGTTTTATATTTATGTATTCCTGTATATCCTAAAAGTAATGTTAAAACAATGTGTCCTGTTTTATACACTTTTTCTTCTTTTAATTCATCTACTTCTAACTTATTAATCTTGTATAAATTAATTTTTTGAAGTACTAGGAATACTAGTGCTACTATTAAAAATATAATGCATATTGTCATATGATGATTTAGCATAAATGCCAATAAACCAGTTGATACATTAGTACAAGTAAACATCTCTTTTGTACAGTCTCCATTACATACTAAGTTATAAAAATCTACTCCACTGCAATCTAGAATTGATATTGAGTATATTAATACATATAGTATAAATAAGCCAAAAACTGCAATTAGAAATTTATTATATTTAATAACATTTTTTCTTAATTTTAAAAATTCTTTCTTTTCTTTTTTCATACTTATCCCCGCACATTGAATTATTCTGATTCTATTATACCGTAGTTACCTTCTTTTCTTTTGTATACTACAGATATTTTAGAACTTTCTGCATCCTTAAATATATAAAATTGATGCTCAAGTAATTCCATTTGTAAAAGTGCTTCTTCTTCACTCATTGGTTTTACTTCTACAGTTTTTCTTTTTACTATTTTATATCCATCTTCTTTATCATCATCTGTTGCTTCAATTGCATCAAACATAAAGTCTTTAGATAATTTATCCTTCATTTTCTTTGATTGTAATTTTGTTTTGTTCTTTCTTATTTGTCTTTCTAATTTATCTACAACAACATCAATTGCTGCATATAAATCATCCCTTGTTTCTTCTGCTCTTAAAATAACATTTTTTAAAGGTATAGTAACCTCTATTTTTTGATTATGTCCTTTTACACTAGCAACTACTGTCGCTCTTGTTTTTTCTGAATCACCAATATATTTATTAATTCTATTTAGTTTTTCTTTTGCATAATCTTGAATTGCTTTAGTAACTTCAATGTTGTCACCACGTACATAAATTTCCATATATTGTCCTCCTATATCTATATTTTAACACAAATATCTTACAAATTCCAAATATTTCACAATAATAGAAAAAAAACTACCTAACTATAGTAGTTTCTTTTACAACATTAACATCTAATGCTTGGTAACCTTTTGTAGTTTCTAATAGTTTAAAATCTACAAATTGTCCTTCGCTTAAAGATTTATATCCATCTTGATTAATTGCTGAATAATGAACAAATATATCCTCATTATCTTTATAATCTATAAAGCCATATCCTTTGTCATTATTGAACCACTTAACTCTTCCTCTCACTTCTACTAGCTCCTCTCTACCTTTAAATATTTTTTGATAGCTACCATACATGCGCATCTTTATAATATCACCAAAATGTTTTAAAAACCAAAAAAGGCTTAAACTGTTGTTTTGTTTCCTTTTTTGGTTATTTACTTTTTATTATAGATTTACTTAATAGTTTTTTATTCTCTCTAGAGATATCAAATGAAACAATTCCATTATTAAGAGTTATTTTATTTTCATTAGGATTATACTCAGTTACTTTATCTTTATTAATTATGCAACTTCTACTTGTTTTGATAAATCTATCATCAAGTCTTGTTATTACACTTTTAAGTGATTCAGGAGTATAAAAATTCCCATAATTAGATTTTATAATACATTTTTTACTATCTTTTTCTTTTGTTATCATTTCGATATTCTTAAAATCTATTTTCTTAATAATTCTATTTGTTTCTATTGTTAAACACTTTTCTCTATTATCATAGTTTTTTATTACTTTATTTAAGTCTTCTTTAAGTATTTTATTAAATAGTGCATCTTGATATATAATATCTAATAAGTATATTCTTTTACTTAATAAATCATTTTTTATTGTTTTATCTTTTAAAATAAAGATAATAATTGAATTCCAATCTTCCTCTATATTCCTTATATAATTAGTTAATTGAAGATTATTATCATTTAAAGATTCAACTGTTAACAAGTATACTTTGAATCCATTAATTGATTTTATTATTTCTTTGTCCTCTTTTAAATTATTATTTAATAAATGATACTTTACTTCTATGTCATAATTCATCATATAACTACTTATTTCTTCTTTAATACTTTTTCCATTGTTATAGTTACTGCTAATTATAAAGTTTATCATTTTTTTCCCCTTTTTATTTATTTTTTTTGAAATGTTCCTCAACATGTTTTACTTTGTTTTCCATTTTTTCTGAAATTATACTTGTATGTAATACTAACCATAAAACAATGGCTAAAAGTATAAAGTAAAGAATCATTCCATATTTTGGATTTTTTAAAACATATAATATTGAGGCAATTGAAAATAATATATTTATTGCATATATTATTAAGACTGTTCTTCTTTGAGACAAGTGTCTCTTTAAAAACTGGTGATGTAAGTGTTCTTTATCTGCTTCAAATATAGGCTTTCTTTTTAATAATCTTCTTACTATTGCAAATAATGTATCCAATATTGGTACAGCAAGTATAAGAATTGGTACAAGCATTGACGTTAATAATGTTCCTTTGTATCCTAAAAGTGAAATAATTGATATTATAAATCCCATGAAAGCTGATCCTGCTTCTCCTGCAAATAGTTTTGCTGGATAGAAATTATGTACAAGAAACCCAGATGTTGCTCCAAGCATTATAAAAGTTATTGTTATCTCAAGTGTTTGTACTCTTCCTTGAAAAAAAGCAATTATTCCAATAGTTAGATAAAATATTGAAGAAAGCCCAGAGCTTAGTCCATCTATTCCATCAATAAGTCTTATGACATTTGTGCATCCCAATATAAAGAATAGTGTTATAGGATATGAGAATATTCCAAATTCTATTTCGTAACCAAATACTGTAATACTTGTTAGAAGAATTTGTCCATAAAAAACTATTGTCGAAGCAGCTATAACTTGTCCTAATAATTCATATTTTGCATCAAGTGTTTTTATGTCATCAATTATTCCATAGATTATGATTATAAAACTTCCTATCAGTATTGAATTCATTTCTATACTTTGAATACCAAACAGCATATAGCCAAATAAGAATCCAGCAAAAATACCTAATCCACCTAATTTTGGAATAGGTTTATTATGAACTCTTCTATCATCATTTGGTACATCTATTGCACCAATGTGATGTGCTATAACACTTGTAAGTGGCATTATTAAAGCTGTAAACACAAATGTTGTTAAAATCATTAAAAATATTTGATCTAGATAATCATTAAACATTTAAATCACCACTTTTATTATTATAGCAAAAAAAAAGAATAGTAAAAAGATTTATTGATTTTTTAACCTTAAATATTTGTTTTTTGTAGCTAATCCACCATTTAAATGTCTAATTTCTTTATGGTAATTGAATATATCTTTTATTTTTTCATATAATTCTACATTTATATATCTTAGTCTTTCTTGCATATCTTTGTGAACAGTGCTCTTGCTAACATTAAATAAAAAAGCAGTTTCTCTGATTGTCTTTTTATTATCTATAATATATTTACTTTCCTCTATAACTCGATTAGTCATTTTTTTATTCATAATTATCCCTCAATAAATTTTATTTAATTATTTACTTTTATATGAATAAAAAAATACTAAAGTTATATTTCTTTAGTATTTTTACCAAGTATTGCATTTGGATTTTGAATATTTCCATTTTTTAATACTTCAAAATGTAAATTATAATTTGCATTATAAATTTTTGATGTTCCACTTTCTGCTATTTTATCGCCTTTATTTACTTTGTCATGTTCTTTTACTATAACATTATCAAGTACTTGATAAATACTTACAATGTCATTATCATGTGTAATTTCAACTATGTTACCAAGCACTTCATTATTATAAACTTTAGTTACTTCTCCATCCATAATAGCTATTACATCAAATTTTGAATTAGATGAATATGTCAGTCCAGAATTTTGTAGGTAAGTACTTTCATAATTTATGATTGCACCTTCTTGTTCTATTTCATTTCCTTGATAATTATAATATCCTACTATTACTTGAACATTATCTCCATTATATGGGTTACTTACAACCTCTTCTTCCTCCTTCATTACAGGAAGTGTGTTTTCAAATATTTCTTCATTAACATACTCAAGATTATCTTCTTGTGGTATTTCTTTATAAAGTACTCCTGTTGAAAGATTCATTAGAAATATTACTAATAAAATATAGAATAGTGGTAATACATACGGTCTTAATACTAATTTCTTTTTCATTTTTTCACCTCTAAATATATTTTTATCTAAAGATGAAATATTATACATAAATTATGCAAAACAATTATAAAAATCGTAAAAAAAGTTTGTTACAAGATAAACAATTGCAATAGTCAAGAAAAAATAAAATAGTCTTGCTTGTTTAATCTTATTTTTTTTAAATATTTGATTAATATTTATTGAGTCCATTGACCATATTACAAAGATTCCTACTATTATATAGAGTAAAAATTTAGCTTTCATTATATTCTCCATTTTCGTAATCAGTTATATCTTTTATTCTTTTAATGTATCTTTCATTATTTTCAAACGGAGTTCTTAAGAATTTTTCTACTAAATTTATAGCATCATTAATTTTTGTTTTCCCACTAAATGCTACTACATTTGCATCATTATCTTTTCTTGTTAAATATGCTTCTTCTTCACTATTAACTTTGGCACATCTTATTCCTTTTACTTTGTTACATGCAATAGAAATTCCAATTCCACTACCACATATTAATATACCATAATCATATTCTTTATTAGCTACTTTTTCTCCAAGAATAAATGCATATTTAGTATAATCAGTGCTTTCTTCACTATCAGTTCCTAAATCTGTAATATCATATCTTTCTTTTAAATACCTATATAGTTCTTTCTTTAATTTATAACCTCTATGGTCATTTGCTATTGCTATCTTCATTATAGTCACCTCTTTTTTATTATAAAACAAAAAAAACAAAAAAAAAATACCATAAAGGTATTCTTACTAAGCATTCTCTTCTTGAGCAAAACCATACTTTTTGTTGAATTTATCAACACGTCCTGTATGAGTTTTTCTAGATTGCTGATTAGTATAGAATGGATGACATTTTGAACAAACTTCAACATTTATTTCATCTTTTGTTGATAATACTTCAAAAGTTTCCCCACAAGCACATTTTACTGTAGCTTTTTTGTAATCTGGATGTATACCTTTTTTCATTTTTTCTCTCTCCTCTCGCCATGAACAAGTCATAGATAATTGATAAGGATTTAACCTTGTATGTTTCTTTGAGCAATTTTCTTCTTATATTTTGCTGACTTTGCTACAATGAATGCTGGGATTGTTCCAGGAACAAAAATAAGTGCAAACACTCCTGCTAATATAAGTCCCTTTCTATTCATAAAATCACTCCTCAAACGTCATTAATATACACTTTTTTATTTATTTTGTCAACTCTTCTATAGTTTTTATAATTTCATTTGCTATCAAATTATATCCATACGTATTAGGGTGAATGTTTAAAGGATTCGGTAAAGCTTTTTCATTACCATCAAAAATATCAAATATGTTTATATAGTTTACATTTAGTTCATCGCATAATTCTTCTAAATTATTATTATAATATTTAACATATTCATCTATTTCACTTTTATAATTAATTAATCTTGGAAGAGGGTTATAATATCCAGTTACTATAATACTTCCTTTTGCATATTGCTTAATTAATATAATCAAATCTTTTAGTTCCATAATTATAATGTCAATATCTTTTTTAGATTTTGCTTTATCACTTAGTTTTTCTTCAATATTTTCTATAGTAATTCCTTTTATAAAATCATTAGCTCCAATTGTAAGTGTGACTAAATCTGACTCCCTAAGTTCTTCTTTTAGATATAAGACTCTATTCATAGTTTCTATTTTTTTATTTTTTTCTATATCATTTGTTAAGTCTTTTATAGTATAACCTGATTTGGCAAACATCTTGGTATATGACTTTAATAATTTATTTTTTTCTAAATAGTCTTTTATGTAATCTGGATAGCCAAAATCCACATTTGAATATGCATTCATTCCCTCAGCTATCGAGTCACCCAAAGCAATATAATTTATTTTTTTAGATTCTTTTGAAAAAAGATTATATATTCCAAAAACAAATATAAAAGAACAAAATAGTATTATTACTTTAACTTTTCTACTCATAATATCTCCTTGATAATACTATTCTATTTCTTCAATCTTTATTTTAGCACCTACATCTGTTAATTTTTCTACTATTCCTTCGTATCCTCTCAATATGTATTCAACATTTCTTATTGTTGTTGTTCCATCTGCAATTAACGCTGCTGTTACAAGTGATGCACCTGCTCTTAAATCTGTAGCAGATACTTCACATCCTTTTAAATTATTAGGACCTACAAATGTTGCAACCATTCCTTCACTTTTGCAACTCATGCCCATTTTTTCTAATTCTTTTAAATGCATGAATCTATTTTCAAATATTGTTTCCTCTACTATAGATGTTCCATTACATCTTGAGAAAAGGATTGAAAAAGGTTGTTGTAAGTCAGTTGGGAATCCTGGATACACCATTGTTTTTATATGAGTCTTTTTATAATTATTTCTAGCATTTACTATTATATAATCACTTCCGATTTGTAAGTCTCCACCCATTTCAACTAACTTAGAAGTAACTGATTCAAGATGTTCTGGTATTACATTATATACTTTTAAATTTTCTCCAAGAAGCGCTCCAATTATTATATATGTTCCTGCTTCTATTCTATCTGGTATTACTTCATGAAAGCATCCATGTAATTTATCTACACCTGTTATCCTTATTTCAGATGTTCCTGCTCCTGTTATCTTAGCACCCATATTATTTAGATATGTTGCAATATTAACTATTTCTGGCTCTTTTGCAGCATTATCTATTATTGTTTTACCTTTAGCTAGTGTTGCTGCAAGCATTATGTTTATAGTTGCACCAACTGATGCTATATCAAGATAGATATTTGCTCCTTTTAATTCTTTGGCTTCCACAATGTATTTTTCATTTTCATTTGTAATTGTTGCACCTAATGCTTCAAAACCTTTTAAATGTAGATCTATTGGTCTTGATCCAATTGAACATCCCCCAGGAAGAAATATTTCTACATGCTTATATTTTCCTAAAAGGGCCCCCATAAAGTAATAAGAAGCACGTAGTTTTTTTGTAAATTCTTTTGGTATTTCTTTATTAACAATTGTGCTAGGGCTTATAACTACACTTTCTGATGCACGTCTAACATCTGCTCCTAAGTACTCAAGCATTTCGCATAATACATCAGTATCTGTTATTTCTGGAACATTACAGATTGTAACATCTGTATCTGCAAGAATTGATGCTGGAAGAAGCGCAACTGAACTATTTTTTGCACCGCTAATCTTTATTGTTCCAGATAATTTATTTTTCCCTTCTATTTTCATGACTTTCATGATATCACCGCCTATAATATTTTATTTTTTTAATTCTTTTTTGCCACAAAAGTTTAAATTTCTTCTTATACTTTAATTTTAAACATATTGATTAAAGTAGTCAATAACACTTTTAAAATTGTACATTAATAAAGACATAATAATATTTATTATGCCTTTAAGTATTTGTTTAGTATTTCTTGAACGAAAAATTTATACTCTATTTTGTTATTATCATCTATGTTACAAAGAGGCGGATATAATACACACCAATAATTACTTCCTTTTCCTTCTCCAAGTGTTACAACAAGTGACTCATAATATCCTTCTTTATACTTAACATCATGAAATATTTTTTCTGGGAAATAGTTCATTCCATAATTAATTTTAAATTTTTTACTATAATTAAAATCATTTAGTTTTTTTTCCACATAATTTGTTAAAAAATTATAATTATTTTCTATTTTTTCTCTTGCTTCATTAATATTATCAGAGTCAATTATTATTTTTTCCACTTCTTGATTTAATTCTTTACTTAATTCTTCTTTTATTTTTATATCGTTTTCATTATTGCTGTTTGCTATCACTCTTATTCTAATTGCTTCTTCTGGGATTAATATTATTTTCTCTTCATTTATACTCAATAAGTACAATGACATTATTATTCCTAACACTATTATTATCTTTTTCAATTTATCACCTAATAATTATTGTTAGATTTTATTGTTTTTTAAACAAAAAATAGGATTTCTCCTATTTACTTAGTATAAAAAGCATTCTATCACGTTCTTGTAAATCTTTTTTTACAATTATTTCTATATTATTTAGATAGAAATTCGCTATTTTTTTTATAGATTCACTTTGATCTTGACCTATTTCAAAGGCGATAAGAAATTTTTCATTTAAATATTTTTTTATATCTTTCAAAATTCTTTCGTAATACAAAAGTCCATTTTCTCCTCCATATAATGCAATTGAAGGTTCATTATTTTTTACAATTTCTTCTATTTCTTCATTATTTCTAATATATGGTGGATTACTAATTATACAATCATACTTTTCATTTATTTTATCAAATAAGTCACTATTTATAACTTTAATGTCTAGATTATATTTATTTTTATTGATATTTGCAACTTTCAGTGCGTCACTACTTATATCTGAAATTGTAACAATTGAAGTAGGTATTTTTGTTTTTATGCTAATACCTATTGCTCCACTTCCACAGCATAAATCCAGTACTTTGGGGTTTGTAAATCTTTCGTTTATTATTTTGATAGAATTTTCTACTAACTCTTCTGTCTCAAACCGTGGTATAAGTACATTTTCATCAACATATAATTCTATTCCGTAAAAATTGACACTATTAGTTATGTATTGAAGTGGCTTATTATTCTTTCTTGCATCAATCATTTTTTTGAATTTATCCTCTTCAACTGTCGATAATTCTTTATTTAAATAATTGATTAATTCAAGTGTATCATATCCCGTAACCATTGATAAGAGAATTTTAGCATCTACTGATGAGAGATATTTTTTCCCAAAGATTATTCCTTCTTCGATTGTCATTTTATTCTCCAGCAAGGATTCTTCTTTGATCTTCTGTAATAAGTGCTTCAATAATTGGTTCTAAGTCACCTTCCATAACTCTATCAAGTTGCATTAGGGTAAATCCAATTCTATGATCAGTTACTCTATTTTGTGGGTAATTGTATGTTCTTATCTTTTCTGATCTATCACCAGTTCCTATTTTACTACGTCTTTCTGCTCCTTCTTTTTCTTCTTTTTCTTGTAATTTCATGTTATAAAGTCTAGTCTTTAAGGTATTTAATGCCATTTCTTTATTCTGGGTTTGACTTCTCCCTACTTGACAATATACGATTGTTCCTGTTGGTATATGAGTAACTCTTACAGCAGAGTCAGTTGTATTAACTCCTTGCCCTCCTGCTCCACTTGACCTTGTTATATCTATTCTTACTTCACTCATATCTAGTTCAAAATCAAATTCTTCTGCTTCAGGCATGGCAATTACTGTAGCAGTTGATGTATGAACACGTCCCTGCGTTTCAGTTACTGGAACTCTTTGAACACGATGTGCACCACTTTCATACTTCATTTTTGAATATACATTTTGTCCTTTTATCATAAAGCTTACAAGGGAAAATCCTCCACCTTCAGAGTATTCTTCAGTAATAGGTTCAATTTTCCACCCTTGTTTTTCAGCATACTTTAAATACATTCTATATAAGTCTCCAGCAAAAATATTAGCTTCGTCTCCTCCTGCTGCTCCTCTTATTTCAACAATTACATTTTTACCATCATTAGGATCTTTTGGTATTAGTAATATCTCTATTTTATGCTCCAATTCACTTTTTTTAATTTCAAGACTATCTAGTTCTTCTTTGGCAAAGTCTCCAAGTTCAGGGTCTTTTGCCATTTCTTTTGCAGCATCAATATCTTCAAGTACTTTTTTATACTCTTCATATGTGTTTACTGTCTGTTCTAAATCTTTTGATTCTTTAGATAATTCTCTTGTTTTTTTAATATCTTTTAATACTTCCGGATCAAGTAATTCTTTATTTAATGTTTCATATCTTTCTTTAATAATATTTAATCTTTCTATCATTTCACTCATCTCTTCTTTTCTAATTATATTATATCAAAAATATTGATTTAAAAAAAGAGACTAAAATTACTGTTCTAATTCTAGTTCTTCTTCATCTAATACAACTAAATCTTTTAAATCATCATCGCCATCATCAAAGTCATCATCATCTGATATTTGACTATCATAATCATCGTCTTCTTCAGTTATCTCATCTTTGATTTCTACTTCTTCCTCTTCCTCTTCTTCTTCATTATCATCTGCTTTAGCAACTTTATCAGAAGTATGTCTTTTTCTTAAATCCCACTTTCCATCTTCTAATAATAAGAAGTTTTTATCTGTTGTAAGAGTTGTATAATAGTCCCCAATCTTCTTTTCTATAGATGATTTTGGAAGTTCCAATAATTCTGCTATTTTATTAAAAAGCTCAAGTGTGTTCATTGCTCCTTTTTCCTCTAATATCAAAGATGTTATTTCCTTATATGAAAGTAATTCTAAATCTTCTTTTTTCATCTTATCTATTTTCATAGTTTCTTTCCTCCAACTAATAATTCAATTTAATAGTAAAAATACTCAAATAAACTTATATCACTATTTATATTTAAAAGCAATATTTTTTTACATTTTTTCAGGACATTTAATTCCCATTATATTTAATAACAACATATTTGTGTCATATACTACTTTTGTAAGTACTAACCACGATTCTCTTAAGTCTTCATTTTCAAGAGTAATAATCTTGTTTTCTGAATAAAATTTATTATATATACTCGTTAGTTTATAAATGTATTCCGCTATTTCATTAATAGATTTAGAGTCATATGCTCTTTTTAGTACATTTGGTAATGTAAGTAAAGTAATGACAATTTCCTTATCTGTTTCGTTATTAATTATCTTATAGTCATTATATTTAATATTTGATTCATCTGCCTTATTTAATAAAGATTTCATTCTTATAGTTGAATATAATAAATATGGTCCTGTTTTACCATCTAAATCACTAAATTTAGCTGGATCAAAGCAGTAATCTGTTGCTCTAAATGGAAGTAAATCAGCATATTTTAAAGCAGCTATTGCAATAAGCTCTGATGTTTCTTCTACTTTTTCTTCTTCCACAATATTTCTATTAATTCTTTTTTTACATTCATCTTTAATTAAATTAATTAACATTTCAAGAGGCATTACTCCACCTGATCTTGTTTTAAATGGTTTCCCATCTTTTCCATTCATAGTTCCAAAGCCATAAAAACCTAATTTAGTATTTTCATCTACTATTTTAGATTTGTATGCTCCGCGAAATACTTGAGTAAAATGTAATTCTTGTCTTATATCTGTTGTATACCAAATCTCATCTAATTTAAATCTTTTCATTCTTCCATATATTGTTGCTAAATCAGTTGTCGCATATAAATATGCTCCATCACTTTTTCTTAGTAGTAATGGCGGGATTTCTTTATCATCTGTATCTTCTTTTACATCCATGATTATTGCTCCATCACTTTCATAAATAAGATTTTTTGATTCAAGATATTTGAATAGTTCTTTAATGTATTTAAAACTATCCATTTCCCCTTCCCATAAATCAAAATTAGTATTTATTCTATCATATATATTCTTAATATCTCTTTTAGATAATGTGCTAACCTTCTCCCAAATCTTAGTATATACTATGTCATTATTTTGAATTTGATATGTTATTTGTCTTGCTTCGTTTAGATAATTTTCATCTTCCTTGCTTTTTTGTGATGCAGTTGGATATATATCTTTTAAATCTTCTATTGTTATTGGTAAGTTAAAATCTTCTCCATTATAATTTTCTTTAAAGCATGGTAAATCTTTATATCTATTTTTTATTTCTAAAACTACTAATCCAGCTTGAAGGCCTGAATCTCCTAAATGAACATCACTAATTGTATTATGCCCAAGTGTCTTAGCAAGTCTTTTTAAAGCTTCACCAATATTAGCACTTCTTAAGTGCCCTACGTGAAGAGTTTTTGCTACATTTGCTCCTCCATAATCTAAAAGAATGTTTTTAGGGTTCATTTTATCAATATTATTATTAATATCACTTTTTATTTCATTTATGTATTTTATCAAAGAACCATTACTTATTGAAACATTTATGAATCCTGCTCCTGCTATGTTAATGTTTTCAAAATTATTATCTTTATCTAATTCTTCTTTTATATCTTTTGCTATGTCAACAGGATTTTTATGATATATTTTTGCAAGAGTCATTGCATCATTTATTTGGAACTCTCCTAAGTCTCTTCTGTTTGATGTTGAAATAGTAATATGGCTATCATATCCTTTATTCTTTGCTATATCATTTATTATTTTTTCATATTCATTAATCTTACTCATTTGATTCACCTTCTATTAAAAGATTAAATTTTATATTTTCATCACCTATAGTATATATAAATTCCATTTTCTTTTTGTCTATATTTTTTTTAATTACTATAATATTAAAAGACATATTATTACTTTTATCAATTATATTTACTAATTTTTTATTGAAGTCTAATATTATTTTATTTTCTTTTTTTGTCTTAGTTAATCTATTAATTGCTTTATCAAAGATATATTCATCATTGTTATCATTAAATGTTATTATATCTTTATTTAATTTTGCAATTCCTTCATATTTAAATGGATTATTTTTGTTTTCTATAGTTAATTTAATTCTTATTTTTTTCATATTTATCACCACTGAAAATACAACACGAATTATAACATATTATTTTAATTTTTAATACATATTTTTTTATTATTTAATCACAATATAACTGAAACGGAATGATTATATGAAAATATTTAGACGTATTATGAAGTTTGTTATCTTATCTTCTATTATTTTATTTGTCCTTTTTTTTGGACTTTATGGTTATTCTAAATTGTCAATGAAACTTGAAATAAGGAATGCTAATAATATAGCACTTTATGATAAAGATGGAAATATTTTTTTTATGGGAAATGGCACAAATGAATGGATAAATATAGAAGATATATCTGAGTTTCTAATTGATGCTACTATTTCAACAGAAGATAAAAACTTCTATAATCATTTTGGATTTGATTTTTTAAGAATAGCCAAAGCAGGTTGGACAAATCTTATCAATAGAAAAGCATTACAAGGAGCATCTACCATATCACAGCAATATGTTAAAAATTTGTTTTTAGATTTTGACAAAACATGGGAGAGAAAATGGAATGAATTGTGGCTTACTTTAAATATAGAAATCCATTATTCTAAAGATGAAATTTTAGAAGGTTATTTAAATACAATAAACTATGGTCATGGAATGTATGGAGTAATGAATGCAAGTAAATTCTATTTTGGAAAAAGTGCTCATGACCTTGATTTGGCAGAAGCAGCTATGCTTGTAGGTATTCCAAAATCACCTTCTAATTATTCTCCTTTAATAAACTTTGATTTAGCTAAAGAAAGACAATACTTAGTTCTTTCACAGATGGTTAAAAATGATTATATTACACAAAAAGAAATGGATGATGCATATTTAGAGAATTTAGAAATAATTGGGAAAAAAAATAATATTAATTTATCAACAGTTATGTACTATCAAGATGCTGTTATGAAAGAACTTGAATCAATTGATATTCCAAAATCATTTTTGGATACTGGTGGTTTAAAAATATATACTGCATTTGATATAAATGCCCAAAAAACGTTAGAAGAAAAAGTAAATAATAATTTAAAAAATAATGATGAAATTCAAAGTAATGCGGTTATGATGGATCCAAATAACGGAAGAATTATTGCACTTTTAGGTGGTAGAGATTATTCTTTATCTCAATATAATCGTTCTACTTCGTCTTATAGACAAGTTGGATCTGTTATAAAACCTATTTTGTATTATGATGCACTAGAAAATGGTTTTACTGCATCTACTTGTTTCACAAGTGAAGAGTCAACTTTTGTTTTTTCTAATAATCAAGAGTATTCTCCACGCAATGCTAGCGATGTTTATGCTAATAAGCCAATTTCTATGGCTGCAGCTATTGCTTATTCAGATAATATATATGCTGTTAAAACTCTTTTATTTTTGGGATCTGACTCCCTTATTTCTATGGCTAAAAGATTAGGATTTACTACTAAAATGAACAGTGTCCCATCTCTTGCTCTTGGTACTAGTGAAATGAATATTATTGAGCTTACTTCTGCTTATTCAACTTTTGCAAATTTAGGTTATAAAGTTGATCCTCATCTTATATTAAAGATATTGGATAAAGATGGAAATGTTTTATATGATGCTAATGAAGAAAAAAATTTGATTTTAAACTCTAGTCTAGTATTTATTTTAAACAATCTACTTACTAATACATATGACTCTAGTATGATTGATTATAATTATCCAACTGTTATTGGTATTGCTAATAAATTAAGTAGAAAATACTCTATAAAATCTGGTACAACTGCTACTGATAGTTGGACTGTTGGATATACTCCAAACTTAGTGATGTCTATTTGGATTGGATATGATGACAATAGAAATATAACAAATAATGATTATATGTATTCAAAAAATATCTTCGCTGATACAATGGAAGAATATTTAAAAGATACAAGCGAAGAATGGTATGATATTCCAAATAACGTTGTGGGAGTTTTAGTAGACCCTATTAGTGGTAAATTAATAAATGATAAAAATTCAAAGAGCAAAAAAAAGGTTCTGTATTACTTAAAAGGAACAGAGCCTAATGATTCACAAATTGTCTTTGACGAAATTATTGAATAAAAATTTCTACTTCATCTCCTGTTTTAGCAAGAGAGCCATTACCATCATCTGTGTCTAAATGCAATTCTAAAGTAAAATCTTCACTTTCTTTGATCCATACATCATCAAAAATTGTTGATTTTTCACTTACTATTTTAGTAGATACTTTATCGATATTCATAAGTCCTAATTCTTCTCTTTGCTTTCTATTAATATGAAGATGTCTATTTGCTATTATGCAGCAAGGTTTTGTTACTTCTCCTTTTGGTCCAATTATTGTAATAACAGCAGCACCTTCTAAATCACCACTATTTCTAATTGGTGGATTAATTCCTAATGAATAACTATCTGTTTTTGATATTTCTACTTGAGTATATTTTCTAAGTGGTCCCAAGAGTCTTACTCCATCTATATTTCTTTTTTCAGTTTTAAGAGTTACCTTTTTATCACTTGAAAATTGTCCAGGTTGAACTAAATCCTTTACTTTTCCTAATGGTTCATCACCAAATAAAGTTTTATAATCTTCTTCTGTTAAATGTATATGTCTATTTGATATTCCTAATAATACTTTCATATAATCACCTTCAGTTTTATTATAACATATCTTTTATTATATTTTAATTAATAACTAGTATATTCTAAAATAATTTGTTATAATCAATATGATAAGAGGTGTTATGTATGTTCATTTATATAATATTGTGTGTCTTGGTAACTGCAATTTCGATTTTTGTTGCTATTTTAGTTGCTAATATGAATAAATTTAAAGAGATGAATACTAAAATTAGTATTGCCGAAGATGACGCTAATCAACTTTTACAAAAAAAACTTGATCTTTTGATTAATATTAATGAATGTGTTAATAAAAAAATAAAAGATAAAGAAAATGATTTATCGAGTGTTATCGAATTAAAGGCAACTAATCTTGATAAGTTTCAGTTAAATACTGAACTATCTAAATATGATAAAACAATATTGGAATTAACTGATTTTAATAAAGATATTGAATATAATGACGATGAACTTGAAATATTTGATGAATTAGCAGATACTAGTATTAAATGTTTATCAGTAGAAAAGTATTATAATGATAATGTTACTAAATATAACAGTCTTGTAAAAGCATTTCCAGCAAGCTTTGTTGCAAAATTAAAACATTATAAAAGTAAAGTTTTATTTACTAACGAAAAAGAAGAGATATTTGAAATACTTAAAAAGTAAATCAAATATCTTTTATTTTCCAATCAATAGGTTTTATATTATTTTTAATTAAAAATTCATTTGTTTTTGAAAATGGCTTACTTCCAAAGAATCCTCTATATGCTGAAAGTGGGGATGGATGTGAAGACTCAATAATTAAATGTTTTTTATTTGTTATTAATTTTTTCTTACTTCTAGCATCACTTCCCCATAATATGAAGACAACAGGTGTATCTTTTTTATTAATTATTTTTATAACTTCATCAGTAAATGTTTCCCATCCTTTATTTGAATGTGATTTTGGCTTATCTTTTACAACTGTAAGTGATGAATTTAAAAGTAAAACTCCCTGCTCAGCCCAAGATACTAAACTCCCATGATTTGGAGGTTTTATTCCTAAGTCAGTTTCTAACTCGCTAAATATATTAATTAATGAAGGAGGTTTTGCTATTCCAACTTTTACAGAGAAGGAAAGCCCCTCTGCTTCATTTTCACCATGATATGGATCTTGTCCTAATATTACTACTTTTACATTTTCATAAGGAGTTTTGATGAAAGCATTAAATATTAGAGACATTTTTGGATATATTATTTTATTTTTATATTCATTGATAATAAAATTTTTAAGATTAATAAAATAATCTTTTTTATATTCCTCTTTTAATAACTTATCCCAAGTGTTATTGTTTCCTATCATAAATATCCTTTCTTATGCTAGATTTTAATTTCATTATTGCATAAATATTTATTAAAGTTGTTAATGCTGTTAGAATATCAACATACGCCCAAATAGTACTTGATTTTATGTAAAAACTTAGTACTATTACTATTATAACAATTATTTTAGCAAGTGTATCACTTTTGTTTGATTTTAAATATTTTATGTTTAATAATCCATAATAATATGATGTTATAATTGTTGAAAAAGCGAATAAAGTAATTATTATATTTAAAATTAATAGACCAAAATTACCAAAATGATAGTTGAAAGCGTAGTTTACAATTTCTATTCCATTAATATTGGATAATTTTGTAAGATCTAAATCACAAGTTAATATTATTAAACAAGATACTGTAGTTATTATAAATGTAATTAATCGAGTTCCTATAATCTGAGTTTTTATAGTATTTTCTAAATCTTCATTTTTGGATAAAGCTGCTACCATCGAGGTTGTTCCCATGCCTGCCTCATTTGAAAAAATTGCTCTTTGAATTCCTATTATAATTGGTATAGTTGAAAGTGATTTTATTTTAAAACTTTCTTTTATTATATCTCTTATAATGCCTGGAACAATATAAACATTTTTATAAATAACAATTACACCAAGTGTAATATAAACAATATTCATAAAAGGAACTAAAAATGATACTGCTTTATTTATGCCTTCAAGACCTTTTCTAATAGTAAATATCACTATTATTAATAAAATTATCATTGTTAATATTTTGCTAAGTGAAAAATAATTACTTAAAGAAATAATTATTGTATTACTTTGTATCAAAATAAAGGCAAAAAGATATGATAAAATAACCAAATATGAATATATTTTTGATAAACTTTTATTTTTTAATATGTTTTTTATATAAACTTGTGGTCCACCAAAAATTCCACATTTACTCTTTTCACGATATTTGACTCCAACAAGAACTTCTATATAGGTAAAAAGTGTTGTTAAAATGCTTGATACCCATATCCAAAATATTGATCCTTTTCCTCCTACAGTAAGAGAAAGTGCTATTCCGGAAATTGAACCAACACCTATCTTACCTGCAAGTGTTAAATTTAACAATTTTAGTTGTTCTTTTACGTCAATTTTTGCTATTGATTTTACTTTTTTTGATATTTTATATTGTGGAAAGTTTAAGTAAAACAAGAGAAATATCCCATAAAATATTATTATAATTGTTGTTATAATCCACAAAAGAGAACTTATATATTGTATCACCCTATCACCATTTAATTATACAAATAAAAATAGCTGTTTATGCAGCTATTTATGATACTCTTCATTATTATTAATTTTAAATGCCCTATAAATTTGTTCTAGTAAAATAACCCTGAACAATTGATGAGGAAATGTCATTTTAGAAAAGGATAGTTTATAATTTGAAAGTTTTTTTATTTCAGCATCGAGTCCATAAGACCCTCCTATAATAAAGGTTATATTGCTATTTCCAATAAATATATTATTTAATCTATTAGCAAAGTCAATTGATGACTCTTCATTTCCATCAATTTCCAAAGTTATAATATAATCTTTTTTATTTACATATTTTAATATTTTTTCTTTTTCTTTTCTTAGTATCGTTATTTTATCATTATTTCCTACATCTTCTACTTCTATAATATCCAATTGATGAAATTTGGAAATTCTTTTTAGATATTCTTTTATAGCCTCTGTGAAATATTTTTCTTTAATATTGCCAACACATATTATTTTTATCATTATATTACTACTAGCTCCGTTTCTTCATGCTGGTTTGCAATAATAATGTTGTTGTTAAAATATTTATTATCTTTTAATTCATCTTTGACTTGTTCAAGTGCTAGTTCTCTTGTATTGTTCTTTTCACTAAGATGGGCTAAAATTATATATTTAGTATTTTTACCAATTGTTTTATTCAAATATTTTCCTGTATATCTATTGGATAAGTGTCCTTTATCACTAATTACTCTTTGCTTAAGTATATATGGGTATGGACCATCCATAAGCATTTTTTCATCATGATTTGATTCAATTATATATGCATCTAAATTTTTGGATATTTCATAATATTTTCTATTTATATATCCAGTATCTGTTAGATATAGTACTCTTTTTTCTCCATCACCTATTATAAATCCATATGCTGGAACATCATGCGATGCTGTAATATATTCTATATCTAAATTACCAATTGTAACAAATTTATCCTCTACAATTTCTATATTGTCAATATTAATAATCTTTTTTATTTCTCCAAATAATTCTTCTTTAATGAATACTTTAGTATTTATTTTTTTAATAACTGATGATAGTCCTCCAATATGGTCACTATGGGTATGGCTAATTATTATTCCATCTATTTCATTTATATCAATATTATTATTGTCTAAAGTCTTTTTTATCCTTTGATAGTTTACTCCAACATCAATTAAAATCTTGGTACCTTTAGATTCTATTAGAGTTGAATTTCCTTTAGATCCACTTGCTATTACTTTAATCTTCATGTTAATAAAACCTTGCTGGATTTAGGAATGTACCACCATAGAATGGGAATCCACTTGATATAGAGAAATGTAAGTGACATCCAAAAGCATATCCAGTTTGTCCCATAGTACCTATTTTTTGACCCATAGAAACAGTTTGTCCTTCTTTTACTCCTAAAGAAGCTAAATGAGCATACATTGTATAGTATCCATTGTTATGATTTATAACAATATAGTTTCCATTCGTTTTTGTATAAGTGGCTTTTTCAACTACTCCGTTATTTGCTGAATAAATAGGTGAATTACATCCAGTTCCTGATATATCAATTCCTTCATGAAGTTTTCCCCAGCGCCATCCATATGGACTTGTTATTGTATATGGTTTTGCTGTAGGCCATCCCCATACTCCTAGATTCCCTACTGTTGGGATTTCTTTACTACCTTTTAAAATGATTTTTGGAGTAGATGGTTTAGTAACTTCAGTTTTAGTTATTACTGCAGATTGAATCTCACCATTAATTTTTTGAACTTTTTTTGTTACCCTTATTGTTCCATTTTCTCCTTCTTGCTTAACTTTATCATATCCAACCATCATTGTTTCGTCATATTCAATTTTTGTTTCAAATTTTTCTTCTTGAAGTTCAACTACATGATCTTCCTCTATTAATTTAAATAGTGGATTGATAAGTCCAAGATTAACTGTTTGCCCTTCATACAACAAATTATTTTCACTTGTAAATTCTGGATTTGCTATTAAAAATTCATCAACTGATAATTTATTTTTATAAGCTATATCACTAATTGAATCACCAAGTTTAACAACATATTTTTGTTGATCATTTACAGTTCCAAATAACATGTACTTATTAAGTTCTTCAGTATCTGTAAAGATTTTTTCTTCAGTAGATATTTTTCCTTCTGTTATTGTTATTTGATTTTTGATATAGATATCTTCAATTATTGTTCCTATATCTTCTAATTCTTGTTGTTCTTTATTTATAAATGCTGTATATTCTTCTTCAGGTATAAAAACTGCAACTGTATTTTTTATTGATTTTTCAAATAATTCTCTATCAATTACATTTATTTTTTGATCTGGTGTTGTTGTTTTTTCTTCTCCTTCATTTTGTTCTTCAACACCCTTAATTGTAATTGTATATCCACTAATGGTAAAAGGGGCTAATCCTTTTATTTTTTCATATATTTCTTTTTCAGTTGAGATGTTATCAACATATGTTATTTCTTTTACTATATCAAGATCATTTGGTAAAAATACTTTTGATACATTATATTTTTCTTTGATTTCATATTGTTCATCATCTATGTACTTTTCTAATAAATCTTTATTTTTAATATATCCTATTGTTTTCCCGCTTAGATAAACACGATATACTTCTTTTGGTTCTTCTACTTTCTTATAGCCTACAAAGAAAATAGAGGAACTTATAATTATTGACAATATAATAATTAAGTAATCCTTTTTATTCATTTGATTCTCCTTTTTTGTCTTCAAATACCGAGAAGAATTTTGATATATCTTTTTTAAATCTTAATGGAATTGTTCCTGTAGCACCATTACGATGCTTTGCAACAATAAACTCAAGATCACTTATCTGATCTTTTGTTTCTAAATCTTTTTTGTAGTAATCTTCTCTATATAAAAATGCAACTATATCAGCGTCTTGCTCTATTGAACCAGATTCTCTTAAGTCACTAAGTATTGGCCTTGGATTTTCTTTTCTTTGTTCAGCTGAACGTGATAATTGCGCAAGTGCTATTACTGGCACTTTTAATTCAAGTGACATAAGCTTTAGTGCTCTTGAAATATCTGATACTTCTTGCTGTCTATTTCCGCCATAATTTGCGGCAGATGTTATAAGCTGTAAGTAGTCAATTACAACTAAGTCTAGTCCTGATTCTGAATTTGCAAGACGTCTACATTTGCTTCTTATATCTCCTATTGTTACACCTGGAGTATCATCCATATATATATTTGTACTTTCCAGTTTTGCTAATGCTTCATTAACTTTATCCCAATCATCTTGTAGTGCTCCTGTTGCAAGTTTATATCCTTCTACGTGTCCTAAGCAAGATATCATTCTTGATACTAGGCTTTCTGCACTCATCTCTAAACTAAAAATTGCCACTGTTGCATTAGAATTTACTGCTGCATTTGTAGCCAAATTTAATGCCCATGCACTTTTTCCAACTGCTGGTCGAGCAGCAATTATAATTAATTGTCCTTCATGAAGTCCTGCTGTTAATTTATCAAGTCTTTCCCATCCTGTTGGAAGTCCAGTTATTTCTCCATTTTGTGTAGATAATTTTTCTAAATTTGCTTTTGCTGAATTAACTACTTCTTTGATTGTTCTAAATTCTGTTGTTCTTCTATTATTAACAACATTTAATATTCTTCTTTCTGCTTCATCTAATGTTGTATTTATATCAACTGATTTATCATATGCATTTGTTGCAATATCAGTAGAGACTTCTATTAGTCTTCTTTGTAGAGCTGTCTCTTCTACAAGTTTTATATATTGTTCGACATTTGCTGCAGTTGGAACTATGTTAAATATTTCTGTTAAATATTCCATTCCTCCAACTTGAGTTAATAAATCTTTATTTCTTAGTTCAGAAGTAACTGTTGTAGCATCTATAGGGATTCCTTTATCATGTAATTCTTTCATTATATTAAATATTTTAGAATTACTGTCATAATAAAATGAATCAGGCTGTAGTGCATCACATGCTTTTTGTAAAGCATAAGTAGATAAAAACATCGATCCTAAAACAGACTGCTCTGCAATCATATTATTAGGTATTTCTTTTATTGCCATACAATATCACTTCCTATTTTTCTAGTTTTACTTTTAAAACTCCAACTATTTCTTTATATAATGCTATTTTAACATTATGGTATCCCAATGATGATAATCCTTCATCTAGTAAAATTTGTTTTTTATCAATTTTGATTTTTTCTTGTTCTAATTCTTCTTTTATTTGTTTTGTGCTAACACTTCCAAAAACTTTATCTTGTGCTCCAGTTTTTACTTTGAATATTAGTTCTATTTTTGATAACTGATTTTTTATTTTTTCAGCATCTTTTCTAAATTTTTCATCTTGTTTTTGTTCTTCTTTTCTAGTGTCAAGATAGTCTTGATAATTATTTTCAGTCAACTTTTTTGCATAACCATTTTTTATTAAATAATTTTCTGCATATCCATCTTTAACTTCTTTAATTTCTCCTCTTTTACCTTGACCTCTTAAATCTTTAATAAATATTACTTTCATAATTACTCCTTCCTAATTGAGAGTTTTTATTATATTTTTTAATTCTTCCTCAACTTTTTTTATTGTAGAGTCTTTAATAGATGCTCCTGCTTCATTTTCATCTCCACCGCCATTAAATTTTTCTAATATTTTACCTACATTTATTATTCCAAGTGATCTAGCACTGATACCAATTTCACCATTTTCTAATTTTCCTATTACAAATGAAGCCTTTATTTTGTCAAATTGTAAAAGAGTATCTGCTATTTTTGCAAGATCTTCCCTTCTATATATAATGTTTGATTTACCTTTAGATAGTGCAACATTTTTAATTTGTTTTACGTTTGTTATGACTTTTTGGCGCTCTACATATTCTTTTAAATCTTGTTTTAATAAATATTGTACGTATCTAGGATCTGCTCCTTGAAGACTTAGAATATAGCTAGTTCTATATGTATCTGTTGTTGTCTTAATTACATAATTAGTTGTATCAAGTACTATTCCAGATAATATAATTGTTGCTGTTTTTTTATTGATTTTTATGTTTTCATTGTCAAGTAAATCTGCTATCATTTCACAAGTGCTAGATGCATCTTTATCAATAATAATAAGACCTTTATTTATAGATTGTTTATTTTCATCATGATGGTCTATTACTATTACTTTTTTAAATAAACTGAATAATTCTTTATCTTGTAATAAATAATCTTTATTTGTATCTACTACAATTAAAAGACTTTCATTGTTAATTTTATCTTTTATTTTATTTGATGTTTTTATTGAATATTCATCTTTTATTGCATCTAATGCCTTTTTAACGCCCTTTTCATTTTTTTTATCATTGATTATAATAACTGGTCTTTTACCTTTTTCTTTAATATATTCATAGATTCCTACAGCTCCACCTAAAGCATCTAAATCTAAATAGCGATGCCCCATTATAAATATATTTGTAGAATTCACAATCATATTGTTTAATTCATCTATGTGTTTTAATATCTCCATGTGCCCTCCAATTTCTCTTTTATTATACAATAAATGTGCATAAAATAAAAGAAAAGATTAGTTCCTTTTCTTTTTTAATTTTATAATTCTAATTATTTTAGTTTTTTTGTTACCAATTATAAATCCTATAACTAAAATTAGGATGAAATAAATATGTAAAGAAGCATTGTTTATTAAAAATAAAAGATAAAAATACGATATAGATAAAAGAATTGAATATGATAGATTACATAATATTCTAATAAAAGTTTTTTTATTATATAGTAGGAAGTAAATAATATTATATATCATTGCAACAAACATCCCAAATACAAATGATACTATTAATGATTGAATTTGTATTTCAAGAGTCATTATTTAAATAAACGATTAATTATACTTTCTTTTTCCTTTGACTTAGGTTCATCTATATAATCCATTCCAATTATTTTACCTTTTATAGAAACATTTCCTTGCATTGTATCTAATTTTATCAATTCCAATTCTTCACCTTTGACTAAAAGAGGTCCCATAGTAGTTTCCATTAAAAATTCTTGATCATCAAAATTTTCAATTTTTTTTACTCCAGATACTAATACATTTTTTCTATCAGCTAGTGATATTCCATGATTATAATTACTAAGTACATTATCTACTTTGTCCATATTTAGATTATCCTCCTAGTCAATAATATGCTTCAATGTTATAAATATGAAAAAAAATAAAAGCATTTCTGCTTTTATTTATTCTTCTGTTTCAGCTTCTTCGTAAGCCTTAAGAATTTTTTCTTCGAATAAAGCTCTTATCTCAGGATTAATAGGATGAACAATATCACGATGTACTGTTACTGTTTCTCCTTCTTCATTTTCAACTTCTCTAGAAGTACTAGGCATAGCAATGAATAATCCATTTTTACCTTCGATTATACGAATATTATGAATTGCTAATCCATTGTCAACTACAACAGATGCTCTACCTTTCATATGAGATCCTTCGCGTTCTTCTTTCTTTACTCTTACTGATGTAATCTCCATTTATTTCCTCCCCATAAAGTTTTTAACTTTATAACATAATCGTATAATAAATTTTTATAAAATGCAAACAATTTATATAAAAATTTTTAAATTTTCTGTTATCACGTCACTGTATGTAAAAGATTTAATTTTGTTCGATTTTTCGGGCTTAATTGTAAAAATAGCGTTATAAGTATTTTCTATTCTTCCATCGAACTCCTCTGTTTGATTTCTAGCTCCAAAGTATTTAAAATGAATTATTTTTCCTTTATAACTTTCTATATTACTTTTTACAATTGATATATTCACTTTTTTCTCCTTTAAAAAACATATAATCTTTTCTCTAGATTATATGCTTATTATTTTTTTAATATTCATTTAAATGTTATTACTAATTTCAATAAATACTTCAATTGGTATATTTTCAGCTCTTACATCAACTGGTAGATTATTTTTTACTAAAATTTTTTCTATTATTTTAAAATCATATTTTTTTAAGTTATTTTTTAAAGTTTTTCTTTTTTGAACAAAAGAATCTTTGATAAGTTTAAAAAACTTATCCTCATTGTTAATATTATATTTTTTTTCTTTTTTAGTAAAAGAAATAATTATGCTATCAACATTTGGTTTTGGAAAAAAGGAATTTCTTGATACAGTAAATTCTTTATTTATGTCAAAAAAATAATTTAAATATATCGATATTGAGGAATAATCTTTTGAACCAGATTTTGCACTAAATCTTTCACCTACTTCTTTTTGGACCATTAAAACCATTTTTTTTACATCTATTTTATCTTCTATTATTTTGTTTATTATTGGTGTCGTAATATAATATGGTAAATTAGCTATTACATATAAATTATTATATTTAATATTTTTTATATCTTCTTTTATATTTCTATTTAAAAAATTATCGAAAATTAAATAAAAATTATCACTTTTTATTTTAGATTTTAAATTATCTTCTAATTCTTTATCTATTTCGTATGCTAATACTTTTGATTTTTTTATTAATTCTTCAGTAAGTGCTCCACCGCCTGGTCCTATTTCAATTATCAAATCTTCTTTACTTGTTTCTGCTACTGATACAATTTTATTAACTACATTTTTATCATTTAAAAAGTTTTGACCATATTTTTTTTTAAAGTTATGTTCTATCATATTTTTTCCCTTCTCAATCATATTATAGATAATTTAATTTATTTTTGCAATTTTATATAAAATAAAAATCTGAAAATATTTTCAGATTTATTTCTTTTTAGTGATTTCTACTGAGATCATATTTCTTCCCATATAACCTCTATCTATAACACTTTTTGAATCTTTTACGAATAAATCAACTCTTGTATCTTTATAACATGCTCCACATGTATCAAGTATTATTCCAGGATATTCAACGCCATCTATAGTAAGTTTTACTTCATCATAATACTTAAAATATGTTCTTCCTTCCACTGTTCCAAAGGTTTTTTGAAGGTAGGTAGTTGCCGCAGCAATTACAAGTTTTCCTTTATATGTTAACCAACCTTTTTCATTTGGAGTAAAATCCCAAGTACATAATCCTGTACCTGTACATGCCCCACTATTAAGTTCATCATTATGATAATATGATGTTAATCTATATTTAGTGATTACTGGCATTTGAACTTTTTTTTCTTCTTCAATTCTTTTTGGAACATATTTATCTACCATATGTGATGACTTTAGTGAGTTTACTCCCGAAACATTGAATGTTACTATTCTTTTAACTTCGCCAATTTTAAATAACATAGTAAACACAACAACTACATAAATCATGTAAATTGAACAATTACGGAATATTTTTAAAGTTCTTGATTTATTCATCAAAATACCTCACAGATTATATAACTTATAAAACGATAATAACACAATTTATATTTTTAGTCAATTTTTTGATATATTTAAGTTAAACAATTTTACTGCGTTTTCTGTGGTTATTTTTTCAATTTCATTAACTGGTAGGGCGATGCTTTTTGAAAGACAATCTGCAATAAGCGGTATATACATAGGTTCATTTTTTTCACCTCTATGCGGAGTTGGTGCAAGATATGGGGAATCTGTTTCTAGTATTAATCTATCTTTTGAAATAGTTTTTACTGTCTCTCTAAGATTTGTATTTTTAAAAGTTAATACTCCTCCAATTCCAAAATAGAAACCTAAGTCACTATACATTTTTGCATTTTCTATATTCCCACTAAAACAGTGGATAACACCATAATGATTAAATTCTTTTAAAATATCATATGTATCTTGAAATGCATCTCTTGAATGAATTACTATTGGTAGTTTTAACCTTTTTGCTATAGCTATTTGCTTTTTAAACAATTCTTTTTGGTTATCTTTATTCTCCTTATCCCAGTGATAATCTAATCCTATTTCTCCTATGGCTACTACTTTTTTATTGCTTTTTGCTATTTTTTCTAATTCAATTAAATCTTCATCGGTTGTTGTTAATACTTCACTAGGATGATATCCAATTGCCAAGAATATATTATTATGGTTTTCTGCTATCGCTATTGATTCTTTTATGCTTTTTTTATCACACCCACTCACAATCATGTATTCTACTTTGTTATTAATAGCATTTTCTATTATTTTTTCAATATCTTCATAATCATCTCTTGATAAGTGACAATGTGTATCTATATACATTTTACCTCCTAAAAAGAAGACAAAAGTCTTCTATTATTTGTTTTCTATTTCTTTCATTTTAGCATCTTTATCGATTCTTTGGAATAGTGGAGATGGTGCTATTGTTTGATATTTATTGTCATGTTTAAATTGTTCTTCTTTTAATTCTATATTTAACTGTCTTAAGATTTCACTTCCTGTATCTGGTAGGAATGGAGTTAATAATACAGCACATACTCTTATTGACTCAAGTAAGTTATATAATACTGTTTCAAGTTTATCTTTTTCATTTTCATCTTTTGCCAAAGTCCATGGAGTAGTTTCGTCAATATATTTGTTGCATCTTCTTAAAACATCAAATATTTCATCAAGCGCTCCACCTATTTCTAAATTATCCATTTTTTTATCAACTTTAGTAGATAAATTATTTACTTTTGATATTAAGTCAAAATCATAATCCATTGAAACTTTCTTATTTTCCACTTTGCCTTCGAAATATTTATTTGCCATTGAAATAGTTCTATTGACAAGGTTTCCTAAGACGTTTGCTAAGTCACTATTAATTCTTTCAATTATTAATTCATATGTTATTGTTCCATCATTTGCAAATGGTATTTCATGTAAAACATAATATCTTATGGCATCTAGTCCAAATAAATTAACTAGTTCATCTGCATACATAATATTACCTTTTGATTTACTCATTTTATCATTTCCCATTAATAACCAAGGATGTCCAAATACTTGTTTTGGAAGTTGCAACTCAAGAGCCATCAAAATTATTGGCCAATAAATTGTATGAAATCTTATAATGTCTTTTCCTATTAGGTGTAAATCAGCTGGCCATAATTTTTTAAATTCATCTGTTGGATTATCAACATCATATCCTATATTTGTTATATAATTCGATAATGCATCAATCCATACATATATTACATGTTTTGGGTCGAAGTCTACTTGTATTCCCCAGTCAAATGATGTTCTTGATACACATAAATCCTGAAGACCTGGCTTTAAAAAATTATTTAACATTTCATTTTTTCTTGACTCAGGTTGTATAAATTTAGGGTGCTCTTCGATATACTTTATTAATCTGTCTTGATATTTGGATAATTTAAAGAAATAAGCTTCTTCATGTGCTACTTCTACTTCTCTTCCACAATCTGGACATTTTCCATCAACTAGTTGGCTTTCTGTAAAAAATGATTCACATGGAGTGCAATATAACCCCTCATAATTACCTTTGTAAATATCTCCTTGATCATATAGTTTTTTGAATATTTTTTGCACTTTTGCCTTATGATTTTTATCTGTGGTTCTTACAAATCTATCATATGTAGTATTCATTAAATCCCAGATATTCTTTACTTCCTTAGCAATATCATCAACGTATTCTTGTGGGGTCACTCCTTTTTCTTCAGCTTTCAACTGAATCTTTTGTCCATGCTCATCTGTTCCTGTTTGAAAATAAACATCATATCCTTTTTGTCTTTTATATCTTGCAATTGCATCAGCTAGAACTATTTCATATGTATTTCCTATATGAGGTTTTGATGATGTATAAGTTATAGCTGTAGATATATAATATTTTTCTTTTTCCATTTGTTCTCTCCTTAATAATCTGATTTTCTATCTTGAAAATCGTCTCCTTCATTATCTGCTAAAAGGTATTTCATAAATAATCCTTGAATTATTCCATCACCTTTTTTTACAACATATTCTTTGTCACCTTCATTTTGAATTTTAATAAAAATATGTCCTTCATTATCATTATTATTATAATAATCTTTATCAATTACACCAACTTGATTGCACATCCGTACATTATACTTAAATCCTTGACTACTTCTGTCTACTAATAATAAAACTTCATCTTTATTCATATAAGCTTTGATACCAGTTGGTATTTTTTTTATTTCATTAGGTTTTAATATAAAGTCTTCTAATGCATAAAAATCATATCCTGCTGCATATTTTGTCTTTCTTTTTGGAAGTGAATAAGCCTGATATAATTCTAAGTCATCTTTAATATCTTTTTTAAATTGATTAAAACTTATTTTTTCAAATTTTCTCATTTTTCCCTCCTAATAAAAAACCCATCCTAAAAAGGACGAGTTATCGTGGTACCACCTTAGTTCATAGAATAATATTCTACCTTCATATTTTAACGCTTTTAAGCGGGTTTATCTAAATATCGATAAATCTGTTCCAGAACCATTCTCCATAAATTTCTATATCTAATCTCACCTTAATAGACTCTCTTTGATAGATTATTATGTCTCTTTCCTTCATTACATTTAAACATTTGTGTATTATATCACTTTAAATTTATTTTTCAATAGTTATTTTTCAATTGTAGATTTATTAAGTTCAAGATACTTATTAAATGATTCTACTGACATATTTTTCAATGAATCATCTCTAAACTCTGTTTGTTCTTTAATTCTAGTCAATATATTGTTTAAAAACAATATATTTATTCTTGAATTTATTCTATCTTTTTTTTCTATTGAATCAAGTTTATATTTTTTGATTATTTTTGGAAAAAACTCTATACAAACTTCTTCCTTTATCTTAATATCAAGTGATTCGTTTATTCTTTTTGTTTCTTCAGTTAGTACTTGATAGTACTCTTCTAAAAATTCTTTTGTTAATATTTCTTCTTCTGTTTCTTTTTCAAGATAGTTTTCTTTAATTCTAGTTTTCTTTTCTTCTATTTGACTATTTACTATATCATTTATTCTTTTTCTTTCTTGATATAAAATTCCTAACAGTTCTTCTTTTTTGTATTTAATGTTAATTTCACTAAAGTATTTGGAGAAGAATAAAAATAATTTATTTATTTCTAATGCTACAGTATTGTCTGTTGTATTTTTTAATGCTTCTAAATTTCTTTCCATTTCAAGTGTTAGGCTGTTTTTAAATATTTCTTTATTTTTATCTTTGAACATCTTGCCAATATCTATATCCATTAATAACACCTTTTTCTATTTTATGTATATATTGATATTATCAAATATTAGTATTATTGTCAATTTTCATTCTCTTCTGATTTATTACTTTTTAATACAATTTTATTAAGCATTTTTGCTAAAATAAAAACATAATTTTCCTCTAGTTTAATAGTGTCTAAAATTAATATTAGATGTTTACTTTTCATTTGAAATCTAATCATTCTTGATATATTAAATGCATTTAGAAATAATTTTTCTCCATCAATTTGATTGGAAATATTCTCTGAAAAAATTAATTCAATATAGTTCTTAGTTTGATGAACTTCTTCCACTTCAAATTTTTTTGCAAGGGACTCAAACCATTCTTCGTACATATAAGCAAGCATCTTTTCGTTTAGTTTCCCAAATCTATCTTCTAATTCTTTCTTGATTGATAAAAGTTTCTCGTAAGAATCGATTTCATTAATTTTCTTATGTATTTCAATCTTTAAGTCTTGATCTTCTACATATTCATCACTTATATGAGTTTCTACATTTAATAATGGCTTTTCATCTTTTACTTGTTCTTCCTCTACTTTATCACCTTTAAGTTTTGCGACTTCTTCATTAAGTATTTTTAAATATAATTCTATACCTATATTATCAATAAATCCTGCTTGTTCACTACCTAATATATCACCTGCTCCTCTTATTGAGAGATCTCTAGTAGCAATACTAAATCCACTTCCTAATTCTGTGAATTCTTTTATAACATTTAATCTTTTAACAGCTGTTTCTGTTAATAATTTGTTTTTGTCATACATTAAATATGCATAGGCAATTTTATTACTTCTTCCCACACGTCCTCTAATTTGATATAACTGGCTTAGTCCAAATCTATCAGCATTAAGTATTATTAAAGTATTGACATTTGGAATATCTATTCCAGTTTCAATTATTGTTGTACAAAGCATAACATCATAGTCATGATTAATGAACTCAAGCATTTTATTTTCTAATTCATCCTTAGCCATTTGCCCATGCGCTATTACTATTCTAGCTTCTGGAATTAATCTTTCTAATTCATATTTTTTCTGTTCAATTGTTTCAATTTTATTATATAAAATAAAAATCTGACCATTTCTTGATATTTCTTTATATACTGCATCTTTTATGATATGCTGATTCTCTTCCATTACATAGGTCTGCACTGGATACCTATCAACTGGTGGAGTTTCTATTAATGATAAACTTCTAAGTCCAGTCATTGACATTTGAAGAGTTCTTGGAATTGGTGTAGCAGTTAATGTTAAAACATCTACATTTTCTTTATATTCTTTTATTTTTTCTTTGTGAACAACTCCAAATCTCTGTTCTTCATCTATTACTAATAATCCCAAATCTTTTGGTTTTATATCATTACTTAATAATCTATGAGTTCCAAATATTATATCTAATTTCTTTTCTTTTAAGTCTTCTACTATTCTTTTTGTTTCTTTAGCAGTAGTAAATCTGTTTAATAGAGCTATATTAACAGGAAAATTTTTAAATCTTTCTTTTGCATTTTCATATTGCTGATTTGCTAAAATTGTTGTAGGACACAAATATAAAACTTGTTTCCCATCATTAACTGCTTTAAACATTGCTCTAAATGCTACTTCTGTTTTTCCATATCCTACATCACCACAAATTAATCTATCCATTGGAACAGATGATTCCATATCTTGTTTGATTTGATTTGTTACAAAAAGTTGATCTTTCGTAGGTGTATACTCAAATTCTTCTTCAAACATTTCTTGTAATTCATTATCTTTACTAAATTTATATCCTTGTTTCATTTCACGAATTGCATATAGTTTAAGAAGTTTCTCCGCTATATCTTTTACTTTATTCTTTACCCTTAATTTTGTTTTTTCCCATTCGGTTCCACCGAGTTTATTTATTTTTGGGACAATTCCTTCTTTTCCAGTGTATTTACTAATTAACTCAATTTTTTCAACTGGAATATATAATTTGTCTTTTCCTTGATAAAGAATTTCAATATAATCTTTTAAAAAGTCTCCTTGTTTTAACGTTTTTAGTCCGTTATACACACCTATCCCATGAAGATTGTGTACTACATAGTCTCCTATTTCAAGACTATTTATATTTTTTATTTTAGATGAATACTTGAATTTTGTCTTGTATTTAGATCTATTTGTGTGTTTATTAAATAATTCATTTTGAGTTAAAACAATGTATTTACCGTAAATAAATCCTTTGTTTAATTCTTTATCAATTATATTTATTCTGCTATCAAAAATATTAGTTATTCCTGTTATTAAATATTGTTCAGTTAAATATTTTGTAAAGTTTTTAATTTGAAAATCTCTTAAAGCAATTATAATTGTAAAACCTTCGAATAATTTATCTTTTAAAAACTTATTTATTAAATCTACATTTTCATTAAAACTATTTACTTCTTTTACACCAAAATCAATGACATTTTTTGTCGGAACATCATCAAATATGTTATCAATAGTGTTGTAATAAACCACTTTATCTTTTGCTATGTCATCAAGCATATACATGTAATTTCCTGTAAAATCTGTATCTGTATCATTTTTGTATTCTGCCATTTGTTCCAACATATTAATAAAGTTAGATTTTATTTGAGTAATATTTTTATATATTGTAATTGGCTCATCTAAGTATTCATAAAGAGAGCTTATAGAAGTTGATAATTCTTTAATGTATTTTTGATTTTTATTTTCTACATCAAAATAATTATCTATTAAGAACTCAGAATATGGACATATATTGCATTCTTCTATTTCTTCTATTGTTTTTTGGTTATCTTCATCAAAGATTCTTATTGACTCTATTTCATCGCCAAAAAATTCTATTCTTATTGGATGATCTTTCTCTATTGGAAAAACATCTATTATAAATCCTCTTATTCCAACTTCTCCTGTTCTTGTTACAATAGTTTCTCTTTCATAGCCAATCGATATCAGATTATTTATTAATTTTTCTCTTTCTATTTCTTGCCCTTTTTTTAGTTTTATTATTGAATTATTATATTTTTCTTTTGTTGGCAGATATCTCAAATAACCATTTAGGTTAGTTATAATTATTTTTTTATCCTTCGTTAATGTTTTATTTAATGTTTCTAATCTTGATATTTTTAAATCCGGACTTATAGCAATTGATTCACTTGTTAAAAAATCATCCATTGGAAACAAGTAATTCTTGTCTGTATAAGTAGATAAATAATTATTTAATATATTTGCTTCGAATAATGTTGAAGTTACAATTAATATATTTTTATTACTGGTTTTAAATAGTTTATTTATATACAACGAAAAGAATTCGTCGTTTAATCCGACCAATCCTATTTTTTTTTCATCTTTGATTGTTATTAAATCTTCTAGTAAATTCATTTCTTCTCCGTATTATATTTACACATTAATTTTTCTATATCTTTTCCTTTTATATATTCATCCAATAGATTATTTACTATTTCTTTTTTGGCATTAATTATTTCTAGTTCTTCCTTATTAAATTTACCTAATACATAATCTTTGGTATCTATGTTTTTGTTATTGGATATTCCTATTTTTAATCTTTTAAAATTGTCACTATTTAAGTGAAGGGCAATGTTTTTTAACCCATTATGTCCTCCACTAGAACCATTTTTTCTAAGTCTTATTTTCCCAATACTTAAATCCAAATCATCATTTATTACTAATACATCATCGATAGATATTTTAAAGAAATGAACAAATTTTTCTACTACTTCGCCAGATAAATTCATATATGATAATGGTTTTAACAATATTATTTTTTCATTTTCTAACAATAATTCATTATATAGTCCATTAAATTTTTTCTTATTGATTTCTATGTTATAACTTTTCGCAAAATTATCTATAAATATATAACCAATATTATGACGAGTATTTTCATATTCTAAGCCTGGATTTCCTAATCCTACTATTAATTTCATTGCTATCTCCTTTCGTGAAAAATCTCTTTTATCTCTTTTTTATATTCTCCACTGTTTTCATGTACTATAATTGGTTTTAATACTTTTAATCCAATATTTCCATTTTTTCTTCCTTCTATTAATACCATATTTGATTCTGTATTTTCTTTCGGATAAATAAATTGAACTCTTTTTGGTTCAATATTATTTTTTCTGAATTCTTCTATAATTTCAATTAATCGATCTGTTCTATGAACAATTGCAAAAGTACCATTATTATTTAAATATTTTTTTGCTATACTTACAAGTTCAGATAATGTAATTTCTTTTTCATGTCTTGCAATAGTCTTTTGCTCTATTTCATTAATATTTGATTGTTCATTTAATTTAAAATATGGCGGATTAGAAACTATTAAATCAAAATAATTATATTCGAAATATTTATCTAAGTTTTTCATGTTATCGTTTATAATTGTTATTCTATCTTTTAATTTATTAATTTCTAATGATTCTATTGCTAAATTATATATTTCTTTTTGTATTTCAATACCATATATTTTGGCATCTGTCATAGTTGATAGTATTATAGGTATTGGAGCATTTCCTGTTCCTAAATCTAAAATCTTTTTTGTTTTACTTTTTATTGTAATAAAATTAGGAAGTAATACTGAATCTAAAGAGAAATTAAAATATTTATCATCTTGTACTATTTTTAAATTATTATAGTCTAGTAAATCATTTATTACTTTCATTATTATACTCAACTTCCATCTGTGTTTTATCAGGTTTTTCTATGGTAATTTTTTTATTTAAAACATTATGTGATACTACTTTAACTTCAACTCCATCAATTTTAATTTTTGTACCAATTGAAGGGAAATTCTTTTTTAGTTCAGTGTATGTGTCATCTTCATATTTTAAGCAACATAAAAGTCTTCCACAAATTCCATTTATTTTTGTTGGATTTAAGGAAATATTCTGATTTTTAGCCATGTTTATTGAAACGCTATTAAAATCATTTAAAAATGTATTGCAGCAAAGTATTCTTCCACATGGTCCTATTCCACCTATTTCTTTGGCTTTATCTCTAACACCTACCTGTCTTAACTCTATTCTTGTTTTATATATAGATGCTAATCTTTTTGCAAGATCTCTAAAGTCAACTCTATCATCTGCAATAAAATTAAATACTAGTTGGTTTCGATCGAGTGTAAAAATACAATCAATAAATTTCATATCAAGTTTTAATTCATTTGAAATTTTCTTTGCCTTTTCTAATGCTTCTCTGCTTGTCTTATTGTTATCATCGTTTTTTCTTTTGTCTTCTTTTGTTGCAAGTCTTAGAATTGGTCTTAATGGTGAAACAATTTTTGCTTCTGGTATTTGTATAATGTCAGTTGCAGCGGTGCAAAACTGAAGTCCGCGTTCTGTTTCAACTACTAGCTTGTCCCCTTTCTTTATATTTAATTTATTATTTGAAAAATAATATACCCTATTTCCTTTTTCAAAGGTAATACCAACAACATCAAACATTTGTATCAACTCCTGACATCATAATTATTAATTTATCAATAAAAAGTTTAATATTAGGATTATATTTCAATCTCAATATTGCTTCATTTATTGAATTAATTTTGTTTTGAATTTTAATAAAATCATTGTTATCATTAATTATTTTAATTTTTTTCTCATAATCTTTTGATAATTCACTTTCTTTTTTTATTTTGTACGTTAAAATATCTCCATATATATATATCAAATTTTCCAAAAATTCCTGTAAATATTTTCTGTCTGATAATTTTTTTATATCTATTCTATTTTGATATGCTATTGCCTTTTCATTATTTTCTTCTATGTTAAAAATAAATTCAAATAATGAGTTTATATAATCAATATCATAATCTTTAAATCTATTTTCTTTAACTATATATCTTAATATTTGACATCTGGAAACTATTGTATTTAAAACACTATTTTTATTATCAGTTAATAAAATTGCAATTATTTTTTCTTCTGGTTCTTCTAAAAATTTCAGTAATTTGTTAGCAGCAAATTCATTTAATTTTTCTGCTCCATCAATTACATATATTCTTACATTTCCATTAATCGATTTTGTTTTATACATTTCTTTTAATTTTTCTATTTCTTCCGTTTTTATTGTATTTGAATCAGATGATATAATGGTAAAATCATAGTTTTTTTCTAAATTTGATATATCAATTCTATCTTTTAAAGATAAAATATGATTTGATAATGCTCGTGCTAATTCTATTTTGTTTGTATAATTTGTTTCTAGTAAATATGCATGATTTATTTTATCTTTTTTTATGTATTTTGATATTTGTTGAATAAAATCATCCTTTTTTATATCTAAACACATTTTTTCACCCCCAATAAAAGAGTTTAAGTATTAATCCTAATAATACCAATCCTGGTGCATCTAAAAAAGTTAAAAAGCTAATTGTAAAAAAATTAATTGGTATTACCATATTAAATGAAACTGCAACTAAATTATAAGAATATAGTAGTACTATTGCAAAAATTACTTTTTTTATTATACTTGAAATTTTTTTCATAGTTTCTCCTTTATAAAAATCTATGAAAAAAGTAGAAAAGTTATTCTATTTCTTTCCTATCTATTAAAGCTCTTTCTAGAGTCATACTATCTATATATTCAATATCTGTTCCAATTGGTATTCCACTTGCTATTCTAGTTACTTTTATATTCATTCCTTCAATTATTTTTTTTATGTATAGAGCGGTTGTCTCCCCCTCAATACTTGGTTTAACAGCTATTATAACTTCTTTATAATTTGAATTTTGAATTCTTTTTACAAGTTTTTCTATTCCTATATCATCTGGATCTACTCCATCCAATGGAGAAATTAAGCCATCTAAAACGTGGTAATCTCCATTATATGTTCCAATTTTTTCAAATAAAAATATACTTTTTGGGTCTTCTACAACACACAATACTTGTTTATTTCTTAAGTCATCTGAGCATATATCACAAATATCATTATCAGTTAACCCATTGCAAACATTACACTTTCTTATATTTTTTTTAGCTTGTAGAATGGAATCAGCGAAAAAACTAGTTTTTTCTTCATCTTCATTAATTAAGAAGAAAGCTAATCTTTCAGCAGTTTTTTCTCCAATTCCAGGAAGTATTTTAAAGCTTTCAATTAGATTTTTTAAACTATTTGGGTACATTAAAATAAACCTGGCATCATATTAGAATACTTTGACATTTTCTTTTCTCTTAAATCGTCAACTTTCTTAAATGCATTATTGATAGCAACCATTATCATATCTTCTAATATTTCTAAGTCATCTTTCTCTAAATTATCCTTATTTTGTATTTCTACTGAAAGTATTTCTTTTTTTCCATTTACTTTAACTTTAACAAGTGCACTTTCCCCATCGAATGTTGTTTTTTCAATCTCTTCTTCTTGTTTTTGCATATCTTTTTGTAATGATTGTGCTTGTTTCATTATTGCTTGAATATTCATTTTTTTCTCTCCTTTTTATATATAATTAATCAAATAATTCCTTTGCTTTTTCTTTTAGGCTTTTTTTCTTTTGAACTTGATTATTAATTGTCTTTTCTTCTGTATATTTGAATTTTTCCTTGTTATTTTTATATTCTAGAGTATAATTCTTCCATTCTTCATCTGATATACATATAATTTTACAATCAAAATCAAATACTTTATTAATAATTTTTTCCACTTTATCTAATTCCTTATTAATTTGATTTGCCATTCCAATTAATTTTGATACGAGAATCATATTGGAGTTGCTTGCTGCAACTGGTCTTGTATCAGATGACATCATTCTTGATAAATTTCCAAATTCTTCATCGAAGGCTAGATCCATTATTTTATTCCAGTTATTTCTTATTTTTGAAATAATATCCTTTTTTGGGTCATATAAAGTATTATTAACTCTGATTTCTTTTATATTTTCAAAATCAAATGATTTACTATTTTTATCACTGTTTAATATTTCTTCATTTTCTATTATAGCTTCTTCTTTTGTTTTAGTATTATTATTTTTTAAAATATAATTATCTTGTTTTTTTTCATTGTCAATTATAAATTCAATTATAGATGCTTCTAAAATTATCTTAGGATTTTGTGATTTTTCCATCATACTAACAACATTGTCTAATCTTATTATAAATGAGCAGTAAGATTTATTATATTTTTTTTCATTAATCATGCTATTTCTTACATAGTCTATAACACTATTACAAAGATTAATCAAATCTATTCCTTCATCATAGTAACTATTTATCAAACTTAAAACTTGATCTATATTTTTGTTTTCTATATTTTGTATAAAGTTTTTAAGATCATCTTCTGAAATATTGCCAGAAATAGTTCTTATAACACTTGAATCAATTAAATTATTTGTATATGCTGAGGCTTTTTCTAGTATTCCTATAGCATCTCTTAATCCACCATTAGAATATCTGATTATTTCTTTGATTCCGGTGTCATCTATTTGAATATTTTCTTTTGCGGATATTTCCTCAAGTTTTCTTTTCATTGATTGAGAATCAATCTTTCTAAATTCGAATGTTTGGCACCTAGAAATAATTGTTAAAGGGACTTTTTGAAGTTCAGTTGTTGCTAAAATAAAAACAGCATGCTTAGGAGGTTCCTCTAATGTCTTAAGTAAGGCATTAAATGCCCCTGTTGAAAGCATATGAACCTCATCAATTATATAAACTTTATATTTTAATTCTGAAGGAACAAAAGATATTTTATTTTTTAGTTCTCTTATTTCATCAACGCCATTATTCGAGGCAGCATCTATTTCTAATATATCAACACAATTTGGATTAATAGAAGATAAACAGTTGGAGCATACTTCGCACTGAATTCCATCAGTTATTTTTTTACAATTAATTGTCCTTGACAGTATTTTTGCTATTGATGTTTTACCTGTTCCACGTGGGCCATAAAACAAATAAGCATGTGAAATTTGATTATTATTAATTGCATTTTTTAAAATTTGTATTGTTATTTTTTGTCCCACTACATCATTAAAATTTTTTGGTCTATATTTTCTGTATAAAGTTTGATGTTCCATATCATCCCCCGCTTTTGATAACATATATATTATAACACATAAAGTATTATATAAATTCTTTTTTTAATGTTTTTAATATGTAAAATTTACTATAAATCTTATTTTGTTTAGTGTAATTTAGTTCACATAAATTTAATAAACATTTTATCTTTGATATATTTTTGTCATATACTTTTTTTAAATACTATTTCCTGGGAAATATTTTTTCTCCGTTTTATTATGTTTCACGTGAAACTTTTTTTCTTTTTCCACTATTTTCCCTATTTTGCCTTTTATTATCTGTGTTATTATTTCCTGGGAAATATTTTTCTCCGTTTTATTACGTTTCACGTGAAACTTCTTTTCCTTTTTCCACTATTTTTTCTATTTTACCTTTTTATCCTTTGGTATTATTATTTCCCAGGAAATATTTTTTCTCCTTTTTATTATGTTTCACGTGAAACTTTTTTTCTTTTTCCACTTTTTTTTTCTATTTTACCTTTTGTCCTTTGGTATTATTATTTCCTGGGAAATATTTTTTCTCCGTTTTATTATGTTTCATTGAAGTTTTTTTCCTTTTTCCACTTTTTTATTTATTTTTTTCCTTATTAAGTAAAACTGCTTTTTTATTATCATGCTGCATGTTTTCTCAATATATTTATCATTAATTTTATTCATTTGTATTTCAAAGTCACTATTTAATTCATTAGAAGAAGTAGCATAAATAACTTTCTTTATTCTTGAGGATTTTATAACATTTTTACACATTTCACATGGTTCTAACGTTGTATAAATTATAACATTATCTAATCTCCAATTATTTAGTTTTCTATTTGCTTTTTCTATTGCAATGATTTCTGCATGCTTTGTCACAATATTAGTACTATTTTTTTTATTATATCCCCTTGAAATAATTTTATTATCAAGAACCAAAACACATCCAATAGGGATTTCACCTATATCATAAGCTTTTTTAGCTTCTTTTAATGCTTTTTTCATAAAATACCTATCATCTTTTTCCACAATTATTCTCCTTTGTAAAAAAAATGATGCACATAAGTACTTAATATAACGTTAAGGCTGCTACATTCCTGTCCTGACCTGATTCCGCCGTACTTATTGCATCAATATAATTTTATAACAATCTTTTTATTTTTTCAATAAAAATAAGAGATTTTCTCTCTTATTTTATTGTTCATTTGTTTGATTTATTGTTTCATCTGTGTTTTCTTCCACATCTTCGCTTCCAACATTTTCTTCTTTTTCTATTATCGCAGTAGTTGATACTTTTTGATCTTCTCTTAAACTTATTAATCTAACTCCTTGTGTGTTTCTGCTTAAAGTTGATATTTGAGATAATTCCATTCTTATAGTCATTCCACTATCAGTAATGATTATTAAATCTTCATTCTCATATACAGTTCTCAATGAAACTAATTTTCCATTTTTTTCTGTTATATTTAATGTTTTTACTCCTTTACTTCCTCTATGTGTTAATCTATATTCATTAATTGGCGTTTTCTTTCCATAGCCTTTTTCTGTTACTATTAATACTTCTGCATTTGGTTCTACTACTTCAGCACCAACGACATTTTCATTTTCTTCTAATTCTATTCCTTTTACTCCTGAACTTCCTCTTCCCATTATACGAACTTCTGTTTCATTAAATCTTACTAATTTACCATTACTTGATCCTATAATTATTTCTTTATTACCATCTGTTTTTCTGACAGCAATTAATTCATCATCTTCTTTTAATACAATTGCTTTTTTACCATTCGCTCTTATATTCTCAAATTCTTCTCTTTTTGTTCTCTTTACTAATCCTTTTTTAGTAATAAATGTTAATAATGTTTGATCACTTTCTTCATTTACTGTTACAACTGATGTTATTTTTTCTTCTTTTTCTAGTGGTAATAGATTTATTATTGGTAATCCTTTTGCTTGTCTAGAAAATTCTGGAACCTCATATCCTTTCATTCTATAAACTTTTCCATAATTACTAAACATTAATATATAATCATGAGTTTTCATCGACAAAAGTTTTTCTGGGAAATCTTCTTCATTTGTTGTCATACCTTTAATTCCAACTCCACCTCTATGCTGAGTTTTAAATGTATCATCAGGTATTCTTTTTATATATCCTTTATTTGTTAGTGCAATTAGAATATTTTCAACAGGAATTAATGATTCATCTTCTATATAATCTATAGCTGTCATATCAATTGTTGTTCTTCTATCATCATTATATTTTGCTTTTATTTCTAACATTTCTTTCTTAATTATATCTAACACTTTTTGTTCTGATGCTAAAATAGATTTCAATTCCTCTATTTCTGCTAATAATGCAGCTAGTTCAGCTTCAATCTTATCTCTTTCCAATCCTGTTAGTCTTCTTAATCTCAATTCTAAGATTGCATCAGTTTGAACCTCACTTAGTCCAAATCTTTCCATTAGTTTCTCTTTGGCTTCAACATCAGTTTCAGCATTTCTTATAATTTTTACAACTTCGTCTATATTATCTAAAGCAATCTTATATCCTTCTAGAATATGAACTCTTTTTTCATCTTTAGCTAAATCATATTTTGTTCTTCTTATAATAACTTCCTTTTGGAAATCAATATACTTTGATATTATAGATTTTAAGCTTAGAGTTCTAGGAGTTAAACCATCAAGCATTAAAAGAATTATCCCATACGATACTTGAAAATTTGTATGTTTATATAAGTTATTTAGTACTACTTGAGGATTTGCATCTTTTTTTAGTGTAATTGTTATTTTTACTCCATCTTTTAAATCTGTATGATAATCTGCAATGCCTTCTATTGTCTTATTGTGAACAAGTTCTGCAACTTTGTTCTTTAATTCCATTGTGTTAACACCATATGGTACTTCAGTTATTACTATATTACTATGTGTTCCATGATCTTCAATAATTGCTCTACTTCTTAAAGTAATAGTTCCTCTTCCTGTATCGTACGCTTGTTTGATACCAGAATTTCCTAAAATTATTCCACCTGTTGGAAAATCGGGTCCTTTAATATATTGCATCAATCCTAAAGTATCTATTTCAGGATTATTAATATATGCTACACATCCATCAATTACTTCACCTAAATTATGAGGTGGTATATTAGTAGCCATACCTACAGCAATTCCCATTGCACCATTAACAAGTACATTTGGAAATCTTCCAGGTAATACTCTTGGTTCTTTTCTTGTTACATCAAAGTTATCATCCATATCTACAGTGTCTTTTCCAATATCTCTTAATAATTCAAGCGATATTTTTGAAAGACGAGACTCTGTGTAACGCATTGCTGCTGCTCCATCGCCTTCAATATTACCGAAGTTACCATGTCCATCTATTAACATATATCTTTGGTTAAAATCTTGGGCCATTCTTACCATTGCTTCATAAATTGAAGAGTCCCCATGTGGATGATAGTTACCCATAACTTCACCAACTGTTTTTGCACTTTTTCTGTGTGGTTTATCAGGAGTATAACCAGATTCATACATTGACCATAAAATTCTTCTATGAACAGGTTTTAATCCATCTCTTAAATCTGGAAGCGCACGTGAGGCTATAACACTCATAGAATACTCTAAAAATGATGTTTTTACTTCATCAACGATGTTATTTTCTGCTAAACTATCTCTTTCATGGAAATATCCACCAAAATTGTTATTATCTATTTCTACTCTTTCAAGAGATTCATCAAATTCTTCAATATTTTCGTTATCCATTCAACTTCACTCCCTTCTAAATATCTAGATTCTGTACGTATCCAGCATTTTCTTCAATAAATTTTCTTCTTGGATCTACTTCGTCACCCATTAATTTTTCGAATATTGCATCTGCTGCTACACAATCATCTACTGTAATTTTTCTTAAAACACGCTTTTCTATGTCCATTGTAGTTTCATTTAACTCTTCAGCATCCATTTCACCTAAACCTTTCATTCTAGCGATTTCTGCCCTATTTCTGATGTTTTCAGGTAATGAATTTAAATATTTATCAAGTTCTTGCTCATTTAGCACATATTTTCTAGTTTTTCCATGCATTATTCTAAATAATGGAGGTTGAGCTGCATATACATGTCCTGCTTCTACAATTGGTCTAAAAAATCTATAAAATAAAGTTAATAATAGAACTCTGATATGAGATCCATCCACGTCAGCATCGGTCATGATTACTATTTTGTCATATCTTAATTTATTTAAATCAAATTCTTCGCCAATCCCTGTACCGAAAGCAGTAATAATTGTTCTAATTTCTTCGTTAGAAAGAGCTCTATCTAATCTTGCTTTTTCAACATTTAATATTTTTCCTCTTAATGGAAGAATAGCTTGTGTCATTGAATCTCTTCCTTTTTTTGCTGATCCACCAGCTGAATCTCCCTCGACTATAAATATTTCTGATACTTTAGGGTCTTTACTCTTACAATCAGATAATTTACCAAAGAAATTTGTTGTGGCAAGGTCACTTTTTCTTGTAATTTCCCTTGCTTTTCTTGCTGCATTTCTTGCACGACATGCTAGCATTGCCTTATTAACAATAGCTCTTGCATCATCTGGGTTTTCAAGTAAAAATCTTTCAAATCCTTGTGAAAATACGCTATCAGCAAGTTTTCTTACTTCTGAATTTCCTAAACGACCTTTTGTTTGCCCTTCGAATTGAGGATTTGGATGTTTACAAGATACAATCATTGTTAATCCTTCTTTTACATCATCTCCAGTAAGTGCTTCGTCTTTCTCTTTTAAAATATTATTTTTTCTAGCATAATTATTTATTACTCTTGTTAAAGCACGTCTTACTCCTTCTTCATGAGTTCCTCCATCATGTGTATTAATGTTATTAACAAATGAATAAATGTTTTCATTATATCCTGTGTTATATTGCATTGCAACTTCAAAGAATACTCCATCTTCTTCACCTTCTAAGTGAATAATATCATCATGTACTGGTGTTTTTCCTGAATTAATAAATCTAACATATTCACTAATACCACCTTCGTACATAAAAGTTTCTCCAGTTGTATCTTCATCATCTCTATCATCTCTTAAATTTATAGATAGTCCTTTATTTAAAAATGCTAATTCTCTGATTCTAACCATCAACGTATTATAATCATAAATATCTGAGTCAAATATTTCAGGATCAGGTTTAAAAGTGACTGTTGTTCCTGTTCTATTTTCTTCACAATCCCCTATTTCTTTTAATGGTTCTACAGTATGACCTCCATTTTCAAATTTTATATAATATACTTTTCCATTTTTATATACCTTGACTTCTAACCATTTTGATAGAGCATTTACAACTGACGCTCCAACACCATGTAATCCTCCTGATACTTTGTAACCTCCTCCTCCAAATTTTCCACCAGCATGAAGTACTGTATAAACTGTTTCAACAGTTGATTTTTTTGTTTTTGGATGTATATCAACAGGTATTCCTCTACCATTATCTTTTACCGTAATTGAATTGTCTTTATTAATAACTACTTCTATGTTATTACAAAAACCTGCTAAAGCTTCATCTATTGAGTTATCTACTATTTCCCAAACTAAATGATGTAGCCCTTTTACATCTGTTGTACCTATGTACATTCCTGGTCTTTTTCTTACTGCTTCAAGTCCTTCTAATACTTGAATAGAAGACGAATCATAGTTTTCATTTTCCATTGTTATTTCCCACCTTTTCTACTATTTTTCCATTTACTACTTTGTATATCTTAGCAGATTCTAAAAAACTTCTATTAATACCTCTTGTATCATTTGAAGTAATAATCACTTGAATATCATTTGGAATATAATTTATTAATTTATTCCTTGTTTTGGAATCTAATTCACTAAAAATATCATCTAATAAAATTATAGGATTTGTACCAGTTAACTCTTTAAATATTGCTATTTCAGCAAGTTTTAAAGATATTATTGCCACTTTTTGTTGACCCTGTGAACCAAAAATTTTAATGTCATCATTATTTATAAAAAACTTTAAATCATCTCGATGTGGTCCATATAAGGTCATTCCATTATCTATTTCTTTTTGCAGTGAATTATTATATTTTTTTTCTAATATTTCTTTTAGTGAGTCCGTATCAAAATTTTCAAATTCAATATTTGTTTCATATTTAATATTAAATTTTTTTATACCAAGTATATCTTCATAAATTTTAGATATACTTTCATTAATCATATCAATGAATTTTTTCCTTTCTTGATAAATATCTATCTCTCTATCAATTAAATTTTCTGTTAAACTATCTAAATATCTTCTATCTGGAGATGAAGAATTATATAACATTTTAAGGTAGTTGTTCCTTATTTTTAATATTTTATTAAATTCATTGTATTTTTTTATGTAATTCTTTGATAGTTGGCTTAATTCGATATTCAAAAAATTTCTTCGTTCTGCTGGTGTACCTTGAAGAATATTTATATCTTCAGGTGATACTAATATTACATTTAGGTTAGTTATATAATCTGATATTTTTTTAATTTCATTATTATTGATTCTTACTATTTTATTCTCATTTACTATTTCAACAGATAAACTTTTAGAAATACTTGTATCTTTGATTTCTCCCTTTACTTTTGTAAATTCTTCATCTTTGTTTATCAAATTATAATCATTTGTCCTATAAGACTTGGTAAGTGCTAAAAAATATATACTTTCTAGTATATTAGTCTTACCTTGAGCATTATCTCCTATAAAAATATTTATTCTTTTGTCAAAAATAATTTGTTGTTTAACTAAATTTCTAAAATTAACTAAATTTATTTTTCTTATAATCAATTTTTTTCTTAAAAATGCTCATATTCTCACCTTAACCCATATTGGTATTCCTATACACACAATATCATTATATCACAAAATAAGCCTAAAAACAAAGAAAAAAGGGAATTAATCCCTTTTTTTTGAATAAATTCTTTTAAATAATATAGATTCTAATTTTGTTGATCTATAAATTTGATTTTCTAAAGACAATTTTGATATATCAAATATCATTTTTTTCCCATTTTTAAAAGTAATTTCAGATTTATTATTTATTTTTCTTATGTTTTCAATACTATTTATATTAATCCAGCAACAATCTTTCAACAATGATGATTTAGTTGGAAAAAATACTAAAGCATTACTTTCTTCCACTATTATTGGCAATTTATAGCTACAATTTAATAGTTGTTTTGCAGCATCTAATCTTCCTTTATAACTACTTCCATAATACATACAACTTTCATCCATCACTTCATATGCATTTTTTGATATTTCATATTCATTTTTTCTTTCAATTACTTTTGTTAATCCTGATTTTTTTGATATTATCGCATATGTGTCTTCATTAATTTCATAATTTTCCATATATATCCCCCTTGAATGAGATATATACTAACCTATTATTTTGTCATATTTTGTTGAAATATGTCGATTATAATATTTTTTTAATATGTTCTTATTGGCACAACTAATTGAAGAAGTCCATCATCTACATTATTTTTTATTACAATTGGTTTTACTTCTCCTACAAAAGACATTTCTATTTCAGCAGTATTTAATGCATTTAAAGCTTCCATCATGTATTTTGCACTGAAAGCTATTGTTATTTCTTCATCATTATTCTTTTCTATATTCATTTTCATTTCTGCTTTTCCTTTTTCATTAGATACTGATTTAACAGTTAATAAATCATTTTTTGTTGATAAAGAAACAATATTTTTCTCTTTGTCAGTTGTTAAAATGCTCGCTTGCTCTATAACATTATATAATTGTGATAATTTTGCTTTAATTGTTAATGAGAATTCTTCTGGAATTGATTTAGATGTTGGTGGATAATTTCCATTTATTAATCTAGATTGGAATAATAAGTTTTCATTTTCAAATAGTATTTTGTTATTAAAAATGTGTAATTTTACTTCATTATCGTTATTATCTATTATTTTTGAAAATTCAATTATATTTTTCCCTGGAATTATAATGTTATAACTTTCTTCCACAGGTTTTGTTAATCTTAAATTCTTTTTAGCTAATCTATATGAGTCTGTTGCAACACATTCTAATAAATCTCCATTTATTTTAAAACTTATTCCAGTTAAGACTGGACGTGATTCATCATTTGAAGTAGCAAAAGCTGTTTCTCTTACAATATTTTGAAGATCACTTGCTGAAATTGTAACAAAATTCTCACTTCTTTCTAAGTTTACATTTGGATAATCATTTTTATTAATTACATTTAAATCATATTTTATTTTTTCATCATCTGTATATATAAGAACTTTAGCTTCATCAAATACTTCTATATTTATTTCTTCTTCAGGAATAACTCTAACTATATCTAAGATATCTTTTCCTTGTAATATTACTATTCCTTCTTTTTCAATATTCATATTTTCTTTGTCTATTTCTATAAATTTTTCAATAGTTATATCATTATTAGATGCAGTTAAGGTTAAACCTTTCTTTGTTAGGTCAAATTTTATTCCAGCTAATGTTGGAATAAGATTTTTAGTTGATATTGCCTTTGATACTTTATTTAAATTTTCTAATAATAAATCTTTTTTAATTTTTAATTTCATTTTTATTTCCTTCTTTCTTTTAGATATTATTTATATTATTATAGTGGATATTGTTGATAATTAATATTTTGCTTTATTTTTATGGATTTTAACTATATTTTTATTAACAATCCTGTGAATAAGATGTTAATTGTGTATGTCTTTTTCAAGTTTATCAATTTCATTTGCTAAACTTTTGTTATTTTTAATTTCTTGTTCTATTTTTTCACATGAATGCATTACCGTAGAATGATCTTTTCCACCAAATTCTATTCCAATTTTTGGGAAAGATTCATCTGTGTGTTTTCTACATAGATACATTGCAATTTGTCTTGGAAATGCGATGTCCGCGTTTCTTTTCTTTGATTTTAAGTCTTCAATTGATATTTTAAAATAGTCTGCAACTATTTTTTGTATTCTACTTACATCATTTTTTTCACTAAAGCCTGCATTAATGTAGTCTTTTAATGCTTCAATCGCTAAATCAAGATCTATTTCTCTTCCCATCATCGTTGAATATGCTACTAACCTATTAACGCTTCCTTCTAGTTGTCTTATATCTGTTCCTAAGTTTGAGGCCATATACTCTATTACTTGTTCAGGTATTTCTTTGTTAATGGCTTCCCCTATTATTTTTTTCTTAAGTATTTGAACTTTTAATTCAAAGTCAGGTGGATATATATTAACAGGAAGTCCCCAATTGAATCTAGTTCTTAATCTATCTTCAAATATTTTTAAATCATTTGGTGATCTATCTGATGAAATTATAATTTGTTTTTCATCTCCATACAAATTGTTAAAAGTATGAAAAAATTCTTTTTGTGATTCTGTTTTTTTTGCAAGAAATTGGATATCATCGACTATTAATACATCTATTTCTCGATATTTTTTCTTAAAAAAGTCAATATTTTCAAAGTCACTTTTATTTTCTTTTTTTCTTGTTATTTCTATAAATTCGTTAACAAATGTATCACTTGTAATATATAGTACTCTTTTATTACTATGTGATTCTATATAATTTCCTATGGCATACATTAAATGAGTCTTCCCTAGTCCACTATTTCCATATATAAATAATGGGTTATACATTTTTCCTGGGTTTTCTGCTACTGCAAGAGCTGCAGCATGTGCAAATTTATTACTATTCCCTACTATAAAATTATCAAATGTATATTTTTTATTTAAATTTGACTCAAAATTATTGTTTTCTATTTCTTTATATATATTTTCTTCTATGTTTATTTCTGGAGTTTCTGGTATTTCCTCCTCTATTTCTTCTTGTATTAAAAATTCAAGTTCAACTGTTTCTCCAGTTTGTTCAATAAAACATGCTGTTATTAATTTCTTGTAGTTGTTTGCTAAATGGTCTTTATGCAAGGCATATGGGACGATTATTTTAGCTACTCCGTTTTTTAATTCATACAGTTCAGTTTCTTCGAACCAAGTCTGAAAAGAAAGAGAATTGATTTCACTCTTGATCTTTTCTAGGATCTTTGACCATAAGATAGAATTGTTATTCATTACTTATCAATCCCCCTGCCTAATTACAACAATTATTGTAGACCAAATGGGGAAAAAAGAAAAGAGAAAATGATTAAAAAAAATTATCAACTTATTATTAACAAAGTTTTCCATAATTAAAACCTTTATTTTAAAAAGAATATTTGAATTTTCCACATTTTCCACATTTTTTTTCTAACAATTTGTGTTTAAGTTTTAAACAAGTATGTTAATTATGTTGATATCTTTTAATTATCCACAGTACTTGTTGAAAAGTATTTAAATAATGGTATAATAAGCGTCGGAGATTTTTTATGAATGATTTAATACTAATTAAAAAGAAATATGGTGAAGAAATGATGCATTTATGTAGAGAATTATTTCCAACTATTTTAATAAATGATGGAGCTTTGTTTGAAATTTTGTCTAATAATTTTGCTTTTTCTCATATTTTGGCCTCTGATATTAAAAAGTATAGTAAGGAAAATGACTTTTCTCATTATATTAATTATTTGTATTATAAAGTTGCAAAAAATGAAGATAATTATTTTGATTTTGTAACAAAATCTCCTAAAGAATTATTAAAATCTTGTAAATATACATTATTTGAATGTTTAAGTAATGAAGATATTCAAAAATTTCGTAAATATTATAAAGAAGATGAAGAATTGTGTACATTTAGGGAGAATAGGATTAAAAAATGTTATGTATTTTTTGCTGTAAAAGAAAATGCAGATTTATTAAATAGACTTGATTTTACTAATCCTCAAAGGGATGATGAATATGGTACAAGTGTTATTAGTATTCAATTTACTAAGGGTGATGTTAATATTATTTCTATCAAAAATAGATATAATCATGCAGTGGATAATTGTGATGCTACATTTGATAATAATTTGGATAATATAGTTCCTGGTTTAACAAAATCATTTGAAAAATTTTATAATTTGAATATAAAACAAGTTAACGATTCTTTTACTTTATTGAATTATGTAAAGGCTTGTGACAGTAAGATGTATGCTTATAACTATTTTTATAGAGATATTTATTATTGTCCTAATAATATATGTATAAAAAAGGGAAATCCTATAGTATTAGATAAATCAAGATACATTGTCTTTGATAATTATATATTAGATTTAAAAGAGAAAAAAATAATAGGAAATGATTCTTTTACATCTTTAAATCAGATTAATAGTAATGAAAAAATATCTATTATAAATGAAAAAAATAATAATATAATTATGAAAACTATTAAAATAGGTGAGGATATCGTTATAAAATTGGATGATCATAATAGAATGATATGTTACTCTAATGAGAGAGATATTGATGTGATTCCAAATGATTTTTTATCAAATAATATTTATTTAAAAGAATTAAATATTCCTAAAGTAAAGAAAATTGGAGGGAATTTTTTAAATAGTAACTTATTTTTAGAGAAAATTAATATAAAAAATATAGAGGAAATTGGTGATTGGTCACTTTCTCATAATAGATATTTAGAAGAATTAGAATTGCCTAAAATTAAAAAAATTCCATTTTTCTTTTTAAATAATAATAAAAAATTATATTCTTTAAAATTAGATAGTGTTAAAGTAATAGATGATTATGTACTAGTTTCTAATGAAGATTTAAAAAAATTTTATGCTCCTAATTTAGAAGATATTGGTATTTATTTTCTTGAGTCAAATAATTTAATCAAAAGGTTAAATTTGCCTAAAGTAAGAATAATAGGTGATTCATTTTTAAGTATGAATAAGTCTTTAGAGGTAGCTGATTTGCCATATTTAGAAGAAGTAGGAAATGATTTTTTACATAATAATGAAGATATGTGTTTTATAAATGCTCCAAAGGTAAGAAAAATAGGTAGAAATGTTTTAAACAAAAATTTAAATATGTTACAAAATTTATATTATATAAAGGATAATAATATTGAAAATGAAAAGGAGAGAAGATTAATTCTAAAACTTTAATATTTATGTAATACATAATGATAGTAGTGATATTATATTTTTATAGAGATATTAATATGTATAAAAGAATTTATTGATTTCTTTTAAATTTAATGTTATTATTTTAATTGACATTTGAGAAAATCCTTATTATAATAAGGTCGATTTTAGTTTGGAGGTGGAATTGTGAAAAGAACTTATCAACCAAATAATAGAAAAAAAGCTAAAAAACATGGATTCTTTGCTCGTAAAAAGACAAATGTTTTAAATAAAAGAAGAAGTAAAGGTCGTAAAAAATTAGTTTAGAATTCCACTGTAATCAGTGGTTTTTTTGTTTTATAAAACTTTCTTATTATGATATAATGGGTTTATAGATTTTTGAGGTGACTTGTGTGGATAAATTACATACCGTAAAAAAAAGTAGAGATTTTTCTTTAATTATTCATAATTCAATTTTTGTAAAAAATAGAAGTTATATTATATATAATAAGGATAATGGTTTATGTCATTATAGGTTTGGTATTTCTGTTAGTAAGAAACTTGGAAATGCGGTTTATAGGAATAAATATAAAAGACAATTAAGATTTATAATTGATAAATATAAAAAAAACTACCAAAATGGAACTGATTATATTATAATAATTAGGAACGGGTATATAGATTTAGATTTTGAGTCTAAAGAAAAAGATTTTATCTATTTAATTGAAAAATTAAAAAAACAAAAGGAGATTTTTAATGAAAAAAAATAATTTAAGAAAATTGATTTTGCTTGTTTTTTCTGTCTTTTTACTATCTGGTTGTGCTACTGCATTAAAGGATTCAGATAACAAAGTAGTTAAAAATACAAAAACTGGGCAACAACTATATGAAAATATTTTATGTCAACCTGAAAATGAAGAAATTAGAACTTTGTATGAAGAAAATAATGTGGATGTGAATGGATTACCAAAGTGTAAGAATTTCTCAATTGGTAGTGGAGGATATGAAGGTCTTTGGACTAGTGTAATAATTAAACCACTTGCCTGGGTTATTATTCAATTTGGAAATATTTTAAGTAATTATGGTTTGGGGCTTATAATTACAAGTTTACTTATAAGATTAATTGCTTTTCCACTTAGTAAAAAAACAGCAATGCAAAGTGAACTTATGAATGATGCTAAACCTAAATTAGATAGATTAGAAAAGAAATATGAAGGAAAAACTGATCAAGAATCATTGATGAAGAAACAACAAGAAATGTTAATGATTTATAAAGAGTATAATATTAATCCAATTTCTGGTTGTATATTTGCATTAATTCAAATTCCATTATTTATTGGGTTCTTGGAAGCAATTAATAGAGTTCCAGCTATATTTGAAGAAAGTTTGTTAGGATTTCAACTTGGAACAACTCCAATGACAGGATTAACTGGAGGAAATTATTTATATATTCTTCTTACTATTATAGTTGGAGTTTCAACATTCTTTTCACTTAAACTTAATTCATCATCAAATCCAAATAATGAACAGATGAAGATGATGAGTAGGATTATGTTGATTGTAATTTTATTTACATCATTATTTATGACTTCAGCACTTAATATTTATTGGATAACTACAAACTTGTTCACAGTAGTGCAGAACTTGCTTGTTAAAAGAAAGAAAGAGAGAATTTAGTTATGGAGAAGTATGTATTTTCTGGAAAAACAGAAGAAGAAGCATTAGAAAATGCAATGAGTGAATTATCAGTAGAAAAAAATGATATTCTATATGATGTAAAAGAACAAAAAGGTGGATTATTTAAAGGAAAGAAAATAGAATTAACTGTTACTAAGAAATCAGATATTAATAATTTTATAAAAGAGACAGTTTTAAAAATTGTTAATGATATGGGGTTTGATGTACAAATTGAGACAAAAGTAAGAGATGACATTTTGAATTTAACGATACATAGTGATAATAATAATTTACTAATCGGTAGAGATGGTAAAAATATGAATGCATTGAGTGTTGTTGTTAAGCAAATAATTCAAAATGAATTGGGACAATTCTATAAATTTAATTTAGATGTTGGAGAATATAAGTTAAAGCAGCAGAAAAATTTAGAAAGAATGGCAAAAAGAGTTGCTAGGGAAGTAGCAAAGAGTAAAATTGAAGTTAAGCTTGATCCAATGAATTCTTATGAAAGAAGAATAATTCACAACGTTTTAAATGATGATAAGTATGTTTATACAGAAAGTACTGGTGAAGAACCTAATAGATGTGTTGTAATAAAAATAAGAAATGATTAATGATAAAAATCTTGCAATTAATAAAAAATTGTAGGATTTTTTTAATAATTATGATATAATTCACGTGTTTAGGGGTGATAATATGAATGATGTTATTGTCGCAATATCAACAGCAAAAGCAACAGGAGCAATTTCAATTGTAAGATTATCTGGAAAAGGATCTATTGAACTTGTTAATAAAAGTTTTAAAGGAAAAGATTTAACTAAAGTAGATAGTCATACTATAAATTATGGTTTTATTCATGATGGAGAAAAAATTATTGATCAAGTACTTGTGTCTGTAATGAAAGAACCTAAAACATACACAAGAGAAGATGTTGTTGAAATAAACTGTCATGGTGGAATTGCCTCTACAAATAAAATTTTAGAAACTATGATTTTAAATGGAGCAAGACTTGCAGAACCTGGTGAATTTACGAAAAGAGCCTTTTTAAATGGAAGAATTGATTTAGTAGAAGCTGAAGCTGTAATGGATTTAGTAAATGCTAAAACTGAGAAATCTAGAATACAATCAGTAAATCAATTAGAAGGTAGATTAACTAGTGTTATTAAAAATTTTAGAAAAGAATTATTAGAATTACTTGCTAATGTGGAAGTAAATATAGATTATCCTGAGTATGAAGATATTGAAGAAGTAACTATTGATATGATAAAAGAAAGAGTAACAAATATGAAAAAATCTCTTTTAGAGATTATAAGAGAAAGTGAAAATAGGAAAATCATAAAAGAGGGAATAAATGTTGCTATAATAGGAAGACCTAATGTAGGTAAAAGTAGTATTTTAAATAGACTTTTGGGAGAAAATAAAGCAATAGTTACTGATATAGCTGGAACAACTCGCGATATTGTTGAAGGAAGTATTTCTTTAAATGGAATTCAATTAAATTTTATTGATACAGCAGGAATTAGAAATACTAGTGATGTAGTTGAAAAGTTTGGAGTGGACAAGAGTCTAGAGCAAATTAACTTAGCAGATTTAGTTATTTTAGTTTTAAATAATAATGAAGAATTAAAAGATGATGATTTGGAATTAATTAAAAAACTAAAAAATAAAAAGTACATTACTGTTATTAATAAAAAAGACTTGGAAACAAAAATTATAATTGATGAAACATTAGTTAAGAATACGGTATATACTGATACTATTTCTAATGATGGGATAGAATCACTTAAAGATAAAATAATAGAATTATTTAATTTAGATGAAATAATGGAAAATGATATTGATATTTTTACTAATATGAGACAAATAACTTTAGCTAAGGAAAGTTTAAAAATTCTTGAAGATGTTGAAAAAGGAATAAATGATGAAGTATATGTAGATTTAGTTGCTATAGATATTAAAAGAATTTGGACAAAGCTTGGGGAGATATTAGGTGAAAATTATAGTGATGAATTAATTGATCAATTGTTTAGTCAATTTTGCTTAGGAAAGTAATTATGTAAAAATGTGAAAAAGAAATTCAAAATTTGATTTTCTTTTTTTTTAGTGTTACCATTTATCTTAATGGTGGTAGTTTATGAAAGTGGTAAATAAGAAAACATTAAATATAGGAATAGATGTAGGTTCAACAACTGTTAAATTAGTTCTTATGGATAAGCATCAAATCCTTTTTAATGAATATAGAAGACATTATTCTAATACTAAAAAAACAATAGATGAGTTATTAAGTGAAATATTGGATAAATTTAAAAATAGTAATTTTACTATAACAATGACTGGAAGTGGAGCAATTACACTTGCAAAGTTTTTAAACGTAAATTTTGTTCAAGAGGTTATTGCATGTAAAAATGCTATAGAAAAATATGCAAAAGAAACTGATGTCTGTATAGAACTTGGTGGGGAAGATGCAAAAATTATTTATTTTGATCAAACTATTGAGCAAAGAATGAATGGAAGCTGTGCAGGTGGAACTGGTTCTTTTTTGGATCAAATGGCTGTTTTACTTGATACAACTACAGAAGGATTGAATGATCTTGCTAAAAATGGGAAAACAATTTATCCAATTGCTTCTAGATGTGGTGTATTTGCTAAAGCTGATGTTCAACCTTTATTAAATGAAGGTGCAAAAAAGGAAGATGTAGCTCTTTCTATAATGCAAGCTGTAGTAAATCAGACAATAAGCGGTCTAGCATGTGGTAAACCTATCAAAGGTAATGTTCTTTTCTTAGGTGGACCTCTTACATATTTATCTACTTTGAAAGATAGATTTATTGATACTTTGAACTTAAAAGAGAATGAAATAGTTAAATCTCAAATTGATTCGAAAATATTTGTCTGCGTTGGGTCAATATTAGATAAAGAAAAGAAAAAGGTTATCACAATTGATGAACTAATAAAATTAAAAGAAAAGTTACAAAACTTTACTGAAGATGAATCTAATAATTTACCTGTTTTATTTAAGAATGAAAAAGATTATGAAAAGTTTAAAAAAAGACATAATAAAAATTCTATAAATAAAGTAAGCATTGAGAACTATAAAGGTGATGTTTTTGTTGGAATTGATGCTGGAAGTACTACTTGTAAAGTTGTTGCAATTAATAAAAAAGGAGAACTTTTATATGATAATTATCAAAGTAATAAAGGAACACCTTTTGATACAGTAAAATCAATGATTTTAGACTTATATGATAAATTACCTAGTGGTGTTGTAATTAGACAAAGTGGATCAACTGGATATGGTGAAATGCTAATTAAGACTGCATTTAATCTTGATATTAGTGAAATAGAAACGATGTCTCATTTTGAAGCTGCTAATCATTTTTTACCTGGTGTTGAAAGTATTATTGATATTGGTGGACAAGATATGAAGTATATTAGAATAAAAGATGGTGCTGTTAATTCAATAATGCTTAATGAAGCTTGTTCTAGTGGATGTGGATCTTTCATTGAAACACTTGGAAAAAGTCTTGGAATTTCTGTTCAAGAATTTGTTGATTTAGCTATAAAAAGCAAAGCTCCTATAGATTTAGGAAGTAGATGTACTGTATTTATGAATAGTAAAATTAAACAGACTCAGAAAGAAGGAAGACCTTTAGGTGATATATTTGCAGGACTTTCTTATTCAGTCATTAGAAATGCTATTCAGAAAGTAATGAAGATTAGAGATATGTCTACTTTAGGTGATAAAATAGTAGTGCAGGGAGGAACTTTTTTAAATGATGCAGTTTTAAGAGCTTTTGAAAATATTACTGGAAAAGAAGTAATAAGACCATCTATTGCAGGATTAATGGGAGCATATGGAATTGCCTTAATAGCACTTGATAATTATAAAAAATATAATGATAATGAAATAGTAAGTTCGATGTTATCGAAAGAGGAAATATTAAATTTGAAAGTTAAGACTACTAATACAAGATGTCAAAGATGTGAAAATCATTGTGCTTTAACTATAAATATGTTTAATGAAAAAAGATTTATTTCTGGTAATAGATGTGAAAGAGGTAGTGGAAATAATGGAAGTAATAGTACTCTTCCAAATATGTATTCTTGGAAATATGATAGAATCTTTAATTATACTCCAACAGAAAATCCTAAAAGAGGAGTAATTGGTATTCCTAGAGTACTTAATATGTATGAAAATTACCCACTTTGGTTTACTATTTTAACTAAACTTGGATTTAAAGTAGTAATATCAGATCACTCTAATAGAAGAATATATGAAAGTGGGATTGAGTCTATGCCAAGTGAATCTGTTTGTTATCCAGCTAAACTAGTACATGGTCATATTATGAATTTGATAAGCAAAGAAATAAAAACCATTTTTTATCCTTGTGTTATGTATGAAAGAAAAGAGTTTAAGGATACAGATAATAATTATAATTGTCCTATTGTTCAGTCTTATAGTGAAGCTATTAAGTTAAATGTTGATGATTTAGAGAAAAATAATATTACATTTATTAATCCTTTTTTGCCACTTGAGAAGAAGACTCTTGTTAAAAGATTATTAGAAATACCTGAATTTAAAGAATATAAATTTAAGAAAAAAGAAGTTGAAAAAGCAGTTGAGGCTGGTTTTAAAGAACAAGAAAAATTTAAAAAAGAAGTACAGAAAAAAGGTGAAGAGTTCTTAGATTATATTGTTAAACATAATGAAAAAGCAATAGTTCTTGCTGGAAGACCATATCACCTTGATAAAGAAGTTAATCATGGAATTGATACAATGATTAATTCATTAGGACTTGCTGTTTTATCTGAGGATAGTATTTGTCATTTAAGTAAAATAGATTCAAAACTAAGAGTAATGAATCAGTGGGAGTATCATGCTCGTGTATTTAATGCTTGTGATGTTGTAAGTAGATACGACAATATAGAGTTAGTTAATCTTAATTCATTTGGATGTGGGCTAGATGCTATAATAACTGATCAGGCTGAAGAAATATTAAAGTTTAACAATAAACTTTATACTACAATTAAAATAGATGAAGTTAATAATCTTGGTACAGCTAAAATTAGAATAAGATCTTTGATTGCATCTATGAATAAAAGAAAACAAAATACTAATTATCAAACTTATAATTACAAGAAAAATGTTTTTAGTGAAAAAGATAAAGAACATGTTTTACTTTTTCCAGATGTATCTCAGTTTCATATGCCTTTACTAGGAGCTGCTTTAAAAACTGCTGGATATAAACCGGTATATTTAAAAGATACTACTGAAGAAATGATAGAAACTGGGCTAAAATATGTTAATAACGATGCATGTTATCCTGCAATAATAGTTATAGGACAACTTGTTCATACACTTTTAAGTGGAAAATATGATGTTAATAACACAAGTGTTATATTAACTCAGACAGGTGGAGGATGTCGTGCAACAAATTATATAGGGTTAATTAGAAAAGCACTTGTTGATGCAGGTCTTCTTCAAGTATCTGTTATGTCTTTAAACTTTAGTGGGCTTGAAAAAGATCAAGCTTTCCATTTAAATATTTCTTTAATTAATAAATTTTTACAAGCTATTAGTTATGGTGATTTACTTATGAAGTTGTTGTATGCAACAAGACCATATGAAAAGAATAAAGGTGAAGCACAAGCTCTTTATGAAAAATGGAATGACATTTGTTGTGATTCTATACTAAATGGCGGAATAATTGATTATAGATCTAATATAAAGAAAATAGTAAATGATTTTAAGAAAATTGAAATTGTTGAAAAGAATTTACCTAAAGTGGGAATTGTTGGAGAAATTTTAATTAAATATCATACTTTTGGAAATGATCACTTAGTTGATAGGTTAGAAAAAGAAGGAGTTGAAGTATGTGCTCCTGAACTTATGGGATTTGTTAAGTATTCTGCTTATGATGGTATTGCAAAATCAAAAATTCTTAAAAATGGTTATGCATATGCTTATGGCTGTAGAAAGATGATTGATATTATTGGACTATATGAAAAACCAATAGATAAAGCTCTTAAGAATACTAGATTTAAAAAAAGTGTTGATATTTATAAACTAGCTGACAATGTTAAAGGAATACTTTCATTAGGTAATCAAACAGGTGAAGGATGGTTTTTAACTGCGGAGATGGTAGAGCTTATAAAAGAAGGAATACCTAATATAGTTTGTGTTCAACCATTTGCATGTCTTCCTAATCATATAGTTGGTAAGGCAGTTATTAAAAAGATAAGAGAGTTATATAAAGATAGTAATATAGTTGCAATTGATTATGATCCTGGAGCAAGTCATACTAACCAAATTAATAGAATTAAATTAATGCTCACTGTAGCCAAAGAAAAAGAAACTGTTAAAAATAATTAACAGTTTTTTGAATTAAATTAATATCTTTTATTTTTTATGTATTTGTTATATAATACAGTAGATTTATGGAAGTGATATTATGTATGATGTAATAGTTATAGGTGGAGGGCATGCTGGATGTGAAGCTTCCCTTGCATCCGCTCGTCTTGGAAAAAAGACTTTATTAATAACAGGAAAAATAAAAAATATAGCAGATATGCCTTGTAATCCTTCTATTGGAGGACCAGCTAAAGGAATAATTGTAAGAGAAATTGATGCCTTAGGTGGAGAAATGGCAAAAAATATAGATAAAAGTTTCTTACAAATGAAGATGTTAAATACTAAAAAAGGGCCTGCTGTTAGAGCTCTTCGTGCTCAAGCAGATAAAGTAACATATCAAAAAGAAATGCAAGAGACTATTTTAAATCAAGAAAACTTGGAAGTACTTGAAGCAATGGCAGAAGACTTAATAGTTGAAGATAGAGTTTTTAAAGGAGTTATTCTAAGAGATGGGCAAGAAGTTTTAGGTAAATCTGTTATTATAACTACTGGAACATATCTTAAGGGAATGGTTTTATATGGAGATACTAAAATATCAAGTGGACCCCATAATGAAGAACCAGCTCTTCATTTAAGTGATGCCTTATCACGAATTGGTTTCAATATAAAAAGATTAAAAACTGGTACTCCTCCTAGAATAAAAAAGAGCTCTATTGATTATTCTAAGGCTGTTATACAACCTGGAGATAAAGAATTATATAATTTTTCTTTTAGTAATATTCCAAACTATAATCCAGATGAACAAATACCATGTTACTTGATTTATACAACAAGTGAAACTCACAAAATAATTAAAGATAATTTAACAAAATCAAGTATGTATGGAGGATATGTTGAAGGAGTTGGACCAAGATACTGTCCATCAATCGAGGATAAAATAGTTAAATTTGCAGATAAAGAAAGACATCAAATATTTTTGGAACCTGAAAGTGTATATTATGATGATATTTATATACAAGGTTTTTCTACAAGTATGCCCCATGATATACAAGAGAAAATGGTGCATTCACTACCTGGACTTGAGAATGCGGAAATAGTAAAATATGCTTATGCTATTGAGTATGATGCAATAGACTCTTTGCAATTAAAACCTAGTTTGGAAAGTAAATTAGTTGAAAACTTATTTACTGCTGGACAAATAAATGGCACTAGTGGATATGAAGAAGCTGCTGGACAAGGATTAATTGCTGGAATAAATGCAGTAAGAAAACTTGATGGAAAAGAACCATTAATTTTAAAAAGAAATGAGGCATACATTGGAGTACTTATTGATGATTTGGTAACAAAAGGAGTAATAGATCCTTATAGACTTTTAACATCACGCGCAGAATATAGATTACTTTTAAGACATGATAATGCTGACATAAGACTTATGAAGTATGGACATGAAATAGGACTAATAAGTGATTTAGAATTTAATAAATTTAATAAAAAAATGAATGATATTGAATACTTAAAAGATGTTTTAAAGTCTACTAAAATAACTCCAAAAGAAGAAACTAATAATTACTTAGAAAGATTAGGAAGTGCTAAAATTTATGACTCTATTAACTTATTTGAGTTATTGAAAAGGCCAGAAATTAATTTTAAAGATATTAAAAAATACTTAGCGGAAGAATTTAATGATGATGTTATTGAACAGGTAGTAATTAATATTAAATATGAAGGTTATATTGTTAAAGCACTTAAAGAAGCAGATAAAATGTTAGAATATGAAAAAATAAAATTAAGTGATGATATAGATTATGAAAAAATTCCAAATCTTGCTAAAGAAGCAATTCAAAAACTTAATGATATTAAACCAAACACATTAGGACAAGCTTTAAGAATAAGTGGAGTAAATCCAGCTGATATATCTATGATATTGTTATATTTAAAGAGGAATAAAAATGAATAGAGAAGAGTTTATTTTAGAGTGTAGTAAGATAGGTATAAAAGTAACAGATGAGCAATTATTACTACTAGAAAAGTATTATAAATTATTAATTGAATGGAATAATAAAATTAATTTAACTGCTATAACGGAAGAGAATGAAGTTTATTTAAAACACTTTTATGATAGTTTAACATTATATAAAACAATTGATTTAAATAAATCTATTAAAGTTTGTGATGTTGGAAGTGGAGCAGGATTTCCTGGAATAGTTTTAAAAATATTCTTTAAAGATTTGAATATTGTATTAGTTGATTCACTACAAAAACGTGTTAATTATTTAAATGAAGTAATAAATTCTCTTGGATTAAAGGGAATATATGCTATACACTCTAGAATGGAAGACTACTCTAAAACTCATATTGAAGAATTTGATGTAATAACAGCAAGAGCAGTTGCCAAAATTGGAATTCTTTCCGAGATAGCAGTAAAAGCATTAAAAGTTAATGGGTACTTAATATTTATGAAAGGAAATGCAAGAGAAGAAATAGAAGCATTTTCTCAAAAATCTGATTTACTTGGATTATCTTTAAATGAAACAGTGGAGTTCTTACTTCCTTTTGAAAATAGTAATAGAACTTTAGTTAAGTATAAAAAAATATTTAAAACTAAAGATAAATATCCAAGAAGGATGGAGATAATAAAAAAAGAATATATGTCTTAAGGCAAGTAATAAAACTTGCTTTTTTTTAAAATAAAGATTTTACTTTTTAATAATTTTAATTTATAATTGTATTAGAATAGCATAAAGAGGGTGTTAGATATGGAAAATAATAGTGAGGTAGTATATTTATATTTAGACGATATAATTCCTAATAGATTTCAACCAAGAGAAGTTTTTGATGATCAGGCTTTGAAAGAACTTGCTGTTTCAATAAAAGAACATGGAGTTATTCAACCAATAATAGTTAGAAAAGTTGAAAATAAGTATGAAATAATTGCTGGTGAGAGAAGATATAAGGCATCTACTATGGCTGGATTAACAAAGATTCCTGCGATTGTTAAAAATTTAGATGATAAAGAGAGTTCTAAAGTTGCTTTAATAGAAAACTTACAACGAAAAGATTTAACACCTATTGAAGAAGCAAGAACATATCAAAAAATACTTGAGTTGGAAGATGATATGACTCAAGAAGAACTTGCTGCAACTATGGGAAAAACTCAGTCTTCTGTATCAAATAAACTTCGTCTTTTAGCACTTCCTGATGAAATTCAAGATGCTTTATTAAAAGAAAAAATTTCAGAGAGACATGCCAGAAGTTTGTTAAATATTGATGATAAAAATGAACAAATAAGAATGATGGGTAGAATAATAGATGAGAAAATGACAGTTAGAGAACTTGATAAAGTAATAAAGGAAATGAAAGATGGAGGTGCAAACGTGGATAGTAATACTTTGATTTCAACACCTGAAAATAATAGTTTGGAAGTAGGTAATAACACTGTTGTTAATAATCCATTTTTACAAGGTAGCAATGCTAATAGTGAAGTAAGTACTTCTCAAGTTGATTCTTTTAAAGTACCTTCTGTTACTTCTGAATCATCTAATTTAATGAATGCAACAGATGTAGTTAATGATGAAACCAAGGAAAAAGAGAGTATTCCAACATTTACTATGCCTTCTATCCCAATACTTGAACAAAATAACGAGGTAAGAAATGATACTATTGCTGAATCTAATATTAATAATGAAGTTCAAGATGATAAACCTGTTCAAAATTTAGATATAAATCCTACAATTGTAGATATAAATAAAATAAGAGAAAACTCTGTTGATATTGGGGGATTAACTAAAGAATCACAAGTTGAAGTTAAAGATTTAATGAAGGATCCAAGTCAAGTGGATAATGGAGGATTTAAGTTTGTTCAAGCAATGGACAATAATCAAACTCAAAATAATGAAGGTGAAGTATCTAATAATTTTGCGAACTATTTTAATGCTAATGTTTCAAATATTCCAACAAGTGATAATACAGTAGCAAGTACTATTGCACCTATTGGAGGAATTACAATTCCTACAGGAAAAGATATTAATACTGCAATTAATGATATAAAAAATACAATTCAAAATCTTGAAACAAATGGTTATAAAGTTTCGTTTGAAGAACAAGATGATGTATCAAATTACAAGATAGTAATTAATTTACAAAAAAATGCCTAATCAAGAAAGCGGTATTGCTTTCTTTTTTTTCTAAAAAAGGATTTATTAATCTAACAATATTTGATAAAATATAATAAGAGTTATAAAGAGGTGATGTAGATGGGAAAAATGATAGCACTTGTTAATCAAAAAGGTGGAGTTGGAAAAACTACTACAAGTATAAATCTATCTGCATCTTTAGCATATTTAGGTAAAAAAGTATTACTTTTAGATTTGGATCCGCAAGGAAATTCAACTACAGGAATAGGTATGAATAAAGGAGATATTGATAAAACAATATATGATGTTTTAATTGGTAAATGCACAATTGAAGAGGCAATTATCCATACTGATTATAAAAGACTTGATTTACTTGCTGCAACAGTTAATTTAAGTGGATTGGAAACAGAATTTTTTGAAAAATCTAAAGAAGAACCTAATTTTGTTAAAGGAGCACAATTAAAGAATAAAATAGAAACAATTCGTGATAAATATGATTATATTATTGTTGATTGTCCACCAACATTAAGTATTATTACAATTAATGCTTTAACAGCATCTAATTCTGTTATAATTCCTGTTCAATGTGAATTTCTAGCGCTCGAAGGAATTATGCAATTACTTAATACAATTATGATGGCTCAAAAACAATTAAATCCATCTTTAGAAATAGAAGGAGTTTTACTAACGATGCTTGATTCAAGAGCTAATTTAGGATTTGAAGTAGTTGAAGAAATTAGAAAGTATTTTAAAGAAAGAGTTTATAATACAATTATTCCAAGACTTGTTAGACTTGCAGAATGTCCGTCTCATGGAAAACCTATTTTAGCATATGATCCAAAGTGCAGGGCAACAGATGCCTATATAAATTTAGCAAAGGAAGTGATTGAAAGAAATGGACAATAATAATTATAAAAGAAGAGCTTTAGGAAAAGGGCTTGAAGAATTATTCAATAATGAACAAATTAATTTTGATTCAATAGAAGAGAAAATACTTGATTCTTCTTCAGTTGATGAAGTAGTTGAACTTCCAATTGATGAATTAAGACCAAATCCTTATCAGCCAAGAAAAGTTTTTGATGAAGATAAGTTAAATGAACTTGCTGAGTCAATTAAAGAACATGGAGTATTCCAACCTATTATAGTTAAAAAAAGTTCAATAAAAGGGTATGAAATAATAGCTGGAGAAAGAAGAGTTAAAGCTTGTAAAATAGCAGGTCTTGATAAAATACCTGCAATTATCAGAGATTTTAGTGAGCAACAAATGATGGAGATTGCTCTTCTTGAAAACTTACAAAGAGAAAATTTAAACTCTATTGAAGAGGCTATGGCATACAGAAGTTTATTAGATGCTATGGGAGTTACTCAAGAAGAACTAGCTAATAGATTAGGAAAAAGTAGAAGTCATATAACAAATATGCTTGGACTATTGAATTTACCTGAAGAAGTAAAAGATATGATAATAGATGAAAAAATATCTATGAGTCATGCAAGGGTGCTTAGTAAAATGGGGAATAAAGAAGATATAATAGCACTTGCAAATAAAATTGTTGAAGAAAACTTAAATGTAAGAGATTTAGAAAATTTTTCAAAAAATGAAGAAATAGAAAAAGTTCATAAGAATAAACCAAGAACTACTAATAATGAATACCAATATGTACAAAATATAATGTGTGAAAAATTAGGAACTAAAGTAAAGATTAGTTCAAATAAAATTAATATTTCTTTTAATAATATTAATGACTTAAATAGAATTCTAGAAATATTAAATATAAGTGAGTAGAATATGAATGAGAATAAAATAATAGTTGGAAGTATTGTTACAATGAAAAAAGGACATCCATGTGGTGAAAACTTATGGGAAGTTATTAGAGTTGGTGCAGATATGAAGTTAAAATGTGTTAAATGCTCGAGAATAGTAATGATGCCAAGAGTTGAATTTAACAAAAAAATAAAGAAATTTGTTAAGTAGGTGAATTTATGATTAATAAAAAGAAAATTCATTTAAGAAAAATATCATTTCATCCAGTTACAATGTTTATAGTACTTACTTTATTGGTAATGTTACTTAGTTCAGTATTATCATTTTTGCAAATTCAAGCTAATTATTCTAAAATTAATACATCTGGAAATCTAGAAAGTGTTTTAGTTGTAGTTGAAAACATGTTTAACTATGAAGGATTTAAATATTTAATAAGTAATGCTGCAAAGAACTTTGCATCATTTACTCCTCTTAGTACCTTATTAATAGCATTAATTGGATTATCTGTTGCTCATGCAAGTGGGTTTATTGATACATTTATAAAAAAGAGAACTTTAAAGATTAATAACAAAGTTATAACATTTTTTATAATATTTATTGCTACTATTTCAAGTATAATTAATGAAGTAGGTTATGTGATATTAATACCTCTTTCTGCACTTATTTTCTTAGCAAATGGTAGGAATCCACTTCTTGGAATTGTTGCAAGTTACTCTGGAGTTGCTTTTGGGTATGGAGTTAGTATTTTTGCAGGAAGTGCAGAAATAAATTTGATTCCATATACAGAACAAGCTGCAAGGTTAATCGATAATACATATCATGTTAGTATCTTATCAAATTTAATAATAATAATTATTTCTTCAATTGTATTATCAATAGTAGGCACCTATGTAATAGAAAGAATTATAAGTAATAAAATTGGTAAATATAGAATTCTTAGTGATGAAAAAGATTCTGTTACAAAGGAAATCAGATTATCTGATGTGGTAGAAGAAGAGCAAAAAAGACTAGAAGAAGAAGCAATGGAGAAAAAAGGGTTACGAAATGCTATGATTACATTTATTATATTTATACTTTTATTTATTTATATGCTTATTCCTGGACTTCCTTTAAGCGGGTTACTTCTAGATATGAATGAGAAAGCGTATATTAGGCAATTATTTGGAGAAAATGCATACTTCCAAGAAGGATTTACTTTCTTAATTTCAATTTTATTTTTAGTAATTGGTATTGCATATGGGATTGGAGCAAAATCAATTAAAAGTGATAAAGATTTAATCGATAAAGTTGCTGTTTATTTAAAAGATACAGGATATTTATTTGTACTTATATTCTTTGCTTCACAATTTATTGCAGTTTTTAAGAAAACAAATATTGGCACTGTAATAGTAGCATTTTCATCTGAAACCATTAGGAATCTTCCTTTTGGTGGATTACCTTTAATAATTACAATATTAATTCTTATGGCAATTTCAGGATTTTTTGTAACAACGCAAATTTCTAAATGGTCAATTTTCGCACCAACTGTTGTACCATTATTAATGCAAAATAATATATCACCACAATTTGCACAATTTATTTTTAGAGCAGCAGATTCAATGGCTAAAGGATTTACTCCACTTTTAGCATATTTTGTTATTTACTTAGGATACTTAAACGTTTATAATACTGAGAAAGAGCCAGTAACGATAAAAAAGGCACTTTCATTTGTTTCTCCATATTTCTTAATTATAGGATTTACTTGGATTATGATAGTGGCACTTACTTATATTATTGGTATACCAATAGGACCTGGAATTTCTCCAGTTCTGTAAAGGAGTGATAAAATGAGTTTAAAAGCTGGGATAGTAGGACTTCCTAATGTTGGAAAGTCTACTTTATTCAATGCAATAACAAAACAAAATATTTTAGCGGCAAATTATCCTTTTGCTACTATAGAACCTAATGTTGGTGTAGTTGTGGTTAAGGATCATAGATTAGATCGATTAACTGAAATATATAATCCTCAAAGGACAATTCCAACATCATATGAATTTACTGATATAGCAGGACTTGTTAAAGGTGCATCAACTGGAGAAGGTCTTGGTAATAAGTTTTTATCTCATATTAGAGAAGTAGATGCAATTGTAGAAGTTGTAAGATGTTTTGAAGACAATAATATTATTCATGTAGATAGTAAGATTGATCCTGTAAATGATATCGAAGTTATAAATTTAGAGTTATCTTTATCAGACTTGGAGATTATTAATTCAAGAATAGATAAAATTAAAAAGAAAGCAGAAACAAATAGAGATAAGGATGCATTATTTGAATATCAAATATTATTAAAAGCAAAAGAATCACTAGAAAATGGTGTTGCTTTAAGACGCGTGTCTTTTACAAAAGAAGAAAAAGTATATTTAAAAAGTTTTTGTTTACTTACTATGAAGCCAATAATATATCTTGCTAATGTAAAAGAAGATGAATTACTTGGAGATAATAAATATGTAAAAGAAGTTAAAGAATATGCTAAAAATGAAGAAGCTAAGGTAGTTAAAGCATGCGCTAAAATGGAAGCTGATTTAAGTGACTTATCAGATGATGAGAAAAAAGAGATGCTAGAGTCTATTGGTGTAGAAGAAAGTGGATTAGATCAACTTATAAAAGCTACTTATGACTTATTAGGACTTTCGACATATTTTACTGGTGGAAGTGATGAAGTAAGAGCATGGACATTTAAAAATGGAATGAATGCAAAAGAATGTGCTGGTATAATTCATACTGATTTTGAAAAAGGATTTATTAAGGCTGAAATAATGTCTTATGAAGATTTAGATAAATATGGAAGTGAGTTAAAAGTAAAAGAAGCTGGTAAGACACGTCTTGAAGGAAAAGATTATTTAATGCAAGATGGAGACATTTGTTATTTTAGATTTAATGTATAGAGGTTTATTTATAAGCCTCTTTTATTGTATAATAAAGTAGGTGATAGAATGAGTCCTGTAATTGGAATAGTGTTAAGAGTAGAGTATCCAGGAAATACAAACAATTTAATAGTAAATGAAGAATATAGAAATGCAATTATTAAAAATGGAGCAATACCTTTAGGAATACTTCCTCCACAAACAATAAATTATACAAGTGTTAAATATAATGATCAGGAAGAATTAACTAAAAAAGAAAAAAATATTATAATTAGGCAGATTAAGATGTGTGATGGTGTTTTACTTCCTGGAGGTTTTAAAATAAATAAGTATGATAGATTTATTCTTGAGTATTTAATAAAAGAAGATATACCGACTCTTGGTATATGTTTAGGAATGCAAGTTATGTCAAACTATAAAAGAGAAAATCTTTGGAATGAAAGAAATAGCAGTTTGATTAATCATAAAGGAGAGGGATATATGCATTCAGTTACTTTAGATAAATCAAGTAAACTATATTCAATAATAAAAAAAGAAAAATTTGAAGTAACTAGTAGGCATAATTATCATGTATTGCCTAACGATTATTACGATATAGTAGGAGTTTCTTCTGATAATTATATTGAAGCAATAGAAATGAAAAATCAAAATTATCATATAGGAATACAATGGCATCCTGAAAGTATTGCTGATGATATAAGTAAGAAAATATTTAACTCTTTTATAAAGGCATGTTCTTTAAATGATAAAAAAGAAAAAAGTGATAAAAAGTAAAACTATTAATAATAAACACACACTTAGCATATTAAAAGTGTAATGTCAATTCAAAAAAAAGATTTTATTACTTTTTGAAATAGAATAAATTGTAAAATATTTTACATTAATTAATTACAAAAAAATGACAATTTTTAGTCTAATAGTTTTAAATATAGATAAAGAAATGTTATTATTGTCAGTCTTTATGATAAAATTATAAGAAAGTAGGTGATTGTAAGTGGAAGTTGAAAGTAATAACAAAAATTTTTATTCTTTTTATAAAACTTACAACAATAATAATAAAAAGCAACACATAATTATAGCAGGAGCTGCGAGAAGTGGGAAAACAACATTATCATTAATGCTTAATAATTACGGATATACTCATTACAAAATGGATTCAATTAAAAGGGGAATTTGTGAATCATTTAATTTAAAATATAATGATTGGGAAAGTGTATCTCCAATTATGTGTAGAATTATTAATAGAATAATAATAGATAATAGTACAGATACAAATTATTTAAAAGAAAAATATTTATTTGATACTCCATTTTTATATCCTAAAGATATAGAACTTATTGATACTAGTAATACTAAAGTAATATTTATGGGTTATAAAGACATAGATCCATTATTAGAAGTTAAACTTATTAGGGAAAATGATGAAGAAAATTTTTGGACTAAAAAAATAAGTGATGATGAATTACTTAAATGGGCTAAAGATAATATAGAATTTTCAAAGTATTTAGAAAGTGAATGTAATAGATTAAACATTCCATATTTTGATACATCATATGACAGAAATAACGTTTTGAAAGAAGCACTTGAATATTTAATAAAATAAAAAGTAGTAGGAGTAAGTTATGAATGATTTGAAATTAATTGTAATGCAAAATATTGATGAGATTGGTAAAGAAGTAGACGATTATCTAAAGAAAATGAATAGACAAGAAAAGTCTTATATGATGGACTTTAATTCTTTTAGATTTAATAATGGCGAGGGGAAAGTAACTATTAATGAAACAGTAAGAGATAAAGATGTTTTTATTTTAAGTGATGTTGGAAATTATAGTATTACTTATGAAATGCATGGATTTAAAGTTCATATGAGTCCTGATGAACATTTTCAAGATATTAAAAGGTGTATTAGTGCTTTATCTGGTTATGCTAGAAGAATTACTATTATTACACCACTATTGTATCAATCAAGACAAGATAAAAGAAAAGGAAAAGAGTCACTAGATTGCGCAATTGCTTTACAAGAACTTGAAAGATTAAATATTGACCATATTATTACATTTGATTGCCATGAAAGAAAAGTTGCAAATGCGATACCTAACTTACCTTTTGAAAATTTTTATCCAACTAATATTATTCTTGAAGAGTTAATTCAAAAAGAAGATATAATTGATAACTTATTAGTAATAAGTCCTGATATGGGTGCAATGGAGCGAGCACGATATTATGCAGATATGTTATCAAGTGATGTTGGAATGTTTTACAAGCGTCGTGATTTAACTAGAATAATTAATGGTAAAAATCCAATTGTTGAGCATGCTTATATGGGTGCAGATGTTAAGGATAAAAATGTTATTGTTGTAGATGATTTGATTGCTAGTGGTTCATCAATGATAGAAGTTGGTGCTAAATTAAGAGAAAAAGGTGCTAAAAAGATATTCTTTATAACAACATTTTCATTGTTTACTGAAGGAATTAATGTATTTAAAGATGCTTATAAGAAAAAATATTTTGATAAATTATATACGACAAATTTAACTTATATTCCTAAAGAATTTAGTAAATATAAATGGATGAATGTAGTTAATTGTTCAAAAAGAATTGCTGAGATTATTGACTATATACATGAAGGAAAATCTTTAAAGAAGATAGTACATGGTAATGATAGAATAATTGAATTATTAAATAAGAAAAAATAATGGAGGTTGTATGAAAGAATTAGTTGATTTTTTGATAAATAATAGAAAGACTATATCAACAATGGAAAGTTGTACTGGTGGATATATTGTTTCAGAAATAACTAATATAGAAGGATCTAGTGAAGTATTAAAGTATAGTGCTGTTACTTATTCTAATGAATATAAAATTAAAATGGGTGTTAGTAAGAAAATAATAGATAGGTATTCAGTTTATAGTATGGAAACCGCAAAAGAAATGAGTCGTGTTATTTCTAATTATACTAATTCTTCGTATGGAATTGGTGTTACTGGTAAATTAAATAGGATAGATATAAATAATAATTATGGAAATGATAATGAAGTATTTATAAGTATTTATGATAGAGATAATAATAGGTATTATACAGATAGTTTAAAAGTAACTAATAGTAGTAGAATAAAAAATAAAAAAGAAGTATGTAATAAGTTAATAGAATTATTTAAGCGTAATAATGGAGGAAGTAGATGAAGAAGGAATTTATTAGAATAGTATTTTTACTTACAATTCTTGCTGCTTTAACATTTATTATTTATTTAATTTTTATTTCTATTAATTCTGAAAAATTAGTATGTAAATCATCTAATGGATCAATTACAATTATGTATGATGATGAAACAATAACGGGATATACAGTTAAAAATATTAATTTTAACGAAGAAGAAGCTAAGGAATACATTAAAAAAGTTGGTATTAAAAAGTACTTAGAAGAATTTAAATTAACATTTGAATATTATTATAATGGGACTTGCAAATAGCCCCCTTTTTTTATAAAATAAAAATATAATAGGAGGATAAAATGGAAGAAGAAAAGGAAGTAAAAGAAGTTAATGAAAATGGAAAGAAAAGTAAAGGAAATAAAGTATTCATTGTTGAAATCATTATCATCTCATTATTTTTAGCATTTGGAAGTGGATTTATTTTAAGGGATAGATTAGGAAAAGATAATAAAGAATGCACTGTAGTTAAAGAAAAAAGTGAAGATAATGATATTAAAGTTGATGAAAATGATGTAGAAAAAAAAGACAATAATGAAACTGAAGAGAATAGCATAGATGTAGATAACAAAAAAGATAATTAATAAATAATGTTAAGAAAGAACTTTACAAATTCTTTCTTTTTTGTTATATTACTTACGAGTATTTTTAATACTCCTTGCCAGTATATGGCCAATAGTCCAAAAGGAGGTGTAAAGATGAACAAATATGAATTAATCTTTATAGTTAAACCTGATTTAGAAGAATCTCAAATCAAAGGTGTTAATGATTCTATCAAAGCTATGCTTCTAGAAAAGAAAGCTAATATTCTTGAAGCAAAAGAGTGGGGTCAAAAAGAACTTGCCTATGAAATTAACAAATACAAAACAGGTTATTATTTCTATTACTTAATTGAAGAAAAAGGTTCAAAAGCTGAAAAAGAATTCAACCGTGTTGCTTTAATTAATGAAAATATTATTCGTCACATAACTGTTAAAGTAGAAGAATAAGAAATGAGGTAATATATGAATAGAGTATGTTTAGTTGGTCGTCTTACTAAAGATCCAACATGTGAATATGTTAATACAAGTAGTGGTAGTGTAGCTCGTTCTAGATTTACAATAGCTGTTGATAGAAATTTTTCGTCAGCTAATCAAGACGGAAATAGAACTGCAGATTTTATTAGTGTAGTTGCTTGGAGAAAGCAAGCAGAAAATCTTGCTAAATTTCAGAAAAAAGGAAACCAAATAGCACTTGATGGAAGACTTCAAGTAGATAATTATACAGGAAAAGATGGAAATCAAGTATGGTCTACATATGTTGTAGCAGATTCAATTCAATTTTTAGATAGAAAAGGAGATGCTCCAACAAATATGAATTTTTCTGACTCAAATGATCTTACTCCGTCTGATTTTTCTAGCAGTTCAAATGAAGGTGCTAGTGGGGCAAGCGTTTGGGATGCAGGTTCTAACATAGAAATAGATCCAGATGAGTTACCATTCTATTAAGAAGGGAGATAATTTAAATGGCAGAATTTTTTAGAAAAAAGAAAAAAGTATGTTATATGTGCTCAGGACATGACGTTGATTATAAAGATGTTGAAACATTAAGAAAGTTTGTTAACGAAAGAGGTAAAATATTACCAAGACGTGTAACTGGAAACTGTGCTAAACATCAAAGACATGTAGCAAGTCAAGTAAAAGTTGCAAGACAAATTGCATTATTACCATATGCAAAATAATTGAAGTATCCAAATGGATACTTTTTTTGTAAAACTAATGTAAATTAACACTTTTTTATTTACATTAACAATAACAAATCATAAAAGTAATGATAAAATGTATATGTAAAAGTGGGTGATATAAAAAGTGAGCAGAAATGAAAAAACTAAAGTTCATAAAAAAGCTAAAAAAAGTGCATTACGTTTTTTATTTTTTGGTGTAGGTAGCTTTTTATTCATCGTGTACTTTTTTACGTTAGTTTTAAATATGTCTTTAGAAATAATATCTAAATATGATGAAAAAGAAAAGCTTAATGAGGAATTAGAAACATTAAAAGAAAAAGAACAAGAATTATCTACAGATGTATTAAAACTTCAAGATCCTGAGTATATAGCTAGATATTTAAGAGAAAAATACTACTATTCTAAAGAAAATGAATATATAATTAAATTGCCTAATGAAAAATAGAAGATAAATATATCTTCTTTTTCTTGATAATCTAATAAATTTTTAATAAAATATATTGTTGTGGTGACATTATGAATAAGGTTATGGAATTTTTATTAAATACAATAAAATTAAAAGATGGTGATACTATTGTTTTAGGTAACTCAGCAGGACCTGATTCAATGTGTTTATTAAATATCTTACTAGATATTAGAAAAAATATTAATATTAAAATAGTTTGTGCTCATGTCAATCATAATGTAAGACGTGAGAGTGAGAGTGAACAAGAATTTTTAATGAATTATTGCAAGGAGCATGATTGTGTTTTTGAAGCTATGAAGATAGAGAAATATGGTGATGATAATTTTCACAATCAAGCAAGAAAAATAAGATATAACTTTTTTGAAGATTTAGTAAAAAAATATGATGCTAATTACTTAATGACAGCACATCATGGTGATGATTTAATCGAAACTATCTTAATGAGGATAGTTAGAGGTTCAACTCTAAAAGGATATAGTGGATTTGATAAAATAATAGATAATGGTAATTATAAAGTTGTTAGGCCACTGGTATTTTTAACAAAAGATTATATAAAAGAATATGATGAAAAAAATGGTATTCCTTATGTTGTAGATACTTCTAATTTTAAAGGAAAATATACAAGAAATAGATATAGATTATCTGTTCTTCCTTTTCTTAAAGAAGAAGATAAAAATGTTCATGAAAAATTTATTAAGTTTAATGAAACCCTTAATGAATATGATAGATTTATAAATAATGAAATAAAAAAATCTATTGATAAAGTGTATAAGAATAATCAAATTGATGTCATTAAATATAAAGAATTAGATATATTAATAAAAAAGAAAATCATTGCTACAATTTTAGAAGATATTTATAAAGAAGATTTAATGATTATAAATGATAAACATGTTAAATTAATTATGGATTTAATTGAATCTAGAAAATCAAATTCAAGAATTTGTTTACCACATAACGTTGATGTTATAAAATCATATGATAAAGTCTATTTTTCTAAAGAGATAAAAGAGGTAATTGATTATAATATAGAATTAATTAAATATGCATCACTTCCTAATGGGCATAAACTTGAAGTAATAGATTCATGTGATAGCAATAATAATGATGTATGTAGAATACTAAGTAGTGAAGTTAAGCTTCCTTTATATGTGAGAACAAGGAAGTTTGGCGATAAAATGTATTTAAAGAAAATTGAAGGATACAAAAAAGTAAAAGATATTTTTATTGATTGTAAGGTTCCACTTGATGAAAGAGATAAATGGCCAATTGTTGTCGATTCTGAAGATAAAATTATTTGGATTCCAGGTTTAAAAAAATCTAAATATACTAAACTAAAAAATGAAAACTATGATATAATAATTAAATATAGTTAAGGAGGAAAGTAAATGAAGAAAAAAAATGTAAAAAGAGGAATTGCACCTTATTTAATTTTAATATTATGTGTACTTCTTATTTATTACTTTTTAGCAGTTGGGGGAAGTAAGGTTAATGATATTACTTATGATAAGTTATTAGGTGAAATACGTGAAGGAAATGTTACAGAGGTTGTTGTGACACAACATTCTAGTGAAGGTGTGTATGTAATTACAGGTAAGTTAAAGGGATATAAAGAAAAAGAAACTTTCCGTACTACTACTCCTTTAACAGACTCAATCATATCTCAAATGATTTCTGTAGATGAAAGTTTGAATTATAAATTAGATACAGATGTTGATCCTGATTCAAGTCCATTATTATTTATTTTAGTTAATGTTTTACCTATTGTTTTAGTTGTAGGAATTGGATATTGGTTCTTATCTAAACAAATGGGTGCTGCAGGTAAATCAATGGATTTTGGTAAAAGTAAAGCAAAACTTAATACAGAAAAAAATAAAACAACATTTAAAGATGTTGCTGGATTAAAGGAAGAAAAAGAAGAAGTTAAAGAATTAATAGATTTCTTAAAAAATCCAAAGAGATTTCAAAAACTTGGGGCAAGAATACCTAAAGGAGTATTATTAGTTGGACCTCCTGGAACAGGTAAAACACTTCTAGCTAAAGCAGTTGCTGGTGAAGCTAATGTGCCTTTCTATTACATTAGTGGATCTGATTTCGTAGAACTTTTTGTTGGTGTTGGAGCAAGTCGTGTTAGAGACATGTTTAAAGAAGCAAAACATAATGCACCATGCTTAATATTTATCGATGAAATAGATGCAGTTGGTCGTCAAAGAGGAACTGGTTTAGGTGGAGGGCATGATGAAAGAGAACAAACACTTAACCAATTACTAACTGAAATGGATGGATTTGGTGCTAATGAAGGAATAATAATAATTGCTGCAACTAATAGAGCAGATGTTCTTGATCCAGCATTATTAAGACCAGGAAGATTTGATAGACAAGTAATTGTTAATTTACCTGATGTAAAAGGAAGAGAAGAAATACTTGAAGTACATGCAAGAAATAAAATACTAGCCCCAAGTGTTTCATTAAAAAATCTTGCAAAACGTACTCCTGGATTTAGTGGAGCAGACTTAGAAAACTTAATGAATGAAGCTGCACTTCTTGCTGTTCGTGGTAATAAAGAACAAATTACTATGAAAGAAATAGATGAAGCAACAGACCGTGTAATAATGGGACCTGCAAAGAAGAGTAAAAAATATACTGAAGAAGAAAGAAGAATGGTTGCATTTCATGAAGCTGGGCATGCTGTAATTGGTATTAAATTAAGTAATGCTAGTGAAGTTCAAAAAGTTACAATTATTCCTAGAGGTCATGCAGGCGGATATAACATGATGGTTCCAAGAGAAGAAAAGTATACTTCTACAAAAACAGAATTATTAGAAGAAATAACTGGTTTACTTGGAGGAAGAGTTTCAGAGGAATTAACATTTGGAGAAATATCAACTGGTGCACATAATGACTTTGAAAAGGCTACTAAGATTGCAAGAGCAATGGTTACTGAATATGGAATGAGTGATTTAGGCCCTGTTCAACTTGAGCAACAAGAAGGTGGAGTTTTCTTAGGAAGAGACTATGGTAAAACACGTAACTTCTCAAATGAGGTTGCACATGAAATAGATCTTGAGATGCGTAAGATAGTTGATGAATGTTATAAGAATGCAAAGAAAATTTTAAGTGAAAACTCTGATTTAGTTTCTTTAATTGCTGAAAATTTACTAGAGTATGAAACACTTACTAAGGAGCAAATTGATTATTTAGTAAAAAATGGTAAGATGCCTGATGAAGATGATAAAGAAGATAAAGAAGAAAGCTATGATGAATTAAAAGCTAGAGCAAAAGAATTAGGAATTAAAGGATATACAAAAATGACTAAAGATGAATTATCTAAAGTAATTAAAGATAATGATGAAATAAAATCTATTGAAGAAGATGATGAAGAATAAGAAATAGATATACTCTATTTCTTTTTTTTGATGTATAATTTAATTGGTGATTCTAGTGGGTTTTAATATTGGGAATGTTCAAATAAAAAATAGAGTTGTGTTAGCTCCAATGGCAGGTGTGTGTAATTCTTCTTTTCGTCGCATTGCTAAAGAAATGGGCTGTGGACTCATTTATGCAGAGATGGTTAGTGATAAAGCAATCTTTTATAATAATCAGAAAACAATAGATATGCTTTATATGACAGAAGAGGAAAGACCAATTGCACAGCAAATATTTGGAAGTGATAAAGAATCGTTTGTTATAGCGGCAAAATATATTTATGAAAATATGCATCCAGATATTATAGATATTAATATGGGGTGTCCTGTACCTAAAGTCGCTTTGCATGCCCAAGCTGGATCTGCTCTATTAAAAAATCCAGAAAAAATAAAAGAAATAGTAGAAGCGGTTGTAAAGGCTGTTCCTATTCCGGTAACTGTAAAGATTAGAAGTGGCTGGGATTTTAATTCAATAAATGCTGTTTTAGTGGCAAAAATATGTGAAGAAGCTGGAGCAAGTGCAATATGTGTTCATCCTAGAACTAGGAGCCAAGGCTATTCTGGAAAAGCAGATTGGAGTATTATCAAACAAGTGAAAGAAAGCGTTAGAATACCTGTTATAGGAAATGGAGATATAACTGATATTTATTCTGCAAAAAAAATGCTTGATGAAACAAAATGTGATGCTATTATGATTGGAAGAGCATCGCTTGGTAATCCTTGGATATTTAAAGAAGTTAATGAATATATTGAAAATAATAGAATAATAGAAAAACCTACTTCTCTTGAAAAAGTTGAAATGTGTATGAAACATTTAAAATATTTAAAAGAAATTAAGAATATTAAAGTAGCAGTTTTAGAAATCAGAAACCACATAGCATGGTATTTGAAAGGACTTCCACTATCTAATGAAATAAAAAATAGAATATACTTAACAAAAGATATTAATGAAATAGAACATATATTAAATGATTATAAAATGTTTATAAAGGAGAGATATTAATGAAAAAAGCGTTTTCATATCAAAGAATAGGGGCATATCTTATAGATGTATTAATACTATCTGTAATTTTATCTTTACTTACATTTTGGATACCACAGAGTGAAAAATATAAAAAGGCTGTAGAAGATGAAGAAAAATTGATTGAAAAATATGCTAACGAAGAAATAACAGAAGATGAACTTTCTGAGGCATACTTTAATGATAGATTTATTATTGAAAAAGAGACTATTATTATATCTGTTGTTTCAGTAATACTTTCTATAGGATATTTTGGTACTTTTGCATATATAAATAATGGTCAGACTTTAGGGAAAAAGTTATTAGGTATAAAAGTTTCTTCATCTAAAAAGGAACTTACTAATTATGATTTTATAATAAGAAGTTTATTAATTAATGATGGATTATCTTCAATTATATCAATCATTTTCTTGTTATTCATTACTGGAGGAATGTACTCTTATACAGTTTTTGTTGTAGAGACTTTGCAATCTATATTCGTTATATTATCAGCATTATTTGTGGTATTTAGAAAAGATAAACTAGGACTTCATGACTTAATATGTAAAACTGAAGTAGTTCAATTTAGGTAATTTGTGTATTATTGATGAAATTTTTTTAAAATATTGGAATTAATTATTATTTGTTGTATAATTTTATTTAAAGGAGGAAATATGAAAAAACATAATTTGTTTAAGGTTGCATTAATAACAATTTTGTTAGTTGTGCTTGCATCTTGGATACTTCCAGTTACTTCAGTTTCTGGTAAGGAATTTTCAGAAGTTGAATCAGGTAAAATTGGTTTATTTTCAGTAGTATCTTATGTAGCTATTGCTATTCAGTATTTTTGCCATATAGCATTATATGTGTTAGCAATTGGAGGTTTATATGGAATACTTCATAAAATACCAAGTTACAGAGTTATGCTTGATAAAATTGTAAGTGGTTTTAGACATTGTGAATGGGTATTTATGATAATAGTATCATTAGTATTTTGCCTATTATCATCAATGGCTGGCCTATCACTTCCAATACTTGCATTTTTCCCATTTGTTATAGCAGTTATCTTATTAATGGGATATGATAAAATTACTGCTGCTATGCTTACAGTTGGGTCAGTAACTGCAGGACTTATAGGATCTGTATTTTCATCTAATGATATATATGGATTATCTTATGTTTTGGGAGTAGAAGCTAATCAAGATGTTGGATGGAAAATATTAATACTTGTATTATCATATTTGGTTGTAATAATTAATGTTTTACTTTATGCAAGAAAACATAAAGATACTGAAAATCTTGTACAAGGTATATTTGTTCCAGAGAAAGTAGATAGACAAGGCGTTAAGAAAATTTTACCAATTGCAATAGTTCTTGATGTAATGTTAGTAGTTTTGGCACTTGCATTTATTTCATGGAGTGTATTTGGTGTAACAGTATTTACTGAATTTACAGATAAGTTTATTAATCCAACAGGAAGCGGATTTACGAAAGGTGTTTATACAGCATTTAATACTGTTCTTGGTTTAACTTCTAATAATGCATTTGGTTTATGGACATTACTTGAAGCAAGTGTGGTTTTAGTTCTTGGTAGTTTAATTCTTGCATTCATTTATAGAAAAAGTTTTACTAAATTCTTAAATGAATTTGCAAATGGTGCTAAACATGCTATTAAACCTGCTGTGTTAATAATTATGGCTTATACAGTACTTGTTTGTATAACTAATGTTAATGTATTATTAACAGTATTAAAACCAATATTATCTCTAGATGGAGAATTAAATGTATTTGTAATGTGTATTGTTGCTATAGTATATAGTATTTTCACAGTAGAGTCATACTATGGAGTAAGACAAGCTGCACCTTATGTAACTGCATTTGTTGCTACAGAGAATGTTGGAAAAATTGCACTTATATGGCAATCAATGTATGGACTTACAATGTTAGTAGCTCCTACAAGCGTTATATTGATGTCTACACTATCATATTTAGATATTTCTTATGGTAGATGGCTAAAATCAGTATGGAAATTATTATTAGAATTATTCTTAGTTCTATTAATAGTATTATTACTAATATAAAAGAGAAGGAAACTTCTTTTTTTTTGAATACTTAAGTAAAACATAAAACATAATATTCATATAATTACATTGTATGAAAGGAGATTTTATGTTTTTAAATTTTACTAATGAATTGAAAAAAGTATTAATAAGATCAAAAAAAGAAATGAATTTATTAAAGCATTCTTACATTGGAACTGAACATTTTATTTTATCTGTCTTATCAAGTAGGAATAGCATTTCTATTTTACTAAATGAATTTGGAATAAATTATGATATTTTTAAAGAAAAAGTAATTAGTTTAATAGGATATGGAGAAGAAAATAATTCATTATTTATATATACTCCTTTGATGAAAAAAATAATAAATGATGCTATTTTAATATCAGTGGATAAGAAAAAAGAAATAGATTTAAATCTTATTTTCTTGCTCATTTTAGAGGAAGGTGAGGGAGTATTCTACCGAATATTAAATGAAATGAACATAGAAATTAACCAATTGCTCGAGAGAGTGGAAAATGATCAATTTTCAGTTAATAAAAATAATAATTTAATGCTATTAAAAATGGGAGTTAACCTAAATGAACGGGCAAAAAGTAACGAAATAGATCCTGTTATAGGAAGGGAAAATGAAGTATCAAGATTAATTGAAATAATATCTAGAAGAAATAAAAATAATCCTTTATTAATTGGTGAAGCAGGAGTTGGTAAAACTGCAATAGTAGAAGAATTTGCCAGAAGAATAGTAAATAAAGATGTACCATTAAAACTTCAAAATAAAAAAGTAATATCAATTTCAATGGCTAATTTAGTATCAGGGACAAAGTATAGGGGTGAATTTGAAGAAAAAGTATTAAATATTCTTAATGAATTAGAAAATAATAATGACTTAATATTATTTATAGATGAAATACATACATTGGTAGGAGCAGGTGGCGCTGATGGAGCAATAGATGCAAGTAATATATTAAAACCAGCATTAGCACGTGGAAATATAACAATAATAGGTGCTACTACTATAAGTGAATATAGAAAATATATTGAAAAAGATAAAGCATTATCAAGAAGATTTCAAACAATTATAGTTGAAGAACCAGATAGTAATACTCTTTTTAATATATTAAAGGAAACTAAAAAAGTATATGAAGAATATCATAATGTAATAATAGATGATGAAATTATTAAAGAAATAATAACTGTTTCAAAAAAATATGTACCTAATAGAAAAGAACCTGATAGATCACTAGATATAATGGATGAAATCTGTTCAAAAGCCGCTATTGAAGAAGATAAAACTTCTATTTTAAGTATTAAATATCAAAAAAAATTGGATATCTTACGAAAAGAAAAAGAAAAATACATTAAAAATAATTTATATGATAAAGCAATAATGATTAGAAAACAAGAAAAAAATATAGAAGATATAATTAATAAAAATGATATTAAACTGATGAGTAAAAAAAGAAGAATTAAAATAAAAAAAAGTTTAATTTATTCTGTTATCAGTTCTAAATATAATGTAAATATATTGATGCCTAAAGATAGTAAAAATGTTTTATCAAAACTAAAAAGTAAACTTGAAAAAGATGTTTTTGGACAAAATGATGTCATTGATTTGTTAATTGACAGTAGCTATAAATTGTTCTTTAATAAAGAACCTGTTCCTATTTCTTTTTTATTTAAAGGAAATAAGGGAGTTGGAAAATCTTTTCTTGCAAGACTTTATGCAAAATATTTATTTAATAATAATGTTATAACTATAGATTTGAGTGATTATGAAAGTGAATATTCAATTAATTCATTTTTAGGTTCTTATTATAATGAAAAAAAGTCTATATTTGATTCTTTAAAGGAAAAACCAATTTCACTTGTATTGTTTGAAAACATAGATAAGGCTCATATTTCTATTAGAACACTTATAAATAATATTTTAAAAAATGGATTTTTGATGGATGCAAATAAAGAGAAAATCTCCTTCAATAATGCAGTTATTATATTAACTGAAAGAACAAAAGAAAATAATAATCTTGGATTTAATGAAATAAAAAGAGAAGAAGATAGTAAATATTTGAGTGGGGTACAAAAAATATTTAAGTTCAATAATTTGGATTTAATGAGCATAAAAAAAATAATAGATAAAAAAATAAAAGAAAATAATAAGTTATTTGATAATGAAATAGAAATTGATAAAAATGAAATAATAAAAAATTGTGATTATACAAATTGTGGGGCAAGTAAAATAGATAATCTTATTGAAAAGTATACATTAAGATCTAAAGTTTTTCTTTCGTAAATAATTATATATGTTATAATTTAATTGTTATGGAGGCGTTTATGGAACTTTATGAACTTAAAAAGAATATAAATGATAGCTTTCAGAAAATAAGTAGCTTATGGAGGTTACTTTGACATTGAAAATAAAAAAAATGAAATAAATAAATTAGAAAATGAAATGCTTGATTCTAATTTTTGGAATAATCAAGAAAATAGTTCTAGAGTTATTAATAAATTAAATAGTTTGAAATCAGTTGTTGGAGATATTTCTTCATTAAATAATGAAATAAATGATTTATCAGTAATGGTTAGTGATGAAGTTGATTTAGATACGCAAAAACTTATTGAGGATGAGTATATAGAATTAAATGAGAAATTAAACAATTTAGAACTTTTACTTTTATTAAATGGTAGTTATGATAGGAATGATTGCATACTTGAAATACATGCAGGTGCAGGTGGGACTGAAGCTTGTGATTGGGCAATGATGATTTATAGAATGTATCAAAGATGGTGTGATAAAAAAGGATATAAATATGAGTTAGTTGATTTTCAAGAAGGTGATGAGACAGGAGTAAAGAGTGTGTCTTTGGTTGTTAAAGGATTATATTCTTATGGCTATTTAAAATGTGAAAAAGGAATTCATCGACTTGTTAGATTATCTCCGTTTGATGCTAATCATAAAAGGCATACTTCTTTTGCTTCTGTATTAGTGACCCCAATTTTAGAAGATGATATTAATATTGAAATAAGTCCGGATGATTTAAAAATAGATGTTTATAGGTCAAGTGGTAATGGTGGACAAGGTGTTAATACAACTGATTCAGCAGTTAGAATTACTCATATACCATCTAGAATAGTAGTTACATGTCAAAATGAAAGAAGTCAATTGCAAAATAAAGAACATGCGATGAAGATATTGAAAAATAAATTAAGATTAATAGAAATCGAAAAAAAAGAAAATGAATTAAATGAGATAAAAGGGGAACAAAAAAATATTGAATTTGGTTCTCAAATTAGAAGTTATGTAATGCATCCATATTCGATGGTTAAAGATCATAGAACAAAATGGGAAACAAGTGACGTTAATGCTGTTTTGAATGGAGAAATTGATAAGTTTATTGAAGCAAAGCTTAGGGAGGATGTAAATGAAGTATAATAAAAAAATTGTTTCAAGGTATTTGTATTTTTTTCTTGGTCTATTTTCTTTTTCAGTTTCATTCACTTTTTTCTTATCACCAAATAATCTTGTATTTGGTGGAGTTTCTGGGCTATCTTTGGTTTTTAAAGAATTATTTGGAATTAATACTTCACTTTTTGTTTTGCTATGTTCAATAGGAGTTTTAATAATAAGTTTTCCTCTTTTAGGAAAAGAAAAAACATATGGCTCAATATTAGGTTCATTACTTCTTCCATTATTTTTGGAGTTAACTGAATTAATTTCTTATTATATTGCTTTTGAGACTAATGATTTGTTATTATCATCAATATTTGGTGGAGTTCTTGGTGGAATTGGATTTGGACTTGTATATAAAGCAGGATTCACAACTGGTGGCACAGATATTATTAAACAAATATTAAATAAGTATTTAAAAATAAGTTTAGGTAAAGCTATGTTTATTGTTGAATCTATTATAGTAGTATCTGGAATATTCGTTTTTGGTATTACTAAGGCCTTATATGCTTTGGTTGTTCTATTTATTATGACAGAAATTACGGATAGAGTAATACTTGGAGTAAGTAGAAGTAAGGCTTTTTATATAGTTACTTCTGAAACTGATAAAGTTAAAAAATATATTATCAATTCTTTAGGACATAGTGTTACAATATTTGATGCTATAGGAGGCTTTTCTAAAGAAAATGAGAAAGTACTTTTTTGTGTAATTCCTACAAGGGAGTATTATATTTTAAAGGAGGGAATTAATAATATTGATAAGGATGCATTTTTCGTTGTTTGTGACGCATATGAAGTGCATGGTGGGGAGTAAGATATTTAGAAAATATCTTTTTCTTTTAGTTTTATTGTTTATTTCTGCATTAAATTTTAATATTATAATTAAACCAAATAAAATAGTAGCCGGTGGCATTAATGGACTTGCTATTTTATTAAACTATTTATTTAATGTTGATTCAGCTTTAATTATATTATTATTACAGGTATTTTTTTTATTGTTATCTTATTTTTATCTCGATAGAAATAAACTCTTAAGTAGTTTTATAACAGTTCTTATATATCCATTTTTTGTATTTTGTACTAAATTTATTTCATTTAACTTATCTATTAATATTTTAATTCTTTCAATTATAGGTGGTGTTATAAGTGGATTTGTAACAGGTCTTGTTTGTAAAATGGAATTAAGTGTTGGAGGGATTGTTGTTATTTCACAGATACTAAATAAGAAATTTCACTTATCGATTGCAATTACTAATTTCTTAATAAATATTATAATTATTATCATAGGAGAATTATTATTTAATAATCATTTAATTATTTCATCATTTCTTTTTCTTTTTTTTAATTATTTAATAATGAAAATATGTAATTACTGTTTTTAATATAATTTTTATAGTATAATTAGGTTGAAAAGATATAGAGGTATTATATGTCTAAATTTATTGAAAATAATTTTGTAGCTGTTGTTATTTCTTTAGTAGTTATAATGTATATTATTTTTAAAATAACAGTGGGACAAATTGAAATTGAAACTACTCATACATTTTTGAATCCAGTTTATAAATTATATATTAATGAAAAGGAAAAGGGGCTTACTATGGAAATGAAGGAGAGTACTACAATCATTCCTTTTACTTTGAGTAGAATTAAAATAGAGTCATTATCAGTTGGAGAATATTTTTCATATATAAATCTTGATGATGGAATAAATATTAGCATAAATAGTTATAATTGTTATACTTCAGTTGGTAGTAAAAATATTCAAACAAAATGTAATGGAAATGATACAAATATTTTAGAAATTGATGATGTCACATTTGATAAAATGACTATTTATAATAGAGTTTTAAAAGGATATAATAAAAAATATATGATTTATGATGGAGATTTTATTAATGATTTAAGTAATATAATAACAGAAAAAGGAAATTATTCTTTTGTAGTAAAATTACATCATGGTAAAATAGAATCAGTTCTTGAGTTCGCAATTATTGCAAAGTAGGTGTTATTATGATATGTCCTAAATGTAATTCTAAAATAAAAAAAGAGTCAAAGTATTGTCCAAGATGTGGAGAGTTATTTGAGTCAGGTGATGTCCTTAAGTATTCTGAAATATATAATTCTAAATTTTTGGAGATTTATTATCCAAATAAAAGTGAAAGAATTAAAGTAAATGGAATTTCTCTATTATATATGTTTTTTACTTATTTTTATGCTATATATCATAGAATGTATAAATGTGCTTTTTACTCTATAGTTGCTTTATTAATATTTTTTAAATTAATGCCTAATTTTGATGTGTATGCTTTCAAAAATTATGGATTTACTTTTTATTTTTATTTCTTTATTTTAGCTTCAAGTTTTGTTATTTATTTTTATTATGTATTTAGTTTTGATAGATTACTACTTGAAAAAAGAAAAATGAAAATTAATTTTATTATTCGAAATAATCCAGATAAGACTTTTGATGAAATAAAAGAGTTAATTATTAATGATAGCAAAAATAATTATTATGGTGTATTAATAGCAATGATTATATCATTTTTAATAGTTCTTTCAATTTTTTATTTTAATATATAACTAAAAAGGGAAGACTAATCTTCCTTTCAGGCCGTTTATAAAGTAGGTTTTTCAAACCGGCTTTGTCAAACGGCTTTTTTCCTACTTTTGTATAAAAAAGAATAGTTTATTTTGGTTTAATCTTTAAAAAACTATTCAAATACGTTAATTTTCCCTCACTTTTAAAAGTTTAATTTTTATTTTTTAAAATAGATAGTTTGCCAGCAGTCTTGAAAGTTAATCATTTGACTAACTTCTTTTCTTATTATAACTTAATATATTGATGAATACATATATGAAATAACTAAGAAATTATATGAAAATGTGTCATTAATTTGGTTATATTACTTATATAAAAAGATTAGTGATAAAAATTATTCATATGATTATATAGATTCTATAAAAAAAGAATAACGTTTTTAAATATTAAAATAATATATGATTTTTTAAAGTAACAAACCTACTTAAAGTAGTTTTTGTTTTCTCCCCCCCTGAAGAGAGCAAAAACCTAGCTTTTTTTATTGTTCATTTAATATATATGTTCATTGTGATATAATTAAAATAAAGTGAGGAATTTGAATGAAAAATGATTGTGTAAACTGCAAGAGATATGTTTTTGAAGAATTTCAAAAAAAGGCTATTGTTGAAAGTATTAGATTAGATAAGTATTTATATTTACTAAATAGATTACATAATTGTGATGTTAGTGCTGATAAAGATGGATTTCAAAAACCTTTAATTCTTTTTTTTATGTGAGGGGAAGAGGGACAAAGTGGTTAGATACTTTTTATACTTACTTTGAAGATAATAAAGATAGAAATATTACATTTGACGAGGTAATTGATTGTATGTATCAAAAAGTTAATAGAGTTGAAGCATCATTTTGTAGTAAAATGTTATCAATAATTAATCCAAATATGCCAGTTTTGGATCAATAAGTTTTAAATGATTATAATTAAAAATAGTAGGTAAGAAAGAAGAAAAACTTGAAAATGCAAAAAAAGTATATAAAAAAATAATAAATAAAGAAAGAATAATATTAAATAATAATGAAGATGAGATAAATAAGTTTAAATCAATTTTTTACGATTATAAATTGTCTGATACTAAGATTTTAGATTATATGATATTGATGAAAGGGAAAAATGATTCCATTTTGAAAAAAATATCTAAAAATAATAAAAAAAAGTGAGTATAATAATCTAATAATAAATGATTATTTGGTAGACTATTAATAAAAAGAATTTATTAAACAAGATAAAATTGATCATTGGATTTTTGGCAAAGAACTAGATGATGATAACTACTATAAAGATGATAATTAAAAGAAAAGGAAGTGATACTTTGAATAAAAATGGAAAAGAGATTGGGGAAACAATATTTATAATAATTTATCTTTTATTCATTGTTATTTCTTCTTTTCTTCTTGCTTTTAAAAATAATTATTATATATTAATTATGACTTTACTATTAGGTATTGGGGATTCTTTTCATTTAATACCAAGATTAATAAAAAATATTAAAGGTAATTTTATAAATAGTGAATTCTATCTTGGGCTAGGTACTCAAATTTCTTCTATTACAATGACTCTTTTTTATCTATTATTAATTTATTTTTTTGAAATATATTCAATAGATGGAAGCACTCCATATACCAGTGTTATTCCAATATTTAAAGATATGACAAATGCTTTATTTCAAGATTTTAGTATAGGAACAATAGTTGTATTATTAGTAATTATTAGAATAATTATTTGTTTATTACCTTATAATAATTGGTATAAAAAAGAAGGAAATAAAGAAATGTCTATTATTAGAAATATACCTTTCTTATTAATTGGCATAATAGCATTATATTTTGCTTTTCAAAATTCATTTACTTATTTAGGAATTCTTGTTTTTTTAAGCTTCTTATTTTATATGCCAGTTGCACTTTTTGCGAAAAGAAATAAGAAACTAGGGATTTTGATGATACCCAAGACTATTTGTTATATTATGTTAATTTTAAATTTAATAATTCATTTTTAATATTAAGGCTTAGCAAAGCCTTTTTTTATAGATTAATTATCTATTTTATTGTAAAATTAATCTTGTAATAAATATGGATATATTAGATTATTTAGTAGAAGAATTGTTTACTTAATAATTACTTTCCCTTTCAATTAAAACAAAACTAATATATAATATGACTTAGAGAGTATGGTGAGTATTAAATATGAATAAGAAGGCATTTATAATTATTTTTTTGTTAATTATATTTTCAGTTTTTTTAATTGTTCCAATTAAAGAAGTTTTGATACATACTGGTAAAATTGAATTTTATAGAAATGATAATTGGAAAACTGTAGAAAAGACAAATGACCCTATTTACGATAAAATTATGAGTATTGAAGCTAATATAGAAAATAGATATAATAATTATTTCCCTTTTTATAATGAAATTAATTCTTTTTACTATAATTCTATTATTAATATAGACTCAATGTATTTAAATGATATTTATCTTAAAGATAATAATGACAAAGATCATATTTTTTATGATAGGGATAATGATTTTTTCTATTTAATTAATAAATATTCAAAAGAAGAGTTAGATAAGAGATTAGAAGAGCAAGTAGAATTTTATAATGACATAAATAATAAGTATCCTTCAATTAATCTTGCATTATATATTCCACTTAGATATGAATCTACTAGTTACAAAAACATTAATAACAATAATGATAAGATTAATGAATTTTTGAGTAAGCTTAATGAAAATATAAATGCAAAAGTATTTGATAGTGAAACAGTAGAAGATTATTTAAAATATTATTATAAAACAGATCACCATTATAATTCTTATGGTGCAGAAAAAGCATATTTAGACATTATGGAGATGTTTAATTTAGAAAATAATATTGATTTTGAACATGAAATAATTAAAACACCATATTTGGGATCAATGGCAAAATCTACTTTACTAAGAAAAGTTTATGATGATTTAAGTGCAATGAAGGTTTCAAATGATATAAAAGTTTTAAATGTTGATGAAAATTTTAAACCACTTGAGTTAGAAGATAAGACTAATCCATTTTATGATTATTATGTTAAATATTTTAATGGTGCATATGGTGAGGTAATATATGAAAATGGTGTAGATTATAATAGAAATCTTTTGATAATTGGAGATTCAATGTCATGGCAAATAGATTATTTACTTGCCAAAAACTTTGACAAAACATTGGTTATAAATACAAAATATAGCCCATGGACCTTTAAAGACTTGTTACTTAAAGACTATATCGATACTTATAAAATAACTCATATTTTATTTTTAAGAGAAGCCAAAAACATTGTTTTTGATGCAGATAATTTTGCTGTAGATAAGAAGGTGATTCGATAATGGTATTTTCTTCAATTATATTTTTATTCTTATTTTTGCCACTCTTTTTAGTTAGTTATTTTATTCCTAAAAAAATAAAAACAAAAAATATCATTTTATTAATTTTTTCACTTTTATTTTATGCATGGGGTGAACCATATTATATTCTTTTGATGATTTTAATGATTTTAATAAATTATTACTTAACAATCTTGATGGATAAGAAGAAAAGTAAAAGAATATTGATATTGTTGATAATTATTAACTTGCTATCATTGTTTTCTTTTAAATACTTAAATTTTTGTATAAATACAATTAATAGTTTATTTAGTTTATCTATAAGAACTGTTAATTTATCACTTCCTATAGGTATAAGCTTTTATACATTTCAAATATTATCTTATGTAATTGATGTTTATAGAAAAAAGGTAAAAGTTCAGAAGAATTTAATTAATTTGTCATGTTATGTAAGTGCCTTTCCACAGTTAATTGCAGGTCCTATTGTAAGATACTCTGATATTGAGAAAGAATTAGTAAATCGTGTTACTAAAATTGATGATTTTTATGTAGGTATTAAAAGATTTATTTTTGGATTATCTAAAAAAGTTCTTATTGCTAATAATGTGTCATTTGTTTGTGATCAAATTTTTAATTTTGGAATTGTTGAAACAGGTTTTATTGGAGTTGTTATTGCAATAGTTGCTTACACTTTGCAAATATATTTTGATTTTTCTGGTTATTCAGATATGGCAATTGGTCTTGGGAGAATGTGTGGTTTCCATTACAATGAAAACTTCGATAATCCATATATATCGAGAAGTGTAACTGAATTTTGGAGAAGATGGCATATTTCTTTATCATCATTTTTTAGAGATTATGTTTATATTCCATTAGGCGGTAATAGAGTAAATAAAGTTAAGTTTATTAGGAATGTTTTAATTGTATGGATGTTAACAGGTTTATGGCATGGAGATTCTTGGAATTTTGTATTGTGGGGGATATATTATGGAATAATATTATTAATTGAAAAATTCTTTTTCAAGGAGAAATCCAAAAGTAAGATTAATAATGTTATAACAATGATAATTGTTTGTATTGGTTGGTTAATATTTAGAGAAACTAATTTTAATGAGTTATTAGTTTCCTTTAAAGCTTTGTTTTTTGTTTATGGTTTAGGTAATACTGAATCCCTTTATTATTTAGGAATTTTTTCATTCCCTTATATTTTAGCTTTTATCTTTGGTATTCTAATATCATTTAATTTGATTAAGTTCAAAGATGGATTGTTTAAAGATGTTATTTTACTAGCTCTATTTGTTTTATCAATTATAGCGATAACTGTTAGTAGCTATAATCCATTTATTTATTTTAGATTTTAAATAATAGCTCTTTATAGTAGCTTTTATTTATTTGTAATAAAAAAGTGTGAAATTTTCTATAATCGTAGTATTTTTAAAACTAATGTGTTATAATTAACGATGAGGATAGAGGTGATTTTATTGTCTGAACTAATAACGTTAACGTCTGTAAACAAAAAATATAAAAATGGAGTTACTGCTATTTATGATTTAGATTTGAAAATTAAAAAGGGAGAATTCGTTTTTATTATTGGAGGTTCTGGAAGTGGGAAGTCTACTTTAATAAAAATGTTATATAGAGAAGAAAAGCCAACTAAGGGAGAAATAAATGTTGGTGGAGTTAATGTGGCTAAATTAAGGAATAGTAGAGTTTATAAATTAAGAAGAAAGCTTGGTATTGTATTCCAAGATTATAGATTATTACCTAAATTAACAGTTTATGAAAATGTTGCTTTTGCACTAGAGGCAATAGGAACTAAAAGTAATGAAATACGTGTAAAAACATTAAAGGCTTTAGAACTTGTTGGACTTAAAGGTAAAACTAGAAACTATCCAGATGAACTTTCTGGAGGAGAACAGCAAAGAGTAGCTATTGCAAGAGCAATAGTTAATGATCCAAAATTAATTCTTTGTGATGAACCTACAGGTAATTTAGATCCTAAAATGAGTTTAGAAATTGTTAAAGTACTTGAAGATATCAATAAAACTACTGGTACTACTGTAATAATGGCTACTCATGATAAAGAAATAGTTAATAAGTTTAAAAAGAGAGTAATTGCTATTAAGCAGGGAAGAATAGTAAAAGATTATGATGAAGGGAAGTACGATAATGAAGCTATTTAGAATGATTAAAAATGGCGTTCGTGATGCCTTTAAAAGTGTAAAAAGAAATTTTTCATTAGCTCTTGCCTCAATTTCTTGTATAAGTATAACTTTAATTGTAGTAGCACTCGCACTTCTTGTTGCATTTAATGTAGAAAATTTTTCTAGTAATGCTGGAGAAAATGTTACAATAGTTACTTATTTAAGCCTTGGTGCTACAGAAGATGATATTAGAGAGTTTGAAGCTGCACTAAATAAGATGGAAAATGTTAATAAAGAGTGGACTATGCAAACTCCCCATGAAAGAAAAGAAGGACTTATGGCAGAGAATGATTTCTTATCTAGCGTAGCGTCCTTGATTGATAATGATGAAGAAGTTTTTCATTATAGATATGATATTAATGTTCTTGATGTGAAAAAACTTAAAGAAACTAGGGATGATATTAATTCATTAAAAATGGTTGATACTGCTGATTTTGGTGATGAGACAATAACTAAAATGATAAGTATGTTTGATGTTGCTGGTAAAATAGGTTTTGGTGTAGCTATAGTTTTGATTATTGTTACAGTATTCCTGATTGTTAATACAATTAAACTTACAATTTTTTCAAGGAAAAGAGAAATATCTATTATGAGAGTTGTTGGTGCTAGTAACTTAACTATTAAAAATCCATTTATAATCGAGGGGTTTATAATTGGCCTTCTTGGATCAATAATTCCAGTTCTTGCTACTATATTTGGGTATCGTGCTTTTTATGAAAGACTTGATAATGGTCATTTAATGACATTCTGGCTAGAATTCATTCATCCTGAACCATTTGTATACTTTATATCTTTAATAATAGTAGTCATCGGAGTAATTGTTGGTATGTTTGGTAGTAGTAGAGCAGTAAGGAAGTATTTGAAAGTATGATGAATAATAAGGGAAATAAAATAATTGTTCTTTTGCTTATTCTTGGACTTGTTTATTCAACATTTCCTCATTCAACTGCTGCAAGAAAAGATACACTTGGTTATTATGAAGAAAAACTAGCAGAATATAAAAGTGAAGCACGAGCAAATCAACAGGCAATTAATAAAACAGAAAGTGAAATTAATAGTTCTAGAAATAGGGTTTCTAGTTTAACTAATGAAACACTTGCTTTAGCAGATGAAGTAAAAAAATTAACAGAAGAAATTGAGAACTATGAAACGGACATAAAAAAGAAACTTGATCAATCAAAACAAATACTTGAATATATGCAATTGTCTAGTGGAAGAAATGTTTATCTTGATTATATATTTAAAGCAACATCTGTAGTTGAACTTATTAATAGAAGTTATGTAGTTAAAGAAATAGTTGATTATAATACTAAGACAATAAATGAAATGGAACAAATGATTAAAGATAATGAGAAAAGACAAGTAGAAATTGATGCAAGAAAAGAAAAAATAAGTACAATGCAGAAAGAACTAGAAAGTAATATTGTTTCCTTAGGTGAAAAGAAAGAGTCTTTAACTTCTGGAGGAATCGATATTGAAAAGCAAATTAAAATTTATGAAGAACAAGTTAATATGTATAAAAAACTTGGATGTAAGACGAATGATGTAATAGGAGTTGATTGTGCTGTAACTGGTGGAACTGGTGTATTTAGAAGACCTACTCAAACTGGATATATTACACAAGAAGCTTATTATGGATCATCATATACTCATAGAGCAGTGGATGTTGGTAGCAAAAATGGGCGAAGAGAAAAAATATATCCTATAGCAAATGGTACAATTACATCTATTTACAGAGATTCATATGGTGCATTGTGTATAACAATTGAACATTATAATACTAATGATCATAAATATTATACATCATTGTATGCTCATTTAAGTTCTTATGCGCCAGGATTATATGTTGGTAAAAATGTAACAAGTGAACAATATATTGGCTATATGGGTGATACTGGCTATGCTTTTGGTGTCCATTTACATATGGAAATATTCCCATGTAGAGTGTTTAATCCTACAGATGCTAATTGTTCTACTTGGTCTAAATATTTTAATTTTGCTAAGAGTAAATTAAGAAGTGGATATAATCCAAGGAACTTGATTTCATTTCCAAAGGGTTTATATAACTCTTGGAATTCACGATAATAAAAAGGTAACTAAATTGTTACCTTTTATTTTTTAAATATTTCTTTGTATCCTTCCCACATACTTTCGTCAATTTTATATTTTACTTTTTTATCTTTTTGTTCATACATTTGCATTATTACTTCTTTTAATTTTGTATAATTTTTTTCATCAAAATACTCAAATGGTATTATAAAGCCATTGTCTTTATTTATAATACCTAATTCGTCATATGCTTCAAGCGGAGTTACTACAACTTTAGTATTAACTGCAAGTGCTTCAAGAATACAGTATGGCATTGCTTCGCTATCACTTAATAACACGAAATAGTCGCTATCTTTTACATATGGTATAGGGTTATCGACTCTTTTTCTATATATTAAACCATCTATATTTGTATTCTCTTTTTGATCTGTAAATAACTCCCAAGTATAAGGAATATCCATTTCAGTCATTAATTTTGCCATTAATTCTACTCTATCTGGTCTTTTTACATCACAATATCTAAAAGCTGATGTTAATCTTAAGTGAGGCTTTATTAGATCATTATCTAATTTAAAGGGATTTATAACATATTCAATTTTTTTAGTAGGAAAATATCCTTTTGCTTTTTTTGCTGCAATTTTAGATACAGCTATATATTTTGTATAAATATCGTCATAATATCTTCTTACATTTTCATAATCACTCATATTTCCATGAATAAATAAGTAATTACTTTCTATTGTAAATAAATTTTTTGGATAGAAATAGTCTGAATATGTAGTTATTAATCTATCACATACATAGTTGACATTATTATTTCTTTTAATACATTTATAACTTTTTAAAAATGTGTTTAATGTTTTTGTGTTTATTTCATCATATAAAAAAATCAAATCATAATTATTTTTAAAACACCTTCCAATATTGTTTATCCAACTTATATAACCATTAAATAATCCATTGCATCCATTTCCAATGTAGATAACATTTTTATAAAATTCATTTCTTTTAATATCTTGAAATTGAAAATTTTTAAGCATTTTTTTCCCTTTTGGATTATGAAAGTAAATAAGTTTTCCAATTGCTTCTATTTTTTTAAATTCTTCATCTACTTTTTTATTAAATTTTACTTGAGTACTTATATTTAATAGTGTTTCTAATTTACTTTTTTTAAAAATATAATTCCAAATAAATTCTCCATAATATGGTTTATTCTTTATAAGTTCATTTTCATTAGTTAATATTTTAATTTTGTTTTTGTAATCATATTTAATATCATAATTTATAAAACAACAATCAAAATCTTTTTGGCATTTTTCGTATATAATTTTTAAATAGTCTTCAGATATTGTATCTTCTTCTTTTATGAATGTTATATATTTTCCTTTTGCCTTTTTAATATTATTTAATATATCACCATCACTATAGATAAACTCAATATCTTTATCTTCTTTTTCATCAATATTTTTTCCTAAAATTACAAGTGTAAGTTTAATCATATATATACTCCATCTATTATAGTAAATTATAACATATTCTCTAAAATCTTAAAATATAAATTGAGAAATAATTCCATTATTGTTAGAATAATAGTATCAAATAGGAGGGAAAATGAAAAGTTATATGAAAGATTATATTAATTGTATTGATTCTTATATTAAAGAGAAAAATATAAGTGATATTGATGAGATAATTGAAACACATTTAGTTAAAATTAAGTTTTTTATGCATGAAAGACTTATTCATCTTTTAGTGACAATTCTTTTTGCTATTATGACACTTATGACTTTGTTTGTTTTGTTAAATAATTCCAGCATTGAACTTATGATTTTATTAGTATTATTTGTGTGTTTATTAGTTCCATATATTTATCATTATTACTATTTAGAAAATAGTGTTCAATATATGTATAGAGAGTATGATGAATTAAGGAAATTAAAATTAAAAAAATGATATTATTTTTAAAATAAAAAAAGAAAAATAGTTTTATATTTGTTTTTGTTATGATAACATATTCATGATTTTATTTGTTGGAGGTATTTTATGTTTAAATTAGTTAGTAAATATCAACCAAATGGTGATCAACCCAAAGCGATAGAAGAACTTGTTAATGGAATTAATGAAGGTAAGAAACATCAAGTACTATTAGGCGCTACTGGAACTGGAAAAACTTTTACTATGGCAAATGTTATTGCTAGTGTTAATAAACCTACTTTAATACTTGCTCATAATAAAACTTTAGCTGGACAGTTATATGCAGAATTTAAAGAGTTATTTCCTGAAAATAGAGTTGAGTATTTTGTTTCATATTACGATTATTATCAACCTGAAGCATATGTACCTAGTACTGATACTTATATTGAAAAGGATTCATCAATTAATGATGAAATAGATGAACTTCGCCATGCCGCTGCTAGTAGTTTGCTTACAAGGAAAGATACCATAGTTGTGGCTTCAGTTTCCTGTATTTATGGAATTGGTGAACCTGAAGAATATAAGGATAAAATGCTTACATTAACTGTTGGTGATAAAGTTGATAGGAATTATGTTTTAAATAAACTTGTTGATATGCTTTATGAAAGAAATGATATAGATTTTAAACGTGGAACTTTTAGAGTTCGTGGGGATATTGTTGAAGTAATTCCTGCTAGCGAAAGAAATAATGGAATTAGAATTGAATTCTTTGGTGATGAAATAGATAGAATTAGTGAAATAGATACTTTAACTGGCGCTATAAAAGTGAATAAGAAAAATGTTTCAATTTTCCCAGCTAGCTTGTTTGTTACTAGTGATGAAAAATTACAAGAAGCTATGAAAAGAATTAAAAATGAGTGTATAGAGCGTGTTAAGTATTTCAAAGAAAATAATAAATTATTAGAAGCACAACGCATAGAAGAAAGAACTAATTATGATTTAGAAATGCTTAGTGAAACTGGTTTTTGTAGCGGTGTTGAAAACTATTCAAGGCATATGGCACTAAGAGGTGAAGGTGAAACCCCAACAACTCTTATGGATTTTTTTGGAGATGATTACCTATTAATAGTAGATGAATCACATGTTACTCTTCCACAAGTTAGGGGAATGTATAATGGAGATAGAGCAAGGAAAATGAATTTAGTAGAATATGGATTTAGGCTTCCAAGTGCTCTTGATAATAGACCTTTAAAATTTGAAGAATTTGAAAGTAAAGTTAACCAAGCAATATATGTATCTGCAACGCCTGGTGACTATGAATTATCTCATACGAATAATAAATTTGTTGAGCAGATTATAAGACCTACTGGACTTTTGGATCCTTTAATTGAAGTAAGAGGATCAACTGGACAAATTGAAGATTTGGTTGGAGAGATAAAAGATAGAATAGAAAAGAATGAAAGGGTATTAATTACTACACTTACTATTAGAATGGCTGAAGAGTTAACTAATTACTTGAAAGACATTGATATAAAAGTAGCATACTTGCATACTGAAGTTAAAACACTTGAAAGACTTAGAATTATACGTGATTTAAGACTTGGAAAATATGATTGCATCGTTGGGATAAATTTATTGCGTGAAGGAATAGATATTCCTGAAGTTAGTTTGATTGCTATACTCGATGCTGATAAAGAAGGATTTTTAAGAAGTGAGAGAAGCCTTATTCAAACAATTGGAAGATGTGCAAGAAACTCTAATGGTAAATGTATTATGTATGCTGATAAAATTACTGAGTCTATGCAAAAAGCAATTGATGAGACATCAAGACGTCGTTCAATACAAGAAAAATACAATGAAGAGCATGGAATAATACCAAAAACAATAATTAAAGATATTAGAGACTTGATTAGTAATGTAGACGACTTAAAGAATAGTAAGAAGACTAATGTAAAAGCTAGTAAGAAAGAGAAAGAATTGAATATAGAAGAAATAGAACAAGAAATGAAAGAGGCTGCAAAGAATTTAGATTTCGAACGTGCTATGGAACTTCGTGATATTTTATTCGAATTAAAAGCAAAATAATATGAAAAAAAGATTTAAAAAAATATATGTAGAAATAACTAATAGATGCAACTTGAAATGTTCTTTTTGTGGTAGTAGTAAATTACCTTTTAAATCGATGAGTATAGATGAGTTTGAGTATGTAGTAAAAAAAATTAAACCATTTACTGATTATATTTATCTTCATGTAAAAGGTGAACCTCTTCTTTATACAGAATTAGATAAGGCTCTTCTTATATGTGATAGAGAAAATATAAAAGTTAATATTACTACTAATGGGACTTTATTAAAAGAAAAATATGATATTCTTAATAAACATACATCAATTAGGCAAATTAATATTTCATTACACTCTGAAAATGATTATCCTAACTATTTTAAGAACGTATTTTTTGCTTGTAAACTTTTATCCACAAAAATGTTTATAAGTTATAGAATATGGACTCTTAACAATTATAAATTAAATAAAAAATCCACAGATATTGTTAATAAAATAATAGAATATTATAAATTAGATCAAGAAATTGTTGAAAAACTAAAAAATGAAAACTCCATTAAAATAGATAATAATACTTTTGTTAATAAAGAAAATTTATTTATTTGGCCGGATGATTATACAGGATATCCAATCGATTCATTTTGCTATGGACTTGATAGTCATATTGGAATTTTATCTAATGGTACTGTAGTTCCTTGTTGTTTGGATTCAACTGGAGAGATTAATCTTGGAAATATTTTCAATGAAGAGTTATCGGATATATTAGATAAAGAACTTGTAAGAAATATTATTGATAGTTTTAAGAATAATAAATCGTATTGTAATTTATGTAAAAAATGTAATTTTAGAAATAGATTTTTGAAAAAATAATAATCTATTTCTTTTTTTGAATAGTTTATTATATTGAACTTAGAATAAATAGTGAATTTTCTTTTTCTTTTATTAAAAAATGTGCTATTATATAGTAGCAAATTTAGTGAGGTGTTTCTTATGGATGAAATAATTATAAAAGGTGCTAGAGAAAATAATTTAAAAAATATTAATTTAACTTTACCTAAGAATAAGTTAATTGTTATGACAGGTGTATCTGGAAGTGGGAAAAGTAGTTTGGCTTTTGATACTATATATGCCGAGGGACAAAGAAGATACGTTGAAAGTTTATCTAGTTATGCTAGACAGTTTTTAGGTGGAACAGAAAAACCTGATGTAGACTCGATTGAAGGATTATCTCCATCTATTAGTATCGATCAAAAAACTACTAGTAATAACCCTAGAAGTACTGTCGGAACTGTAACAGAAATATATGATTATTTTAGACTTTTATATGCAAGAATCGGAACACCTATTTGCCCTAACCATCATATACCAATTAAGGGGCAAAGCATTGAAGAAATGGCTAATAAGTTACTTGAATATCCAGAAGGAACCAAGATGGTTATTATGTCACCAGTTGTACATGGAGAAAAAGGAACTCACAAAGAATTACTTGATAAATTAAGAGCCGATGGTTATGCAAGAATAAGAATAAATGGGGAAATGCATGAATTAACAGAAGAGATTTCTTTTGAAAAAAATATAAAAGATAATATTGACGTTGTAATGGATCGTTTAGTAATAAAAGATGGAATTAGAGGAAGACTTTTTGAGTCTTTGGAAGCCGCTTGCAAAATATCAAAAGGAAAAGTAATTATAGATATTTTAGGAGATAAAGAACTATTGTTCTCAGAACTATATGCATGTCCTTATTGTGAATTTTCTCTTCCAGAACTTGAACCTAGAATGTTTAGTTTTAATGCTCCGTATTGTGCGTGCCCTGATTGTAAAGGACTTGGTATTAAACTTTCGATTGATCCGGAATTAGTAATACCTGATAAAGATAAGTCACTTGAAGAAGGTGCTATAGTTACTCTTGGAGATGATACTGATAATATATATTATAAAAGATTAGAATGCATGTGTAAGCATTATAAAATTAGTACTACTAAACCATTTAAAAAATTAACTAAGAAAGAGCAAGACTTAATTTTTTATGGTAGCGATGTCCCTATTAAATTTAATTATACTTCAAGAAGTGGTAATGTTACTAATCAAGTAGATTTTTATGAAGGAGTTATTAATAATCTCGAAAGGCGTTATATGGAAACTACGAGTACTTGGATTAGAGAATGGCTTGAAAACTATATGATAGAAAGTGTGTGTGAAACTTGTCATGGTGCAAGACTTAATAATGATGCATTATCTGTTTATGTCAATGGTAAAAATATATTTGAACTTACTTCTATGAGTATTGATAAAATAATTAAATTCTTTGATAGTTTGAAACTAACAAAAGAACAAGAGTCAATTTCTGATTTGCTTATTAAAGAAATTAAAAGTAGACTTAATTTTTTATCAAATGTTGGACTTGAATATTTAACACTTAGTAGAATGGCAGGGACTTTATCTGGTGGTGAACTACAAAGAATAAGACTTGCTACTCAAATTGGTTCTAGATTAACTGGAGTGTTGTATGTTCTTGATGAACCGAGTATAGGACTTCATCAACGTGATAACGAAAGACTTATAAATTCATTAAAAGAAATGAGAGATCTTGGTAATACATTAATTGTTGTTGAACATGATACTGATACTATGCTTGCTGCAGATTATTTAGTAGATATTGGACCTAAAGCTGGTAGTGAAGGTGGATATGTAATGGCAGCTGGTACTCCAGAAGAAGTTATGAAAGTTGATGAAAGTATTACTGGAAGATATTTAAGTGGAAAAGAAAAAATAGAAGTTCCTGAAAAAAGAAGAAAAGGTAATGGAAAATTTATTGAGGTATTAGGAGCTTCTGAAAATAATTTAAAAAATATTGATGTTAAATTTCCTCTTGGTACATATACTTGTGTAACTGGTGTATCTGGAAGTGGGAAAAGTAGTTTAGTTATGAGAATTCTTTCAAATGCTGCTATGAAATATGTTTATAAGTCTAAAGTTACAGTAGGAAAACATAAAAAGATAAAAGGACTAGAGAATATCGATAAAATAGTAGAGATAACTCAAAATCCTATTGGAAGAACTCCAAGAAGTAATCCCGCAACATATACAGGTGTTTTTGATGATATAAGAGACTTATTTACAAATACAAAAGAAGCAAAGATGTATGGCTTTGAAAAGAATAGATTTTCATTTAATGTAAAGGGTGGAAGATGTGAAGCATGCCGCGGAGACGGAGTTAAGAAAATAGAGATGCATTTTTTACCTGATGTTTATGTTCCTTGTGAAGTTTGCCATGGAACTCGTTATAATAGTGAAACTTTAAACATAAAATATAAAGGAAAGAATATTGCAGAAGTTCTTGAGATGAGAGTAACTGAAGCTTTAAAATTTTTTGAAAATGTTCCTAAAATAAAATCAAAACTTCAAGTATTAGAAGATGTTGGAATTGGATATTTGCAACTTGGACAAAGTGCTCCTACTTTATCTGGTGGAGAAGCAGGTCGTGTTAAACTTGCTAAAGAACTACAAAAGAAAGCAACTGGTAAAACGTTATTTATTATGGATGAACCTACAACTGGACTTCATTCAGCTGATATTAAGAGATTACTTGCAATTATTCAAAAAATAGTAGATAATAAAGATACAGTAATAGTAATTGAGCATAATCTTGATATGATAAAATGTGCAGATTACATAATAGATATAGGACCTTTAGGCGGAGATAATGGAGGAAAAGTTGTTGCTTTAGGTACTCCTCTTGAAGTAAGCAAGAATAAAAACTCATTTACTGGAGAATTTTTAAAGAAAATATTATAATGGAGGCTTAAATGAAATTAGTCACAAAAGGAAGAATAAATTTATTATTAGAGTTTGTATTATATTCTATTTTATATACTGCTGCTTTTATGGCAGTTGAAAGTATGTTTGAAAGTTTTTTTCTAGGTCGTGATAATAAGATACTTTATGCTTTTTTAGCAATTGTAGTTATTTATGTACTAGAGAAAGTATTAAAACCAATTTTGGTTACTATTGCAACACCTATAACTGGTGTAACATTTGGATTATTTTATTTTGTTATAAATACATTTTTGTTAAAATTGACAGATTGGATAATGGGGCCTAAACTTGATTTTACTGATATTTGGGCGCTCTTTGTTATATCAATTGTTCTTGCTCTTTTAAACTTGTTAATCGAAAAATTAATAATAGAACCAATAATTAGGAGGGCAACTAAAAAATGAGTAGGGTATTATTTGATTTTGGCTTTTTACAAATTTACTGGTATTCAGTTTGCATAATGTTCGGAATGATTATTGGAATGTATTTAGTATATAAAGAAGCCAAAAAACATAAGATAAGTGAAGATACAATTACCAATTTAATATTTTATACGATTGTAATATCAATAATTGGAGCTAGATTTTATTATGTTATTTTTAATTTGGATTATTATTCAAAAAATATTTTTGAAAGTTTAGAAATATGGAATGGTGGACTTGCTATTCATGGAGCTATTATTTTTGGTGGATTATATTTGATTTCTTTTACTCGTAAGAAAAAAATTAATACTTTAAAAGTATTAGATATATGTGCTGTTGGATTAATAATTGGACAAGCGATTGGTAGATGGGGAAATTTCTTTAATCAAGAAGCTTATGGATCAGTTACTTCGCTTGAATTTTTAAAATCTTTATTTTTACCTCAATTTATAATTGATGGGATGAATATTAATGGAGTATATTATCAGCCAACTTTTTTATATGAGTCAATTTGGTGTATTATTGGATTTGTCATTATGATTTTCTATAGGAAAAGAAAGTATATAAAAATAGGCCAAATATTTGGAATATATTGTATGTGGTATGGATTTGGAAGATTTGTTATTGAAAGCATGAGACAGGATAGTTTAATGTTAGGTTCATTAAAAATGGCTCAAATAGTTTCTATTGGAATGTTTTTAGTTGGACTTTATTTCTTTGTAAGAAAAATAAGAAGTGGAAAATTCGATTATTTATATCATGAAGAAAATGGAGTTTTAACTACTCCAGTTAATAGTCAAACTTTCTTATAAGGCAATAAAAATTATTAAATAATATTTGACTTAAAACAACTTTTGTGTTATTTTATAAGTGACACGAAAAGGTGTTTTTATTTTGGTAAAATAAGGTGGGGAGATTATGGCTCAGAAAGAAAAGAAAAAAATTGAAAAAGTTAGTGAAGAACTTCAAAAAGAGATTGATGATGTTAGTGAAAAACTAGCTAAAGAAGAAAAGAAAAAAGAAACTAAAAAAGAGAATAAAAAGAAGGATAATAAAAAAGAAGAAAAGAAATCTATTAAAAAAGAATCTTGGTGGCATGGAGTAAAATCCGAATTTAAGAAAGTAAGATGGCCTAATAGAAAAGAAATGATTAAGTATTCTATTGCGACAATAAGCTTTATTATATTTTTTGCCTTATTCTTCTATTTAATAGAAGTTATAGTTTACTTAATTAAGACTTTATAGAGGTGATTTTATGGAGAAACAATGGTATGTAGTTAACACTTATTCAGGACATGAAAACAAAGTAAAAGAAAAACTTGAAATGCGTGCTCAGTCAATGGACATGAAAGATTATATTTTTAGAGTAGTTGTTCCAGAGCAAAAAGAAGTAGAAGTTAAAGATGGAGTTACAAAAGAAAAGATAAAAAAGATGTTTCCTGGATATGTTTTAGTAGAAATGGTTATGAGTGATGAAGCTTGGTTTGTAGTTCGTAATACTCCTGGTGTTACTGGATTTATTGGATCAAGTGGTAAAGGTGCAAAACCAACGCCTCTTCAACCATATGAAGTTGATAATATTTTAAAGAATATGGGAATTAGTAGACTTGATGTCGATAAAGAACTTGAAGTTGGAGCTAAAGTTAAAATCATTGCTGGAGCTTTTTCAGGAATGTATGGTGTAATTGAGAAAATCGATTTACCAAATCAAAAATTGGAATTAAATGTAGATTTATTTGGTCAAGAGACTTCTGTAGAAGTTGAGTTATCACAAATTGAACTTGCAAATAATTAAAAATACTTGCAAAAAAAAGAAAAAAGTGATAATATCAAATCGCTATATTTAATTATATAGAATTAATTAGTGGGAAGCGAAAAGCGTTTATGTTATAGAAATATAACAAGGAATGCAAAAAAATGAGTGCTATTTGGACCACTCGCGAAAACTAAAAATATATAGGAGGTGTTTTTCGTGGCAAAGGAAGTTGTTAAGAAAGTTAAGTTGCAAATCCAAGCAGGAAAAGCTACACCAGCTCCACCAGTTGGAACTGTTTTAGGACCTGCAGGAATTAATCTACAAGATTTTTGTTCTAAATATAATGATGCAACTAGAGATAAAATGGGAGATGTTTTACCAGTTGAAATTTCAATTTATGATGATAGAAGTTTTGACTTCGTAGTTAAAACTCCTCCAACACCATTCTTAGTTAAGAAATTTGCTAAAATTCAAAAAGGTTCTACAAAAGGAGCTTCAGAAACAGTTGGATCTCTTACTAAGGATCAATTAAAAGAAATTGCTGAAATAAAATTACCTGACTTAAACTGTTATACAGTTGAAGAAGCTATGAAAATAGTTGAAGGTACTGCCCGTAATATGGGTGTTACTATAAAAGAATAGTAAAAATACATGTAGGTTTATACCTATGTGGGAGGAAAGACGCTAATATCCGCTAAACCACATAAGGAGGAAAAAAATAATGAGAAAAAGAGGTAAAAAGTACGTAGAAGCTTTAAATAAGCTTGAAAAAGGAAAAGCTTATACAAAAGAAGAAGCAGTTAAGCTTGCAAAAGAAACATCTACTAGCAAATTTGTTAGTTCTGTTGAAATAGCTGTTAGATTAAATCTTGATACTAAAAAAGCAGATCAACAATTAAGAGGAGCTATAGTATTACCTAATGGTACAGGAAAAGATAAAAAAGTATTAGTAATTGCAAGAGGAGAAAATGCTACAATTGCAAAAAATGCTGGTGCTGATTTTGTTGGGGATACTGATATGCTTGAAAAAATCGAAAAGGAAAATTGGTTCGGTTTCGATGTTATGATAGCAACTCCAGATATGATGCCTTTATTAGGTAAATTAGGAAGAGTATTAGGACCTAAGGGCTTAATGCCAAATCCTAAAACTGGGACAGTTACTACAGATGTTTTAAAAGCTGTATCTGAAGTAAAAGCTGGACGTGTTGAGTATAGAACAGATAGTTTTGGAAATATTCATGGAATAATTGGTAATACTTCATTTACTGAAGAACAATTACTAGAAAACTTAAATGCATTTATGAATGTTTTAATCAAAGCTAAACCTGCAACAGTAAAAGGTGATTATGTTAAAAACATATCAATAGCTACTACTATGGGTCCTGGAATTAAAATTATTACAAATTCTTTTGACATTTAGTAGAAGTTAATATATAATACAATTAATTTGTTGGTGCCAAAGACAGTAGGTTGTTAGTAAATCCTACCGAGGACTAAATAAACTTTGTTTTTTAGAATCTCTATGTCTTTGGATGTAGAGATTTTTTTAAATAAATTTCTGTGTGCTCCAATAAATTAAATATAGAAGGAGGATTCTTATGGCAAGTGAGAAAATCTTAGCAAAGAAGCAGGAAGTAATTAATGAGATTAAGAAACAAGTTGAAGATTCAGCTTCAGTAGTAATCTTTACTTATACTGGTTTAACAGATGAAGACACTAAGAAATTAAGAAGATCTTTAAGAGAAAGTGGATCTGACTATAAAGTTTATAAAAACACTTTGATGGCTAGAGCATTCAATGATTTAAAGATTGACTTAAATGAACATTTAACTGGATCTAGTGCATTAGCATTTGGAACTGATTCTGTTGCACCTATTAAGGCTATTGCAGACTTTGCAAAGACACATGATGTTGTAACATTAAAAGTTGGAATTGTTGATGGTGAAGTAACACAAAGCGACAAGCTTGCTGAACTTGCAACTATTCCATCAAGAGAAGGACTACTTACTATGCTTGCAGCTGGTATGATGGGAATTCCAAAAGACTTATCAATATGTTTAGATTTATATGCTAAACAAAAGGAAGAAAATTAATTAAGGGAGGAAATTTGAAATGGCAAAATTAACAAAAGAAAGCTTTATTGAAAGTTTAAAAGAAATGAGTCTATTAGAAATTAAAGAACTAGTAGACGCTATGAAAGAAGAATTTGGAGTAGATCCAAGCGCAGTAGCAGTAGCTGCACCAGTAGCAGGAGCAGCAGCTGTTGATGAAGGACCAAGCACAGTTACTGTTACATTAGTAAATGCAGGAGCTGCAAAGATTAATGTAATCAAAGTAATTAAAGAAATTACTGGATTAGGACTTGCTGATTCTAAAGCTATCGCTGATAATGGTGGAGCTATTAAAGAAAATATTCCAGTTGCTGAAGCTGAAGAAATCAAAGCTAAGTTAGAAGAAGCTGGAGCAGAAGTAGAAGTTAAATAGTTTTACTTTGAAATGTAAATTAGGATTGATATCATTTTAGATATTAATCCTTTTTTGATTAATAAATATTATTTTATGATATACTTTTATTATTGGTGATAGTATGGAAGATGATAATGAAAAGAAGATAGAAAAAGATAAAAATATACTTATGATACTTTTGTGTGTCGTTTGTATTATTTTATCGGTGATAATATTAATGTATAAATCTTATTTGTTTAAAGGTAACGATAAAACTAATGTAAGTGAAGAAAAAATTGAAGAAAATAAATTAGATGATAAATTCCTTCAAGAATTAATTAATCAAATACCTAACAGTTCTGATAATATTAATTTAGAGTTTTATAGTCCTTATCAAAATGAAATTACAACAATAGACGATGTACCATATGATGTAATTGTTGCAACATCGCTAAGTAAAATTGATAAGAATACTTTTGTTCCTCAAAATAAAGAAGATTATTATTGTTATGTAGATGATGGTGAGTGTGACTATTATATTAGCTTTGAAGATTTAAAAAATAATATTTCATTGCTTTATGATATTAGTGATGAAATTACACTGGATAAAAACTATATTGATGGAATTAATGGAGAAAGATGTTATTTGTATGATGGAAATTATGGTTGCACTCACAATATAAAATATTCTACTTTTAATGGTGATATTGGAAGTGATCATCATAGAATTTATGATTATAGTGTTGTAGCAAATCGTTTGTTTATCTATGAAGATTATTTTAACATTAGATATTATATTGCCGAAAGTGAGAGTCTAATATCATTTGAAGTTTACAAGTATAGTAATCAGAATACTTTAATGGTAAATAAAGAATTTATGCTTAAAGATTATTTATCAAAAAAATTAGATTATGATGATATATTATTTGATGAGTTAAGTGATAATTTAACAAAGTTTAAACATACGTTTATAAAAGATGATAATGGAAATTATAAATGGGTTTCTACCGAGCCTGTTTTGTAATCTTGTCGTAAACTAATTATTAATATTTAAAAAAATCTTGAAAAATCGTGATTCTTATTGTAATATAAGCATGTGAAAGGAGTTAACTATATATATTTGTAGTTAGCTCTTCTTTTTTTAAGGAATGATTATATGAACCAATATTTTGATAACGTTAATTTACCTAGTAATATTAGGGAATATGAAACTAATTTTTTAGGTAATATTTTTAAATTTAAAGTTGATAATGGGGTTTTTTCTAAAGATAAACTTGATTATGGGACAAGAGTTTTACTTCTTAATTTGCCTATTAGTAAGATGCATGGAAACGTTTTAGATTTAGGGTGCGGCTATGGTGTTGTTAGTATTATTCTTTCAAAATTAATTAATGCTTCATTTGATGCTGTGGATGTTAATAGACGAGCTCTTCATTTAACGGAAATGAATATAAAGTTAAATAAGACTGGTGGTATTAATTGTTTTGAAAGCAATGCCTATGATGCGTTAGATAAAAATAAACTATATGATTATATTGTTACAAATCCTCCAATTAGAGCTGGTAAGGATATTGTATATAGATTTTTAAGAGAAGCAAAAGAGCATATGAAACCCACTGGCGAATTATATTTTGTTATGAGAAAAGATCATGGAGCAAAAACTGCAATAAAGGATATAGGAGATCTTTATAAAACAGAAATTATAGCAAAGGAAAAAGGTTTTTTTGTAATTAAATGTTTTTTCGATTGACAACTTGAAATTTATGTGTTAATAATATAAATTGGCTACGTATTAGATTGGGCTATTTTGTTCTTTGTAAAATATTGTAATAGGGGTGAATTTTAGTGGCATATAAGATAATAAAATGTGGTGAACACAGACAAAGAAGAAGTTTTTCTAGAATTAGAAATACTTATGAATTAACAGATTTATTAGAAATTCAGAAAAAGTCATATCAGTGGTTTATTGAAACTGGTATAAAAGAAGTTTTCGATGATTTATTCCCCGTTGAGAACTTTTCGGGAACTCTATCATTAGAATTTGGTGATTATCATTTTGATGAACCAAGATATTCTATTAGACAAAGTAAAGATAGAGAGACTACTTATGCTGCACCTTTAAAAGTTGAAGTAAGATTATTCAACCATGAAACAGGTGAAGTTAAGGAACAAGAGATATTTTTAGGTGATATGCCTATAATGACTGATAGTGGATCTTTCGTAATTAATGGAGCAGAACGTGTTATTGTTTCACAATTAGTTAGATCACCTAGTGTTTACTTCAATCGTGAAGTAGACAAAAATGGTAGAAACAGTATTACTTCTCAAGTAATACCAACACGTGGTACTTGGCTAGAGTATGAGACTGATGCCAGGGATGTTTTATATGTAAGAATCGATAGAACTAGAAAAGTTCCTCTTACTACTCTTTTACGTGCATTTGGATTATCAAGTGATGAAGATATAATTAAATTATTTGGAAAAGATGAATATATTGAGAATACACTTGCTAAGGATTCTACTAGAAATACAGATGAAGCTTTAATTGAAATATATGAAAAATTAAGACCAGGTGAGCCATCTACACTTGACTCATCAAAGAACCAAATTATTACTAGATTTTTTGATGAATTTAGATATGATTTAGCTCGTGTTGGACGTTATAAATTCAACCGTAAATTAAATGTACTTGATAGAGTACTTAATCAAACTTTAGCAGAAGACATTAAAGTTGATGGTGAAGTGGTATTTGAAAAAGGTACAGTTGTTGATAAAGATGTATTTAATAAATTAAAGGAAATTTTTGCTGATGGATATAATCTTGTTGATGCAAAAATTAATGAAGAGTTAGATACTTATAAGAAAATTCAAACTATTAAGATATATAATCCTAATAATAAGAAAGAGATATTTACTTTAATAGGTAATGATCAATCTATAGATGTTAAGAGATTAACTATTTCGGATGTTTATGCATCAGTATCATATTATCTAAATTTATTACATGGATTTGGGAATTTTGACGAGATTGACCATTTAGGAAATCGTCGTGTAAGACAAGTTGGAGAATTATTACAAAATCAATTTAGAATTGGTGTTTCTCGTATGGAAAGAGTTATTCGTGAGAGAATGACTACTCAAGAGATGGAAGAAGTTACACCTAAGACTTTAATTAATATTAGACCGATTACTGCAGCTATGAAAGAGTTCTTTGGTTCAAGTCAATTATCTCAATTTATGGATCAAACAAATCCTATTGCGGAATTGACTAATAAAAGGCGTTTATCAGCTTTAGGACCAGGAGGACTTTCTCGTGATAGAGCTGGTATGGAAGTTCGTGACGTAAATGCATCTCACTATGGAAGAATTTGTCCAATTGAGTCACCAGAAGGACAAAATATAGGTCTTATTACTTCTTTAGCAAGTTATGCAAAAATAGATGATTATGGATTCATTATGACTCCATATAGAAAAGTTGTTAATAAAAAATTAACTGATGAAGTAGAGTATTTAACTGCTGATCAAGAGCAAGATATGATGATATCAATTGCTACTGTTACAGTTAATGATGATAATGAAATGATAGATGATGTTGTTCCTGCAAGATTTCGTGGTGAAAACTTGCTTGTTAAACCAGAACAAGTAGATTATGTAGATGTATCACCTCAACAAGTTGTCGCAGTTACAACTAGTTGTATCCCATTCCTTGAGCATGACGATGCTACTCGTGCATTGATGGGTGCGAACATGCAACGTCAATCTGTTCCGCTTTTAAGAGCAGAAGCTCCACTTGTTGGAACTGGTGTTGAGTATGTTGCAGCAAGAGATTCTGGTGTAGAAGTATTATCTAAAGCGGATGGAATTGTTGAATATGTAGATGCAAGACGTATAGTTGTTAAGAACAAAACTGGAAAAGATGAATATCATTTATCTAATTTTGAACTTTCAAATGCTGGTACATGTCAGCATCAAAGACCAATTGTTAAAGTTGGAGATAAAGTAAAACGTGGATCAGTTCTTGCAGATGGTCCTTCAACTGATCAAGGAGAACTTGCTCTTGGTAAAAACGTTGTAGTTGCATTCATGACATTTAATGGATATAACTACGAGGATGCTGTAATATTAAATGAAAGATTAGTAAAAAATGACGTTTATACAGGAATTCATTTGGAAGATTTTGAAATGCAATGCCGTGAGACTAAATTAGGACCTGAAGAAATAACTCGTGATATTCCTAATGTGTCTGAAGAAGCAAGAAAGAATCTTGATGAAAATGGTATCGTGATTGTTGGTACTGAAGTAAAAGAAGGAGATATCCTTGTTGGTAAAGTTACACCAAAGGGAATGGCTGAACTTACTTCTGAAGAAAAATTATTACATGCAATATTTGGAGAAAAAACTCGTGAAGTAAGAGATACATCACTACGTGTTCCACATGGTGGAGATGGTATTGTTCATGATGTTAAAGTATTCTCAAGAAAAGATAACGATGAATTACCAGCTGGTGTATCTAAAGTAATTCGTGTTTATATAGCTCAGAAAAGAAAAATCCAAGTTGGAGATAAAATGAGTGGACGTCATGGAAATAAAGGTGTTATATCACTTGTACTTCCTGAAGAAGATATGCCATATTTACCAGATGGTAGAACAGTTGATATTATGCTTAACCCACAGGGTGTTCCATCTCGTATGAATATAGGTCAGGTTCTTGAAATGCATTTAGGTATGGCTGCTAAAGAACTTGGTGTTCATGTTGCTACACCAGTATTTGATGGTGCTAAGACTGATGACATTGCGGCTATGATGAAAGAAGCGGGAATGGCAGAAGATGGTAAATATACCTTATATGATGGTAGAACTGGTGAACCATTTGATAATAGAATAACTGTTGGTGTAATGTACATGATTAAACTACATCACATGGTTGATGATAAACTTCATGCTCGTTCAACAGGACCTTACTCAATGGTTACTCAACAACCGCTTGGTGGTAAAGCACAATTTGGTGGACAGAGATTTGGAGAAATGGAAGTTTGGGCACTAGAAGCATATGGTGCAGCTAATACATTACAAGAAGTAATTACTTACAAATCAGATGATATTATAGGTCGTGTTAAAGTATATGAAGCCTTAATTAAAGGACAAGAAGTAAATCAAGCAGGAGTTCCAGAAAGCTTTAGAGTTCTTATGAAGGAGTTCCAAGCATTAGGACTTGATATAAATATTGTTAATGATAAAAATGAAACAGTTGGATTAAAACAAATGGAAGAGGAAGAAGATAGAGAAGAATTAGAACAACTTGCGCCAACAACAACTGATGATTTACCACTTCCACCTCCAAGTGATCCGGATGATGGATATACTTCTTTAGATGGAGATGAAGAGGATGAGGATGAAGATTTGGATGATTTAACTGATGATGAAATAGATAAAGAATTTAGTGAAGCTTTTGAAAGTGATTTTATGGAAGGGGACGATGAATAATGATAGAAGTTAATAAATTTGAAGCATTAAAAATTGGTATCGCTTCTCCTGAAAAAATTCGTGAGTGGAGCTATGGTGAGGTTAAAAAGCCTGAAACTATCAACTATAGAACTCTTCGTCCAGAACGTGATGGACTATTTTGTGAAAAGATTTTTGGACCTACAAAAGACTTTGAGTGCGCTTGTGGGAAGTATAAAAGAGTTAGATATAAAAATATAGTTTGTGATAGATGTGGAGTTGAAGTTACTCGTAGCAAAGTTCGCCGTGAACGTATGGGACACATTGAACTTGCTACTCCAGTATCACACATTTGGTACTTCAAAGGTGTACCATCTCGTATGGGACTTGTTCTTGATATGTCACCAAGAGATTTAGAAGAAGTATTATACTTTGTTAGTTATGTTGTAATTGATAAGGGAATTGCACCTTTAGAAGACAAGCAAACATTATCTGAAAAAGAATATCGTCAATATTATGAAAAATATGGTGATGGATTCAAAGTAGGAATGGGTGCTGAAGCAATTAAAGAACTATTAAAGAAAATAGATCTTGAGAAAGAAATTGCTGAAATTGAAAAAGAACTTGAAAATGCTCAAGGACAAAAGAGAACTAGACTTGTTAAGAGACTTGATGTACTTGATGCATTTTATAAATCAGGAAATCGTCCTGAATGGATGATATTTGATTGTATTCCAGTAATACCACCTGATTTAAGACCAATGATTCAACTTGATGGTGGAAGATTTGCTACAAGTGATTTAAATGATTTATATAGGCGTGTAATAAACCGTAATAATCGTTTAAAGAAGCTAATAGACTTAAATGCTCCTGGAATAATAATTCAAAATGAAAAACGTATGCTTCAAGAAGCTGTTGACGCATTATTTGACAATGGTAGGCGTGGAAGAAGTGTTACAGGTGCTGGAAACCGTCCTTTGAAATCACTTTCTAGTATGTTAAAAGGAAAACAAGGAAGATTCCGCCAAAACTTACTTGGAAAACGTGTTGACTATTCTGGTCGTTCAGTTATAGTTGTTGGACCATCTTTAAAGATGTATCAATGTGGAATTCCAAAAGATATGGCTCTTGAATTATTTAAACCACATGTTATTCATGAATTGGTTGATAGAGATATAGCTCATAATATTAAAGCTGCAAAACGTTTAATAGACAATAAAGATCCTAAGGTATGGGATGTTGTTGAGGATGTAATAAAAGAGCATCCAGTATTATTAAACCGTGCTCCTACTCTTCATAGATTAGGTATACAAGCATTTGAACCAGTTTTAATTGGTGGTAAAGCAATTCGTCTTCACCCTCTTGTGTGTCCAGCATTTAACGCAGACTTCGATGGTGACCAGATGGCTGTTCACGTTCCTCTTTCAGAAGAGGCTCAAGCAGAAGCTAGACTTCTTATGTTAGGTGCAAATAATATTCTATCTCCAAAGGATGGATCTCCAATTGTTACACCTTCTCAAGACATGGTTTTAGGAAATTATTATATAACTATGGAAAAAGCTGGTCTTCCTGGAGAAGGACGTGTATTTAAGAATACTAATGAAGCACTTATGGCATATGAAAGACGTGAAATAACACTTCATACAAGAATTGCTATACCTGTAGATTCATTTAAATATAAATTATTTACTGAAACACAAAAGGGTAAATATTTAGTTACGACAGTTGGTAAAATTAAGTTTAATGAAATACTTCCAGATTCATTTGCATATGTTAATGAACCTAGTGATGATAATATTCAAAATATTACTCCAAATAAGTATTTTATAAATAAGGGTGAAAATATTCCTGAAGTTATTAAAAATATGCCTTTAGTAAAACCTTTTGCTAAAGGAGTACTTGAAAAAATAATTGCTCAAGTATTTAAGAGATATAAAACTACAGAAACATCTATAATGCTTGATAAGATGAAAGATTTAGGATTTAAATATTCTACAATTTCTGGAATTACAATTTCTATTAGCGATGTGGTAACAAGTGATACAAAACAAGAAATTATTGCTGAAGCTAATAAGATGGTTGAAAAAATTAACAAGCAATATAATCGTGGTTTAATTACTAATGAAGAAAGATTTAATAAAGTAATTGCTACTTGGGATGGAGCTAAGGCCGAAGTTCAAAAAGAACTTGTTGCTAAAGCAGATGCAGATATGGATAATCCAATTTTCATAATGATGCATTCTAAAGCACGTGGATCTACATCTCACTTAGTACAACTTGCTGGTATGCGTGGAATCATGTCTAAACCAGATGGTACTCCAGTAGAAATTCCTATTACTTCTAACTTTAGAGAAGGTCTATCAGTTGCTGAATTCTTTTTATCAACACATGGTGCTCGTAAGGGAAGTGCTGATACAGCATTAAAGACAGCTGATTCTGGATACTTAACAAGACGTTTAGTAGATGTATCGCATGATATAATTGTTCGTGAGGAAGATTGTGGTACTGAAAATGGTGTTTTAGTATCAGCATTTATAAATGATAAGACTGGGGAAGTAATTGAAAAACTATATGATAGAATTGTTGGCCGTTTCACTAATAAGAAAGTTATTAATCCTGAAACTAAAGAAGTTATTTGTGATAAGTTAACTCTTATTACTGAATCACTTGCTGAAAAAATTGTTGCAGCAGGTATAACAGAAGTTGAAATAAGAACTACATTAACATGCAATACTGTTAATGGCGTATGTCAAAAATGTTATGGTAAAAACCTTGCAACAGGTAACTTGGTTGAAATTGGTGAAGCTGTTGGAGTTATGGCTGCTCAATCAATTGGAGAACCTGGTACTCAGTTAACAATGAGAACATTCCATACAGGTGGAGTTGCAGGCGGAGAAGATATAACTCAAGGTCTTCCACGTATTCAAGAACTATTTGAAGCAAGAATTCCAAAAGGAAAAGCAACAATTGCCGAAATAAGTGGTAAAGTTACTAAAATTGATGAAGATCATGGTAAATTTAAAATTAGTGTAACAAATGAACTTGAAACGAAAGAGCATGTTACAAACTATGGTGCTAAATTAAGAGTTGAGCTTGGAGATATTGTATCAACTGGTGATAAATTAACTGAGGGATCAATTAGTCCAAAAGAATTATTAGCAGTAACTGACCCATTGACAACTCAAGAGTATATTCTTAAAGAAGTTCAGCATGTATATCGTAGTCAAGCTGTTGATATTTCTGATAAGCATGTTGAAATGATTGCTAAAAGAATGATTTCTAAAATAAGAATAATTGATTCTGGAGATACTAAGTTTATTCCAGGTGGACTTGTAAGCTTTAATGAATTTACTTTAGGAAATAAAGAGGCTATTATTGCTGGAAAGAAACCAGCTACTGGAAAGCCAGTATTGTTAGGTATAACTAAAGCTAGTCTTGATACAGATTCATTCTTATCTGCTGCATCATTCCAAGAGACAACTAGAATACTAACTGATGCTGCAATTAAAGGAAAAGTTGATACACTTCACGGATTAAAAGAAAATGTTATTATTGGTAAATTAATTCCGGCTGGAACTGGTGTTAGAGCTTATAAAAATGTTGAATATGAACTTGCTTCACAATTAGTTGATGAAGAACCTTTAGATAAATTAGAAGATGAGTTAATGGAATAAGATATTTCTTATTCCTTTTTTCTTTGTATTGAAAAAATATTAAAAGTATAATAAAATTATGATGGTGATGTTATGAAAAAATTAAATAATAATGGTTGGGGACTTATAATTTTTTTAATATTAATAGGTCTATTATTTTTAGCTTTATTGGTTGTTGCACTTTTAGCAAATCAATATGATGGAGGACTACCTTCTTCTAGAAGAGGCGCATATTCTTCTTATTGCATCACAAAGGATAAAATATAAAATGTTACAAAAAAAAATACTAGTTTTGTTACTAGTACTTTTTTTATTTAGTTTTCTTTTTTAATAAGTCTCTAATTTCTTCAAGAAGAACTGTTTCATCACTTTTCTTAGCTTCTTCTTTCTTTTCTTCTTTTCTTTTAAATTTATTAATTGCTTTTGTAAATAAGAAAATACATAAAGCAATAATTAGGAAATCAATAATAGCTTGTATGAATGCTCCATATGTTAATGGAGATCCATTTAAATCTACAGATAAACTTGCAAAGTTTTTACCTACTAGTATTCCAAAAAGTGGCATTATAATATCATCTACTAGTGAAGAAACAATTTTACTAAATGCAGATCCCATAACAACTGCTACTGCCAAGTCTAAAACATTTCCTTTAGAAATAAATTCTTTGAATTCTTTAAAAAAACCTTTCATTTTTTCACCTCAGTTTTATTATACACTTTTTAATATTTAAATTAAAGAAAAATCTTATTTAGATAAATATTTGGCTTTTGTTTTTTTAATGTTTATTCTGTAATTGACATAAAAACTAATGTAAGATAAAATATAAGTGAAAGTTAATAATAGGAGATTGTTATTATGTACGAAACTGAAGAAGAAATTAAAAGGAAAAGAAGAATACTACTTATTATTATTGGGGTAGTTGCTTTATTAATAATATTATTATTAATTGTTATTTTTACGAGAGGATCAGGAAGGAAGAAATCTGATTCAGATAATGCAGAAATATCTTGTGAATTGGAAGTTAAAAGTGGTACTGTTGGTGCTAACGGAATTTATAGTACAGAAACAGAAATTGGATTTAAATCAATTACTGGTATTTCTAAAGATTACGAAATTACAAAGAATACAATTGGAACAACCGATAATGCAAGAAATACTGATACATATAAAATAACAAAATCTGGTACATATAAATTACATGGGTATGTTCAAGATGCTGCTGGTAATAAGGGAACCTGTGATTTGGATGTAATTGTAAATCTAACTGAACCTACTTGTGAGTTGGAAGTTAAAAGTGGAACAATTGGTGAAAATGGTTGGTATATAACGGATGTAGAAGTTGGTTTTGCTTCAATGAATTCAAATAGTTCTATTACAAGTATTGCAAAATATTATATTGAAAAACAAGTTGTAGATATGGATACTTCAGAAGTTATAAGGGCTGATGAACCAACTGATAGTACTGATACTATTAAAGTTGTTGAAAATCAAGAAACTACTTTAGTTGGATATGTAATTGATTCAAATGGATCTGAAGGAAAATGTACTTTGGTAGTTAAAAAGGATACAACTCTACCTACTTGTAAGTTAGAAGTTACAAGTGGTACTTTAAATTCATCTGGAGAATATACGGATAAACCAGTTATAGAATTGAGTGAGGCTAAAGATGATGTATCAGTAATCAAAGAAAAAGGTGTTGGAACATCTAAGAATTACACTCAAACTTCTTTCTCTGTAACTGCAGATGGAACTACTAAAGTTATGGGGTATGTAAAAGATGAAGCTGGTAATGAAGGATCTTGCTCTTTAGAAATTAAAAGGCCTGTTCCAAAACCTGTTGAGTCAAATCCTACTTGTACATTGAGTGTAACTGGTACACCAGTTGGTCAAAATGTCTATACCGGGAATGTGACAGTTAAAATGAATAAATCTACAAATAATGGTGCAACAATAGTTGCATTTGGAATTGCTGAAAGTAAAGTTACAAATGGAAAAGATACTTTTAGTACTAATACATTTGGAAAGCATACTATATATGGTATGGTTAAAGATTCATATGATCATACGGGTTATTGTCAAGCAACATTCACTATTCAAAATGGAACTTCACTTGCTTCTAAAGTATCTGTTGGTGATTTAGTTGCATATGATGCAGGTACATGGAACGAAACAAGAAATCAAGAAGTTAAGACAGAAGGTTATAGCTGGGGGTTTGCTGGTGGAACTTCCAAAAATATAGGAGTTGCATGTAGAACTCAAGACAAGGATACAAAAAATGGATGGGTTGTTATAGCCGTTAATAATGGAAAAGTTATAATTGCACATGCTGGTACTCCAGAATGCGTTTATCACGGTACAAAGGCTAGTGCTTCAACGTTAGTTTCTACTATAAACGGAAGAGCAAATCAATATTTAAATTCTAAGTATGGAGAATCTGCATCAATTATGAATTGTAGTACAGCTGGAGTATCTTGTGAAGCTTCTAAAGTATTAACTGGAATATACGCTCCAGGTACTCATTATTATTTGGCTTCTGTAAAAGATTCAACTACTGTATGGGGAATTACTTCTACGGGTAGAGTTACTGGTATGAGTGGATATTCTCAAGGAATTAGACCAGTTATTGTATTAAAATCAACAGTATTAACTACTGGAAAAGATTCAAATGGTGCATGGATACTAACAAATTAATATTAAAAAGCCTATTATGGCTTTTTCTTTTTATATAATATTATTCTATTTGCTTTTGTTCTTTAATAATTTGTGATACAATATAATATATTTTAATTATGAATTGGAAGGTGTTTTATGGAAATTTATAATACGTTATCAAAGAAAGTTGAAATATTTACTCCGCATGAAGAGAATATTGTTAGGATGTATACATGTGGACCAACAGTTTATCATTATGCTCATATTGGTAATTTACGTACATATATTTTTGAAGATATATTAGAAAAAGGACTTGAGTATCTTGGGTATGATGTTTTAAGAGTAATGAATGTTACAGATGTTGGGCATTTAGAAAATGATTCTGATACTGGTGAAGATAAAATGCAGAAGGGTGCTGAAAGAGAACATAAATCAGTTTATGAAATTGCAGATTTTTATGAAAAGGCTTTTTTCCATGATTGTTCAAAATTGAATATCAGAAAACCAAAGGTTGTAGAAAGAGCTACTAAGCATATAGATACATATATTGAAATGATTGAGAGATTACTTGATCTTGGATATGCTTATATATCTAATGGGAATGTTTATTTTGATGTTAGCAAAGCAAAGGATTATTATAAATTATCTGGGAAAAATCCCGATGAGTTGTTTGTTGGAGTTCGTGATAGTGTTGAAGAAGATAAAAGTAAGAGAAATCCATATGATTTTGGATTATGGTTTACTGTTTCTAAGTTTTCTAATCAAGAGATGAAGTGGGATTCTCCGTGGGGAGTTGGATATCCTGGGTGGCATATTGAATGTTCTGGGATTTCTTACAAATTTTTAGGGGAGTATCTTGATATTCATTGTGGTGGAGTAGATAATATTTTTCCACATCATACTAATGAGATTGCTCAATCTGAAGCATATTTAGGACATAAATGGTGTAATTATTGGGTTCATGGAGAACACTTAAATGATTCTACAGGAAAAATGAGTAAATCAAGAGGTGAATTTTTGACAATTGATTTATTAGAAAGCAAAGGGTATAATCCACTAGCTTATAGGTTTTTTTGCTTAGGAAGTCATTATAGAAACCAACTTGTTTTTTCCTATGATGCACTTGATACTGCAGAGAAATCATATAATAAATTAAGAAATAAAATTAAGAAATTGGATAGAACACCTGATTTACATGAATCTAAAATTGATTTTTATAAAGATAAATTTAAGGCTGCAATTTCAAATGATTTAAATACATCTTCAATGATTACAATTTTATATGATGTTCTAAAGGATGATGAATTAACAGATTTTACTAAATTGTATTTGATTGAGGATTTTGACAAAGTATTATCTCTTGATTTAATACAAGATGAAAAAAGTGACATAAGTGAAGAAATTGAAACAATGATTCTAAAGAAAATAGAAGCTAGAAATAATGCCAAAAAAAATAAAGATTATATAACAGCAGATAAAATAAGAGATGAATTACTTGAACAGGGTATTAAATTAATTGATAGCAGAGAAGGGACTACATATGAAATAATTTAGGGGTAATATGGATAAAATAGTGTTATTAATTTTTATTGTAATTATTCTTTCAATTTATTTTTATACTTCGAGAATTTTTAAAAAATATCAAAAGATAGATATAAGGTCTTTGATGTCTGGATTTGAGGTTGCTAGAAATTTAATTGATTCGTACGGGTTTAACGATGTTTATATTACAGAAAATAGGAGTTTATTATATTCTAAATATGATTCTAATAGAAAAGTTATAAGGCTTTCTGATGATATTTTTAATTCAACATCAGTTACAAGTTGCGCTCTTTCTGCTCGAGAAGCAGTATCATGTATACTTGATAAAAAAAATGATAAGTATTTTAAATTGATTGATAAATTATCCCCACTTTTTAATATACTTATATATATTGGCTATTTAGTTATTGGAATTGGAACATTATTTGGTCATATGAAAACCATGTGGATTGGAATTTATTTAGAGATGATAGTTTTCTTCTTTTATGTTTTGACTTTTAAGTATGAGAATAGGCTATGTTCTTTTGCAATTTCAATATTAAAGAGTAATAAAATTATTACAAAAAAAGAAAATGATATGATTAAAACGGTATTAAACGCATCTAGATACATTAACTTTGCAAACATTATTTCTCCAATTATTCTATTGGTAATTATGATTGTTAATTTTGGTAAAAGTAAGTAATGGAGGTATTAAATGAAAACAATTATAAAAAAATATAATATAGTACTTAATATTTTTATAATTTTTATTACCTTTTCTTATTTATTTGATTTTAAAAAAAATATTCAATTTAAGGAAGTTGTAGATATTATTGGAATTATTTTCATGGTATTTACAATTTTTCTATCTTATTATTCATATCGAAAAAACAATTTTGAACCTTTTTATGGGTCTGTTTTTTCGATGGTAATGGTATTTCTACTTATGTTTTTTATAATAAGGGGTAGATATGATAATGATACTTTTTTGGATGTTTCTTATTTTCTTATTCTTCCTTTTTCTTTAATTTTGATTGATGATATTAGAGTAAGTGATAGATTATTTGGACTTTTAGTTGTTTTGCTTGGCTTATGCTCTTTTTTTGAAATTGGGTATTATAAATATCTTTTAGCATTTAGTCCTATTTTGATTATTCTCTCATTTGTTTTGATATATAAAGAAGATAATCTTATAATAAAATTGTTTTATATTTTAGGCAGTTCTGCTTTAATGTTTATGAGATTTAACAAATTTTATTATTCTATTTTTCTTATTTTAATCGAAGCTGGTTTACTAGCAGTTGATGAAAAAGAAAAAAAAGAATACGATCAATATTTATATATGATTATTTATGCTTTTTGTATAGTTTTAATGATTTTTGATATTGTTCCTATGTATTTACCATTTTATGTTTTTGGCTCAGTTATGTTAAAAAATAGTTTTATTAAAGAAAAATATAATTTAATTTTTTATGCTAATGATTTGTCAATAGGAGGAATTGAAAATTCGCTTGTAAATTTATTGAACTCTATAGATAAAAAAATTTTTAATGTTACGCTTGTTCTTGAGAATAAGAAAGGGCCTCTTTTAAAAAAAATAGATAAAAATATATATGTTAGAAGATATAAAGTTTTTAACTTTAGGCCTATAGTCTTTCAAAAAACTATTAATTTTGTAAAAAGATTTATATATTCAATTTTTAATTATAATACGTATGATTTTAGTTGTTGTTACACAACTTATTCTTATTGTGGTAATAAGCTATCCAAAATAGTATCTAAAAACTCTGCTATTTACGTTCATAGTAATTATTTTCAAGCTTATAAAAAAGAAAAAGACGCTCTTTTATTTTTTGAAAGTAGGAGAATGAATGATTTCAAAAAAATTATTTTTGTTTCAAATGAATCTAGAAATGATTATTTGAAGTATTATCCTAATCAGGAAAAGAAAACATATGTTTTTAATAATATTATTGATATAGATAAGATTGAAGCAAAGAAAAAAGAAGTAGTTGAATTTAGAAGACCAAAGGGAAAAAAAATACTTGTTTTTGTTGGAAGACTTGATGAAGAATCAAAAAAGGTATCAAGATTAATTGATATTGCAAATTCACTTGACAATGTAATTATTTGGATTATTGGTGATGGTAAAGATAGAATTAAGTATGAAAAAATGATCAAAAAATATAATTTGAATGAAAGAGTTAAACTGTATGGCGCGATTGATGAACCATATTGTTATATGAATAAAGCAGATTATATTATATTAACATCTGATTATGAAGGTTTCCCTGTTGTGTATTTAGAAGCACTTGCCTTGAAAAAAGAAATAATTACAACCATTCCTGTTAGTGATGATAAAATTAATATTAAAGAAAGAGCTAATATTATATCTAAAGATGGATATGTAGAAGATGTAAGACAAATTATTAAAGGTTATAGGAAAAAAAATAGTGAGTTTAATTATAGAGAAGTTCAATATGGAAGAATTAGGAAAATTGAAAGTATGTTTAAGGAGTAATATATGCCAAAATTTAGTATCATTATACCTGTTTATAATGTAGAAAAATATGTTAAAAAGTGTTTAGATAGTGTATTTTCTCAAAGTTTTAATGATTTCGAAGTAATTGTTGTAAATGATGGATCCACCGATAATTCTTTGGAAATTGTTAAGGATTATAATGTTAAAATTCTTAATCAAAAAAATAAAGGACTGTCTGAAGCTAGAAATAATGGTGTAAAAATGGCAACTGGAGAATATATTTTATTTTTGGATAGTGATGATTATATTTGCAAAGATTTGTTAAAAAATCTTAATGATAGTGTTGATAATTATCCTGATCTAGTTAGGTTTCAAGCTTTAGATATTATTAATAAAGAGGTTAAAGAGTATCATGAAGAATGCTTTTATGGTAAAAATGGTTTTGATGCATTTAGAAAAATTGTAAATTATCACTATGTGGAACCTGCATGGCTTTATGCTATTAAACGAGATTATTATTTAGATAATAAATTTAGTTTTATGAAGGGGATTTATCATGAGGATTTTGGCCTTATTCCTTTAGTGATTGTGAAAAGTTCAGTTGTTAATTGTATCGATTATTGTGGCTATTGTTATGTTAAAAGAGAAGGAAGCATAATGAGTCAGTCTAATTATGAAAAAGAAAAACAAAAAGTAGAAGATGCTATTGCTGGATATAAAAATATGATGAAAGAAATAAAAAAAATAGATTGTGATTGTTCTTATCTTAAGAGCTTTATTTCTAATTCTACAATTATGAAGATATGTTCTTTAAAAAATAATGATTATAAGTATTATTTAAAAATAATTAAAGATGAAAAAATGGTTGATAATATTCTTTCTGATACGCTTTTTAGAAAATTAAAGAAAAGATTTTTAAAAATATCTCCAAGAATGTATTATAAATTGTTAGGAAAGAAAAGATGAGTATGGATAAAAAAATAAAAAATGTAGATATTAGTATTATTGTTCCGATTTATAATGCTGAGAAATACATAAAAAAGTGTTTAACTTCATTAATTAATCAAACAAAAAAAAACGTTGAGTTTATTTTAATTAATGATGGATCATTTGATAAAACTGAAGATATAATAAAAGAGTTTGATGATTATCGTATTCATTATTATAAAAATGAAAATCAAGGGATAGGAAAGAGTAGGAATTTTGGAATAAAAAAAGCTATTGGAAAATATATTATGTTTCTTGATAGTGATGATTATTTACCATATGATGCATGTGAAAAATATTATAATCATGCTATTTCTGAGAACTCTAATTTAGTAGTATCTGATTATTATAAGGTTAAATCAGGAACAATTGAATATTTTAGTATCCCAAGTTTTAACACTTCTTGTTTAAAAAATAATAATGAATTGATTTTGAAAATTAATTTGGGGCCATGTAATAAGTTGTATGATAGAAAAATGTTGATTGATAATAATATTTTATTTGATGAGAAGTATAAGTATGAAGATGTGCCTTTTGTTGTATCTTGTATTATTAATGCAAAAAATATTTCTAAGATAGATACTGCATTATACTATTATGTAATTCATGAAAATAGTGAAACAACTGTTAGAGATGATAGAGTTTTTGACATCTTAAAAATAATAGATGTAATAAGGTTAAATTTGAAAAAAGCAAATATGGTAAAAGAAATAATTGATAAACTTACTATTTCAATTATCACAAATTATAATTTACAACAGAGGTATCAAATTAATCGAAGGACTAGAAATGCATTTATTGATATGTCTTTTAATTATTTGGAAAAAAATGTTCCAGATTATAAAAATAAAAAATATTATGACAGCAAAAATATATTTCGAAGATTCATTGAAAAGAATAAAATAATGACAAAAGTTTATTGTTTTGTTTCTGGAATTAAATATAGGAGGTAATATGAGTGATATAGAATTAGGTAAAAAATATTTTATTCATAGTTATAAACATGATGGGACTATTCATAGATCGTGGGATGAAGCGGTATTACTTGATATAAAAGATAATTATTTGGTTTTTGGTAATGATAGAACTATAGTGCAGGAGGCAGATGGAAGAACTTGGAAAACAAAAGAACCTGCTATAATGTATTTTTTTGAAGATAGGTGGTTTAATATTATTGCTCAAAAAAAAGAAAATGGAATATATTATTATTGTAATATGGCTTCTCCATATGTACTAGAATATAATACTATAAAATATATAGATTACGATCTTGACCTTAGAGTATTTGCTGATGGCACTTATAAGGTTTTAGATAGAAGTGAATATAAATTTCATAAAGAAAAAATGAATTACCCTGAAGAAATAGATTTAATTTTGAAAGAAGAATTAAAATCTCTTATTTTGCTTGTAAAAGAAAAAAAATATGGATTTGATAGAGAAAAAATATTAAATTATTATAAATTATATGTAAAATATAAGTAAAATTAGTCTTTTTTATAAAAAAAATACTAAAAATTAAAAAAAGTGTTGACATAGTTTATTGAATTTGATAATCTAATAAACGTTGACACAGAAAAATGTAGAAATATCAACAAAAAATGTGTTAGCATTATATATTTTATTTGATAATTCATTTGTCTTTAATTACATTTTTGTTAATTAATAAAAAAGTTGTTGACAAATAAACATCAATTATGATATATTAGAAAATGTTATGTAATTTGTTGTTACATGACAAAAAATGTATATCAAAAAAATAAAAAAGTTGTTGACTTTTTAAAAAAAATTTGATATATTACTTATGCACTGCAAAAAGTGTAAATGATCTTTGAAAACTAAGCAAAACGTCAATTACATTAAGTCAGGAATTTAATTAATAAAAATCAAACTTGATATATATTGAGAGTTTGATCCTGGCTCAGGATGAACGCTGGCGGCATGCCTAAGACATGCAAGTCGTACGAGGTGGCCCACTGAGTTTTGTACTTGTACAAAATGATTTGGATTACCACCTAGTGGCGAAAGGGTGAGTAACACGTGGGTTATCTACCTTAGAGACTGGGATAACTACTGGAAACGGTAGCTAATACCGGATGATATATATAATGATTAGTTATTATATAGTAAAAGGAGCTTTAAAGCTTTACTTTAAGATGAGCCTGCGACGTATTAGCTAGTTGGTGAGGTAATGGCTTACCAAGGCAACGATGCGTAGCCGACCTGAGAGGGTGATCGGCCACACTTGGACTGAGACACTGCCCAGACTCATACGGGAGACAGAATTTAGGGATATTCTTCAATTGAGGTAACTCTGAACGAGAAATGCCGATTGTTTGATGACAGTTATTTGGATTGTAAAACTCTGTTGTTAGGGAATAAC
>JAFUTR010000018.1 GCA_017477845.1 Bacilli bacterium
AGTAATTTTTTGGTTTAAAAATATCATAAAACCCTCCTGTTCGTTATGACTTTAACACACATTAAAAATCTTTACAAATCGAGGTTTTAACATATTTTAATCAGATTCCTTCTTAATTTTATAAATTCTATATAGAATTATTTTAAATCACAAAAAAACTTCACCTATTTTATAAAAAGTGAAGTTTTTCAATTTTTTTATATAAATAACGGAATGAAAAACAAAGCCATTATTAAGAATATTCCAATTAATTTAAAAATATATGTATATACTTTCTTTGTTTTACCATCTGTTTCCATTGAATATATCTCTATATATGGAACGGGACTTCTTCTATACCATCCTTTTATTATTGTTTCTTTATCAATGAAAGTTTTTGCTTTGAAAAATGCAAATATTTTATTTACAATCCATAAAGGTTGATTATAATCTAGGAAAATAATTCCTGTTTCATCTCTTATTACAAAGTCCTCATTGAAAATATATCCTGCATCTCCTCTTCCTATAATATTTCCTTTAACTGTACAAGGGATAGGAGTTACTCCAGATACTTTAACTTCTCCTAATAATTCTTCAACATTTGTTTCTTTAAAGTTAGATTTCTTATATCTTCTCATGAATAGTAAAAGTTCAAAAATCATCATTATAATTCCACTTATTGCAAAACCATATTTACCTATCATAGACTCTCCAAATAGCCAAACCATAAGGAATGTTATTGTTGCTACTAATCCAACAGATGGTAAGAATTTAAGTAAAATTTCAACTAGGAAGTCATCTAAGTATGATTCAGTCTTAACTAAATCAAATACAATATATGGTTCTTCATTAAACTCTTTGCTTCTTTCTGAGATTCTTTCTAATCTTTTGGAAATCAATGGATGCGTTGAATTAAATTCATACCACTTTGCCCAGTAATTCCATTTTTCCCATTTCATTGCGTTTTTAATAGATGTTTTATTAATATTAGTGCTCATACCATCTTTAGAACTACATGCAATTAAAGTTTTAGAAGAATTACTATCAAATATACCTAGTCCTTTTACGCCTGAAATATCCCTTTTCTTTGGTTTAGTCTTTTTATCTTCTTCATTTGCAGGTTCTTCTTTATTAGAAGTTAGTCCATATCCTACCTTTACGAGAGCTTCTGCAAGTGAATTTGGTTTTTTAGTCATATCAATACTGAATGAGTCTGCATAGTACTCTCTTGTTCTTGAAAGCCATAGTACAATATATTGTGAAATAATATATAAAACATATGCAACTATTGCTATAGCACCATTATATTTGCTATCGCTATCACCATCATTTGTATTAATACACGCTTCATATACTGCATAAAAAACTATTGGTATTAATTGAGCTACTGTCATAACTAACATATCATAATGAGCAACATGCCCAAGTTCATGACCAACACATGCTTTTAGTTCATCTTCACTAAGAAGTTCAAACATTCCTCTTGTAAGAATTATTCTTGCATCACGTTTTGTTCTTCCATATGTATAGCAATTTGGACTACCATCATCAATGATACCAATTTTTGGATATTTAATTTTATTTTTAGAGCAAACATCCTCAATAAAACTCTTTAAAAAATCTGGTATTTCTTTATTAAAATCAGCTTTATATAAATATTTTGTAGTTAAATCCATTAACCAAGGGGAAATTAAAAATTGAATTAATAGAACAATTATTCCTCCGATTAATGCTGGTAATATACTAACTCCACATATTAGACATATACCTACTGCAAGTGCTACTAAAAGTCCATATAATGCTGTAATTGTTATTAAAGAAACACTAACTAGTTTCGACATTTAATTCACCTCGTTATAATTATATATCATTTTTTGTTTAAAATAAATTAAAAAAGGAATATAATAGTAATAAAGTTGTAAAACTTAAAAAAATAAGTTTTAAAATTATTACCAAGCATTAAAATGTTTGACGAAGTTAATAGGTTTCGAAATATTTGATTGACTATATTAAAAGAATATACTAAAAATATAAAATCAAAATTGGAACAAAAAAGTTTATGTTAAGGAGGTATAAATATGTGTGGAATTGTTGGTTACATAGGCAAAAGTAATAACGCATTAAAAATTCTAATCGATGGATTGAAATCATTAGAATATAGAGGTTATGATTCCAGTGGTATTGCATATGTTTTTCACGATGATATCAAAATAATAAAAGAAAAAGGGAAAGTTAGTGAACTTGAAAAAGATTTAGATTTTAGTGAAAAAATAAACTCTGGTATTGCTCACACTAGGTGGGCAACTCATGGAGTTCCAAGTAAATTAAATGCTCATCCTCATAGATGTGAAAAAATAACTCTAGTTCATAATGGTATAATTGAAAATTATGCTGAATTAAAAAATGAGTTGGAAAAAAAATATAAATTTAAATCTGAAACTGATACTGAAGTAATTGCTGTATTATTAAATGATATTTATAAAGAGAAAAATGATATCTTCTCTTCTATTGTAGAATTAAAGAAAAGACTAAAAGGATCTTATGCTCTTGCTATTATGTGTAGTGATTCTCTTGATAAAATATATGCCATTAGGAAAGACAGCCCTTTAATAATTGCAGAAAATAAGGAAGGAACTTTTTTAGCAAGTGATGTTCCTGCAATCATAAAATATACAAAAAAGTATTATTTGCTTTTAGAAGATGAGATAGCTGTATTATCTTGTGACAATGTTAAGTTTTATAATGACTCAAAAGAAGAAATTAAAAAGGAATTAATAACTTTCGAAGGAAGTAGTAATGATGCTGAAAAAGAGGGATACTCTCATTTCATGTTAAAAGAAATAAATGAGGAAAAAAGTATAATTAAGAAATTTGCAGCTCGTTATAAGACAATTGAAGATTTATTAAAAGATTATGAAGATATTTCTAGCTATGATAAAATCGATATTGTCGCATGTGGATCAGCATATCATGTTGGAGTGATTGCTAAATATCTTATAGAAGAATATGTTAAGACTCCAGTAAGCGTTGAAATTGCAAGTGAATATCGTTATAAGAACAATTTTCTAACTAATAAAAGCCTAGCTATTTTTATTTCTCAATCTGGAGAAACTGCTGATACTCTTGCCTCTTTAAGAAAAGTTAAAGAAGAAAAAGTTAAGACATTAAGTATAGTTAATGTTGTAGGTAGTTCAATTGCTAGAGAATCTGATATGGTAATTTATACTAAAGCAGGCCCTGAAATTGCAGTTGCTACTACTAAAGCTTTTATAGCTCAATTATTAGTAATCACCTATATGACTTTGGTGCTTGGCTATAGAAAAGAATTAATTGACTCTTGTTACATTAATAAAATCTTAAAAGAGATTCACTCTTTAGATATATCAAAGATAATAGATAAAGATTATACTAAAGTAGCAGAAATATTGAAAGATAAGAAAAGTATTTTCTATTTAGGAAGAAACATTGATTATGCAATAGCTCTTGAAGGTTCTTTAAAATTAAAAGAAATATCTTATATACACAGTGAAGCTTATGCCTCCGGGGAATTGAAGCATGGAACTATTTCTTTGATAGAAAAAAACACTCCTGTCATAAGCGTTTTAACTAAAGATGCTATTGTAGAAAAAACAATTAGTAATATTAAAGAAGTAAAAGCTCGTGGAGCATTTAATATTGTTGTATCACCAATAGAATGTGATTTTGCAGATTTAGTTATAAATATTCCTAAAGTATCAGATATATTAATGCCAATTGTTGCAGTTATTCCTTTGCAGTTAATTGCTTTTGAAACTGCTAAGAAAAAAGGATGCGACATAGATAAGCCTAGAAATCTTGCAAAGTCAGTTACTGTAGAATAAAAAAAATGGAATTATAATTAATTCCATTTTTTTATCCTAGAAATTTTCCAGCTAAATCTGTAATAGTTTTTAATGCATCATCACTTGTGTTTTCTTTTTTTGTTGTCTTTTTTGTAGTTGTTTTCTTTGTTGTTTTCTTCTTACCTGATAACGCATCTTTTGCTTTTTTAGCAGCTATCATTGTTCCTGCAACTTCTACTACCTTAACTATTGTATCTTTATTTTCTACTACAAAATCCTTAACTGTATCAAAATCTAATCCACCTTTTTTCTTTGTTTCTTTTTTTTCAGTTGATTCAACTTTGATTATTTTCTTTTCTTTTTTTTCAGCCATTATTATTCTTCCTCTTCTTCATGTTCTTCTTCTAATGCATGAATACATCTTCTACATGGATCAGTTAATCCTTTTTCATATGCATCTGCAACAGTTCCTTCGTAGATTGTTTCACTTTGTGAGAAAGCAGGACAATCAGGATCTACATGATATTTTTTACTAGTTGGAGCCCAATAAACTCTATCAACACCAACTTCTGCTATTACTTCTTTTTGAGCTTTTTCAAGTTGTTCACTAGATACTGGATTAAAATCATAACTAGAAATACCAGCAATTATTAATGCAACAGTTGCAACTGCAGTTACTACAGTTTTATCTTTCTTATCTAAATCCTTGCTTGTAAGTACAAATATGATGATTGGTAAGAATGCTAAAACAGATAGAATTGTTCCAAGATTATTCCATGTCCAAAATGCTGCTTTATTCTTTTCACTTCTTGGATCAATATGATTTGCTTTCTTCCATAAAAGTGATCCTGGAATAAAGAATGCTAAATCAAGAACAATTGCACCTATTACAAATGGAACTTTGTCAATATTTGAAAACCAATTGATTTTATCTGTTAATCTTAAAATGCCGATAACTTCAAATGTGATTGCTAAAATCCATAAAACAATAGCTAATATTCTTTTTGTTTTTGCTCTTTCTTTAGCATCACCTTTGTTTTCAACTTTAACTATTTTTCCCTCTTTGTCAAATCCGTAGCTTCCTTTTTCTTCTTTTTTTGTTTCATCTTTCTCGACCTTAACAATTTTCTTTTCTTTCGCCATAGCTCTACATCTCCTTTATTTGTCTATAATATACCACACTTAATAAAATATTTCCATATTTTTAAAAAAAGAAAAAAAGAATTATTAAATTCTTCTATTCTTCCCTATTAATTCTATCGGTTCTGAGACTTGATTAATTCTTTCTATTATTCTTTTGGCTTTCATTTTATCATCATTTAAAGTAAAATGTTTTTCTATTTCTGAAACTGAATAATTAGATGTAAAAAAGGTTGGAAGTTCTTGATCCATTCTATATTGCAAAATAGGTTCTATTACCTCATCTCTTGCCCAAGGTGTTAAGTACTCTGCTCCTATGTCATCCAAAAGAAGAAGTGGCGTATTTAAAAGCCCATCAAATCTATCACTATAGTCTTTATCAAAAGAATCTTTAATGGATCTTAATAGTTCTGGAGTGTGAACCATAATACTTTTAATATTTTTTTTTGCTAATTCATTGAAAAGAGCGGCTATTAAGTACGATTTACCAGATCCAAAGTTTCCATAAAGATATATTCCTTTCGGATGTTCTCCTTTTAAATAATCATCTTGGAACTTTTTCATTTTTTTGATTATCAAAGTTCTTGCTTTATCATCTGTATAAACATCTTTAATTTTTGCATCTTTTACTCTTAGAGGAAGATCATAATATGTAACATTTTCTCTATATTTTTCATTTGTATATTTGCTACATTCAACAAAAGAAAAAGAAATACCTCTTTCAAGTTTTTCTGCTTTAAGCAAATTCCCCTTAACACTATTTTTACATGATTCAAGTCCTTTACAATTACTACAGTTTTCAAATTCTTTAGCTGACTCCATAATACTTGATGTGTATTTCATCAGTATGTCTTGAGGCAAGTCAATACTTTTACAAATTTTAGTGAAATATTTGTTTTCTAGTGCTTTTTTAAAATTTACTTTTAAGTCTATTGAAGATGATTTACTGTCTATATTTATTTTTTCCATTCTATCACCACTAACTAAATTATATCACGAAGAAAAAAAGCATACAATTAAAGTATGCTTTTTTTATATAATTCTTAAAAAACTTATTGTATTAAATGATGTTAAAAACATTATTAATGCCGCAAGTAATATAAACGGTCCAAAAGGAATTACCCTATCTTTCTTTGAAAAGAAGCTGAAAAGAGCAAACGGAGATGCTAAACAACTTGATAAAAATATTTCAAAAAAACCATTCATTAAATTAGTTAGTGTTGTTAAATCACTAAGTATAATTGGATTAGTAACATTTAAAACTGTTCCCACAAAAAACATTAGTTTGACATCCCCACCACCAAGGGACTCTTCTTTAAAGATTTTATTTCCTATAATCATTATTATAAACATCAATAAGAATAAAAATATTCCATATATAATAGATGTTATTCCTATATTAAAATTCATTATTAATTGAACTAGTACTGATAATATAGAAAACGTTATTGTCACTTCATCTGGAATTATAAGGTAATTAAAATCACTAACTATTACTATTACTAAAAAAGATGCTATTAGAATAGCTATTAAAAATTCCATAGAAAAGCCAAAGATGTGATATGAAAGTGCAAAAAGTATTCCTGTTAATAATTCAATCAAGGGATAAAATAGTGAAATTTTACATTTGCATTTTCTACATTTACCACTTTGTATCAAAAATGAAATAACAGGAATTAATTCATACCATTTTAGTCTGTGTTTACATTTTGGGCAAAATGATCCAGGTTTTATAATAGATAAATTGTTGGGTATTCTATAACCAACAACGTTATAAAACGAACCCAACAATAATCCATAAATAAATACTATTATTAAATAATATGTTTGCATAGAACACCTATTTAGATTTGTCCATATAAATCAAACATTGGAATAATGATTGACATTATGATAAAACCAACACCTACTGCAAGAATTATGATAACTACTGGTTCTATCAAACTTTTCATTGCTGTTACTGAATTTGCATGTAATTGTTGGAAATGTTCTGCAACTTTTTCCATCATTAATGCAAGTTGTCCGGTTGACTCTCCAGTTACTAACATTTCATAAGCAACTACTGGGAATGCCCATTCTCCCTTAAACGAATCACTTATTTTACCACCTTTGCTCAGATTAATTAATGTTCTATTAATTATTTCTTTATAAACTTCATTATTTGATATTTTTGATAGTATTTCCATACTGTCTGTTATAAAAACATTATGATTCAAAAGTGATGAGAAGGTCCTTGTAATTGTAGCAACTTCATTGTATATAATCATATTTCCAAATACTGGTAAGTGCATATAAAATGTTTGCATTGTTTTTCTAAATGACTGAACATTTTTCATTAACCATTTGTATATAATTATTAAACCAATAATTATTAGAATTATCTTCCACCAGTTTGCTCCTAAGAAGTCACTTGCTGCTATTATAAATTTAGTTATAGCTGGAAGCTCTGCCCCATTTGACGAGAACATTCCAACGAATTGTGGAACAACATAGACAATAATAAATGTTAAAGCTGCTATTGTCGCTGTTAAAATAACAGCTGGATAAATAAGTGCAGATTTCATTGCTTTTCTTGATTTTTCAGTCTCTGTAAAGTATTCTGCCATTTCATCAAGGGTTCCTGCAAGGTCTCCTGTCATTTCTGATGTTTTAACCATATTTATTAAAAGATTCGGAAACGCATTTCCCTGTTTTTCAAGAGCAACCGAAAACTTTTCACCTACTACAAGTTCATATACAACCTTATTTAGTATTTTCTTTTCTGCTGCATTTGTTGTTTGTTTTGCAAGGATTCTTACTGAATTTATAAGAGGAACACCTGCTTTAATGTAAGTTGATAGCTGAGTAAGCATGAAAGCTAAATTACCTGTTTTAATCTTTGTATTAAAATTTAAGTCAATATCATACTTAGATCTTTCTTTTATTTCTACTACTTCATAACCTTCATTTTGTAAAAATACTCTTACATCACTTACTGAAGCTGCTTCAAAAGTATTAGATATTATCTTCCCACGAGAATCTTTAACTTTATATCGATATGAAATCATTTTTTTATTTTTATCTCGTTCTATTCTTAATTTATCATCTTTTTCTGCTTGCTTAATATATTCTGAACTTTCGTTTTGTACTTTTTCTAGTTCTTCTTGTAACTCATCACCTGTAGCTTTTTGTACTTGGAAAGCTGATGTATCATTTTTTATTCTACCAACAAGATAAGAAAACCCATGTGCAGCTTTTGTAATTATACCTGGAAGAAATCCAAATACCACACCTAATGAATTAGTTAGAACGTTTCCTTCTTTTTTTTCTTTAGAAGAAGTTTTTGTAACTACTTTATCAGCATTATTACCTGTTTCTTTTGCATTCACATTATTAACATTTGCACTTGCTACACTATCATTCATACATTTTCTCCTATCCTATAATCTATTAAAAGTATAACACAACTTTTTTTTTATTTAAACTCTTTTTTAATTAATTCATATAATATTTATGAAAAGAGGTTTTAAAAATGTTCAATAATAATTACTATCCATACAATAACTATTCAAATAGATTTAATGGATTTAAAAAAATGAATTTTTCTACTATTCTTGATAGTGCCCAAAAAACACTTAGTATTATTAATCAAGCGATTCCTATTATTTATCAAATAAAGCCTTTATATAATAACGCAAAAGTTGCTTTTAAAGTTGTAAATGCATTAAAAAGTGATGATTCATCTAATAATATTAAAAGTGTAAACAAGAATGTAAACAGCAATAAAAAAGTAGAACTTAACAATAGCCCCACTTTCTTTATTTAACTAATTTTATTTAAATTACCATTTAATATTGAAAATAGATATATCTCTATTTTTTTGTTTGTTTTTTTACTAATATAATTCTTGTAATTTTCTAATTGTTTTAAATAGTTTTCATCTTCAATATTTTTTAATTTATAATCAATTATTTTTATAACATCATCATATTCAAGTATCAAGTCTATTATTCCATGATACAAGTTATCTTTTTCTTCATAGAAGAATTCATATTCTTTATAAATATTTTTAACTTCATTCATTTTAATAACACTGATAAACTTTTTTATTCTATCTTTATAATAATTATCTATTTCTAGATTATCAAAATTTGGATTTTTAAAATCTATATTTTCAAGTATTTCATGCATTTTTGTTCCAAATTTCATTTTTTCTTTTGTTTGTTTATCAAGTATTTCTTTTGTTTCTTTTGATATTTTTTCTTTATGTAATTCACTATTTTCTAATGATATTTCTTTAATTTCTATTCTTTCTTTACTCTTTTTTATTTTATTTTTATAGTTTGTCTTTTTAATTAGATTATAGTCATGAGATAGTTCTAGTTTACTTACATCTATTTCTTTTTCAAATGGATTAATAATATCTCTTGAATAATCTAACATATCTTGAAATGATCTTGCTTTAATCAAAGTTGAAATAACTTTTTCCCTTTTATTTGACACAATGATTATCTTTTCTTTAGCTCTTGTAAGTGCTACATAAAAAAGTCTTATTTTTTCACTTATTTCTTCTTTAATATAATCATCTTTTACTAAATCTTTTATAAAAGTTTTACCAATACCTTCCTTGAAATAAGGTGTCACTATTCCATATTTATCATTATACATAAATTTTTCGTTTAGCTCCTTTATATTAAATTTGGAATATAAAGAAGCAAAATAACAAATTGGAAATTCTAATCCTTTAGATGCATGAATTGTCATTATTTTAACGCTGTTATCAACTATATCTAAATCTTTTATTTCTATTTTATAATTATCTGTTATCAATTCATCTAAATATTTATATACATCTTCTAATGTGTAATTAATTTCTGATAAGCTTTCAAATAAATTAATGATAGAAGTAATTCTATTGATTCTATTTTTAACATCTCCAACAAGTATCATTTTATTATAAAAATCAAACTTATCTATTATTTCATATATTATTTCTTTTAACGATAATCCATCTAGTTTTTCAACTATTTTGTCTATTATTGAAAGTATATTTGACTCATAATTATTATTTTTAATACAATTAAATATTTCTTCATCTGAAAGTTCAAATAGATAACTTCTTGCAATAGATGTAAAACTATATTTAAATTCTACATCATATAATCTATCTTTTCGATTTAGTAAAAGTTTTATTATATTTTTTATTAGATATATTTCTATTTCTTCCGTTATATTAGTTGTGTTATACTTTGTCATTGGTATATTCAAATATTCAAATATCTTTTTATATAAATCAAAATTTGTACTTTTATCAAGTAGTATTGCAAAGTCTTTATATGTAATATTTCTTAGACACTTTTCATCTTTATCAAATATCTGATAATTATTATTTATTTTTTCTTTAATATCATTTGCTATAAAGAATATTTCAAGTTCTTCTTTAGTGTATTCACTTTCTTTATCATACTCATAATTATATATGTCCATATTATATTTTTGCTCTGTTTTACCTTCTTCTATGTATGAAGTGTTACCAAACACCATTTTATGAGATTTTATATAGTCTGCTCCGCCAAGAAAGTCTGTCATTAAGTTTGAAAACAAAAGATTTATATTACTTATTACTTCTTCTCTTGATCTAAAATTTTTAGTTAAGTCAATTTTAAGTCCCCCAATGTTCTTATTATAATTATCATATTTATTTTTAAATAAGTATGGATTTGCGTTTCTAAATCTATAAATAGATTGTTTTATATCCCCTACCATATAAACATTGTTGTTATCTATCATATTTATAAATGTTTCTTGTAAATCTGATGTGTCTTGATATTCATCTATCATTATTTCTTTAAAAGTATCTTTTAACTCGTCTCTTATGTTTTCATTTTCCTTTAGTATTCTTATTGCCATTTTTGAGATATCTGTAAATTCGTAGATATTTAAATCAGTCTTAAATTTATCTAACCTAGCACTTAGTTCTTTTATTATTTGGATTATTATTCCAATATAATCTTGCCCACTTTTTAAAGTAGTCTTTAGTTCATCTATATTATCAAATCTAGTAAGTTCTTTTAAATTATCTAACTCTTTTGTTATCTCTTCCTTGATTGTTTTCGCTTCATCCAAACTTCCCTTTTTCATCATTGGAAGTTTTATTTCAAGACTTTTTTTTATTTCTTCATAAGTTGTACTTCCAAATAAACCATCAAGTACTTCTTTTAAATCAATAAAATACTCACTATCTACAAAATTACTAATTTCTTTTAGTAAATTGTTTATTTCTTTTTTCTTCTCATTAATTAAATGTAAATATTTATCTATTAAAAGTTTAATATATTCTTTACTATAATATGAATCAATATAGTTATCTAGATATTCATTTTTATCGTATTTTAATTCTAATTTATTATTAATATCTAAAATATAATTTTTTATATCATCATCTTTTTTTATTGTAAAATCATTTAATAATTTTAAAAACTTTTCATTTTTTTCTTGATATAATCTATCAAATATTTCATCTAATATTCTTTTTCTTTCTAGATAGATCATTGATGTATCTGCAATTTTCACATTTTTCCCTATGTTTAATATGTAGCTATATTTTTTTACCATCGATAATGCAAATGAATCAAAAGTTGTTATATAACTGCTATCTATAAAATCTAGTTCTCTTTTTAAATTATCTTCTTTTTCTATACCTTTTCTTATTCTTTCTTTCATTTCATATGCAGCTTTATTAGTAAATGTTAATATCAATAATTCATTTATACTAATTCCATTTCTTAATTTTCTTAATACTCTTTCTGTTAAAACTGCAGTTTTCCCACTTCCTGCCCCTGCTGATACTATTATATTTTTTCCTTCTTCGTTAATTGCTAGGTTTTGTTCTTCTGTCCATCTAGTCAATGCTATCACCACTTTTCAAAAAACTTAAATCTTTGTATTTTTTTAGGTTTATTATATCTTCATTTTTTCTATTACAAATATCTATATACTTACAGAAAGCGCATCCTGTTATAGTTTTATCATCACTAATCCATTTTGGATTTATATCAAATTCACAATTTAAAATTTTATCACGAGCAACGTTAACTTTTTCATCTACTAAAAGTGCTAAGCTATTCATTTCTTCTTCAGTTAATACTTTAGAATAACTTGAAAATCCTTTTTTTGATAATTTCATTCCTTTTATATATTTGCTATTTTCATAAGTTTTATCAAATCTTTCTAATTTTAACATGTCATCAATTGAGTATCCAACAAGTTTTAAATTATTATACTTAATATCAAGATATGTTTTATTCTTTTCTATATTTACTTCAGTTGAAAGAATTTTTTGAAGATAGAATCCTACACAAGAGTAATTTTCAAACAAATTACTCTTGGTAATTAAATATAAATATATTATTAACTGCATTCCTATTCCATAAATAGAATTATAAATATCAATATCGGCATTACCAGTTTTATAGTCAATTATTGAAATAAGTGTTTTCCCATCATATTCTTTATACATGATTTTATCGACTATCCCTTTAAATATTACCTCTATATTAGTTGATTTATCTATTTTAATAATTTTCTCTGTAAAAACATTTGTAAGTCCTGTATCATTTTGAAATTCTTTAAGTCTATCACAAATTATTTCTAATTCTTTTTTTAATTTATCCAAATAAAACTTTTCTTTGCTTGTAAACTCTTTATCTTTTAAAAAATAGTTATAATCATTATCTAAATTAAAATTTTCATTATAAACATGTGATAATACATAGTGAAATAAAGATCCAATAATAGTATCAAATGTTTCCTCATATTTATTTAGTTTTAAAATATTATCTAAATAATATCTAAATTGGCATTTAAAGAAATTGTCAATTGTCGAATAAGATAAAACAAGTTTATTATCTATAAAACTATATAAGTCTTCTTTTTTTATTCCTTTAAATTTATTATCATATTCCATAAATCTTATATTAAATGAATTATAATATAAGTCTAATTCTTCATTATATTTATCATACTTTATAAGTTCATCAAGCATCATAGCAAGTTTTAAATTAGAATAATTCTTAGAAAAAGAAGTATTTATTTTATTTATTTTATTTTCAACAAATAATTTATCATTTAGTAAATTTGATTTATAAAAATCTTTATCAAGATAATGTTCTTTATAAGTTATAGTTATATTTTTAATTGATTTAATATTATTTATTATACTTTCTTTTTCATATTTATTTAAAATATCAACTTTATCAAGATTCAATTCTTCTTTTAATTTATCATTAATATAGTCTTCATCTTTATGTATTTTAGGTATTGCTCCTTGATTAAATCCAAGAAGGAAGATGTATTCATCATCATTGAAATAAGTATTATTGATAGAAGATGTTCTAACAAGATTTTTTAAATTATTATTATTTATCTTAGTATTTTGAAGGTCGTATTTTATTCCTTTTAAAATAGTGTCAAAATTGTAATCTAAATCCACATATTTATTAAATATATTTAAAAATTTTGAATAAATATTTTTATTTAATTCTCGAGAAAGTCCAAATGATTTTATATATTCAAGAGTATCTTTTAATGATTTATTTTTTTCTAAATATAAAAATGATTTTTTCCCTATAATAGTTGAAAGAATATTAGATGAGTTATCAATATCTATTTTTAAGTTATACATTTTAAATAGTTCATTTATTAAAACGTTATAATCATTATCTATATTTAATAAATATATTTTATTAATATCAATTCCTTTATTAATTAACTTTATTATTTCATTTATTACATATAATAATTCTTCTTCAAGAGTATTAAATTTATAGACAGTTATCTTGCTATTTATTTCTTTTTTAGATATTATTTTATAATTAAAGTTTGATAATAGTTTTTTATTAAATGAATCTAAATAGTCATAGCCAAATACGATAAAAGGTTTATTTTTATTATTATCTATAAATAATTTATCTTCTATTAATAATTTTCTTTCAAGTAATTCTTTTTTTAGTTTAACCAAGAAAGAAAGTTTTGAAGAAGGATATTCTTTATCTTCTATAAAATAGATGTTTTCAATATAGTTTTTAGCAGTTTCATAAGAATAGTTATATTTTTCAATTAGATAAAGAATTGCATTTTCGTCATAATCAAAATAAACTAGTTTTTTAAGTTCTTCTAAACTAATTATTTTTATATTTATTAATCTGTTGTATTTGTTAATTTCAGATAATAGTTTTTCTTTAACTCTACTTGGACATATAATTATTGTTTTTTCTTTTATATCATTTAAGAAATCCATATTTATCACCTATTAATTATTTTATCATTACTCATGATTTAAATAAAGAAAAGAGATTAATTTCTTAATCTCTTAGCTATTTTTGTTCAAGAATATTATTAAATTCTTTTATTTCTGTTTCTTGAAGATTTTCATTTTGTTTTATAGAGTTATCTTCTTTTAGTTCTTCGCTGTTTTCTTCTTTTGATAGCTCTACTTTTTCTTCTTTTTCTTTTTCATCTTTATCTTTATCACCAATTAGTCCAGTAAGTCCAAGTCCTGCTGCTCCCATTGCAAGTCCTGCTAGTGCTCCAAGGCTTGAGTTACTTTGTGATGTGTCAGCGCTGTTGTTTGCTGTATACACTGCATCAAGTCCTGTGTGTGGTGCATAGTATTTTGGATCAGTTGATGGAGTAATTCCAGGTATAATTGGTGTTGTTGTAACTGATATATCTTTTGTCGGTATATTAGTTTGTGGTGAAGTTGGAATTGTTCCACTAGGTATTGGTTTTGTCTCTGGTGTTGTTCCTTCTGGTGTTTTATCTCCTCCAGTTGGTGGTGGTGTTTTATCTCCATCAGGATTATCTCTTCTGCTTGGTGGTGGAGTTGGATTATTCTTTGGTGTTGTTTTCTTTTCTGGTTCACCTTTAGATGTTGTATCTCCAGTTGTTGATGAATTGTAATGAACATGATCATTCTTTACTGGCCATATTTCTCTTTGATCCCAAATAGTTACCTGATTTCCATCAAGGTTTCCATCTTTTCCTATATGTTGTATTACAATTGAACCAGTAAAAGGGTCAAATGCAGAAACAACCATATATCGTTCCCCATGTGCGTCATCAAATGTTAAAATATTTCCTTCTTCATATTTTGCCATTGAGTCAATGACCGGAAATAGTGAAAAGTTTTCTAATTGAGCTTTTAGGTCTTCATAATTAGCAAGTAAGTTTTCTGCGCTATCAAACCAACTAGAATATTCTCCATCTTCTCCGTTGTCACCCGACCTTTTAAAGAATCTTCTAGAATTTGTGCTACTTTCATCAAAATTAGCCCATATAGTTTTATCAGCATCTGCTTTATTTGCCCATTCCTCTTGTTTTTTCCTAAGTTCATCAAGTTCTAATTTTATTGCATTTTCTTCATCTAACAATTTTTGATATTTAGCATTCCAAGTTTTCCATCCTTCAGAATCTTCTTCCTTATACGTAACTGTTTTAGTAGAAGGATTCCATTCTTTAACAATATGAGTTTTAGGAGGTTCATGACTTTTCCAACTAATAGTAGCAGCTTGGGCAATTTCCAACTCTGATTTTTTTAGGTTTATAGCGTCTTCTGCTTTTTTTAACTCATCTACATCTATCATAAATCTATCAAAAGCTGCTATTGCTTCTTCCATAGTACCAGTCAAATGATTAATCAGTTGATCCATTAACCCTTCAGATAGCTCAAATCGCGCTTGTTCTTGATCTGCAGCCGCTCCAATCCATCCATCAATATTAGAATGCATTTCTTCCCACTGCGTTTTATACGAATTTATTCTACTTTCAAATCTTTGCCTTAATTTATCAGCATTAATTCCCTGTTCTGTTATTCTTTTATATGCTTGCTCAAGAGGTGTTCCAGTAAACAGACTTATCTCTGGTGACGGTCTTCCATAATCTGCCCATCCGGCAGCTACATATGCACCATACATTTTATCCCATTCATCGCTTAAAAACTGTCCTGTAGCAGTTACAGCAGCTTTTTTCTCTAAAAATGATAATTCTGAAACTTTATCAGGGTCAAGTGGCCCAAATGAATTTTTTTCAATACCTTGTAGTATTGTCCCATCAGAATATGTTGCTCCATTTGTTGCCTTTATAATTTCCTTCATAGTATGATCAGATGCTAATGTATTTTCTTTAGTTATTGGTCCGTTACTTGTTTTTATCGCTTTTATTATTGTTTTTCCATCATCCTCATATTCTATATCTTTTTCATGGCCTTCCTTAGCAACTATTTTACCATCTATTATATCGACAACGTCTATTCCACGACCTAAAGTTCTAATTCCACCTTTTTTTGTGGTGCTTGTACCCCACATGAATTCATCTCTATTATCAGGTACATCTACTGATAATACAGCATTTGGCTTGTCAGCAGTTACTTTAGATTCATGTAATTTACTATCATTATTTTCACCTTTTAAGTGAAAACCATTAGGATCTATTTCTTGTAATTCTTCTTCAATTTTATTTTTGTACTCTGTGTAATTACCATTGGATTCAGCATCAACTATTTTTTCTGCTTCTTCTCTTGTTAAATAATGTCTTTCATAGTCATTTTTATTTATAACTGCTTGTATTGCTTCATTCTTAAGTTTACTAATTTCTTTTTCATAATAAGTAGCTTTCCCAAGATGACTATCTCCATATTCTGAATTATTTGCATTTACTACTAATGAATTTATTTCATCATCTGTTGTAAATCCTTTTTCATCTGCTAGTCTTTGTAATGCTTTAAATTCTTTTTGTTGAACATCTTTGGTACTAAGCAAGTCCGTATAATGTTTTGATAAAGTATCATATGTAGCTGTAGCATTTTGCCCTAGTTCTTGTTTTTTTGTTATAAGTTCTTGAACTAATTGGTCATCATTTGGAAGTTGTTTCCCAGATGCTTTGTAGTATTCTTTTATAGGCTCTAGAGCTTTTTCTCTATTATCAATATATTCTTGCAATACGACATCGCTTGTTTTCCCATTTTTTAATGCTGCATCAAAATGAGCTTTAACATCTGTTTCTGTACTTAGATTTTTGTAACCTATATTAGCTAATTCATTTTTTATTTCTATTGCTTTTTGAATATCATTTTCTCTTTCGATATTACCTATTGTTTTATCATTTACAATATTCCCATTTATATCTACCTCTGCCATAATTTCACCCCTTAATTATTTACATCAAGTTCAGAAGCAAAATCTTGCATATTATTTTCAAGTTCTTCTTCTAATCTTCTGTAATCCTCTAATGTTTTCTTTAAAAATTTAATATATAAATCAAGTGAATACTCAATTGGCCCAAAGTTTTCCATTAATTCAGTATATTTTTCATACATTACTGATTGTGCACTACCATTCCAAGTATCTGTTGCATCTATTTCTTTAGAATTCTTTTTTTCATTGCTAAAAACATCTTGTATGATTTTATATGATTTTTCAATTTCACTTATTACAGCTTCAAACTGTGCTGAATCAGTTATTACTATTCTATCTTCCATATCTTGAAGCCTCCATTTTTAAGGAATGAGCGAATTCTTCATCGCGTTCTTCATATCCTTTATTGGCTTGTTCTATAAAATGAGCAATATTTTGAAATGTTATAGAAATGTTTTTCATTTTATTTGCATAATTTACAAAGTTATTACAAAAAGCTGTAGAATCTTTTCCTTGCCAAATTCCTCTAAGAGTTTCAGCGCTCTTTAAAAGATTTTCAATTTCTCCATCTAAAATATCTTTATCTTTGTATATTGAATTTTTAACATTATTCAACTCATCGTGTCTTACTTTCAAAATCATTCTATCACCTACTTATCATCATTTGGAACTTCAAAATTATAATTCATTGCTTCTTTTTCTCTTGCCTCTTGTTCCTTCTTTTTCTTTTCTTTTTCATCTTGTTCTAATATTTGAGCAGCAGCAAATGCTGACGTGTCGATATTTTGAACTTGAGAAGTAGTTCCTGTTGAGATGTTTCCTAGCATTGATCTACCAATAACTGATGATTCATCAATATTTTGTAGTTGTTGATTATCTCCTTTATTTATGTCTCCAAGAACAGATTTACCGATAACTGAATCTTCACTAATTTTTTGTTCTTGTTGCTCTTTATCACTTTTTATGTTTTTCATATTGTCATTATAAGTTACGCTACTTGTGGCATCATATTTTTGTTCAGATGTAGCACTTCTTGTAATATTGAGTAAATCTTCTTTTGCTATTGTGCTCTCATCAATTTCATTAACCATTTGTGTCTGTTTTCCATCGGTTACAGCACGTCCATCAATTTTTGCTAGAATTGAACGATTATATGTATTAATTTCTGTTGCATCTTCATTTAAAAAATCCTTTGGAATGATAAGCTCTCTTGCTTTACTAGTAAGTGCTAGTTCATAATCTCTCATCTCATCTGTATGCCTTTTCATTATATTAGTTGTATTAGCTATTGCCTCATATGTTGCTGCTATTCCTTCTAATCCTACACTAATACTATTTACTAGTGCTCCAACACTCACATGTGTACTAAATTCTTTTTTATACTCTAAACCTGTTTCAAAAATATCATTTGCAAGTTTATTTTGAGATGCTATATAATCATCCAGTTCATCAAAATTCATTCTTATTACGTTTGCCATAGATTTCACCCTACCTTATTTTTACATTATATTTTTATTTTAATATATTTTTACTTATTTATCAACTTTAGAATAATGATATTTACATTTAGTATACAAAAAATCCTTATTAATTAAGGATTTACTTTTAATATATTATTAATACTTTCTAGTTCTAAATTAGATTTATCATTTTTGTATTTATCATTAAATATATAATTATAACTAAAAAGGGAAAAGCCATTATATTTTTTATTATTCTTTAAATATTCTATTTCTTTTGAAATAATGTTATCATTTTCAAGCCATTCATTTACTCCACTTCCTGCATATTTATCAGATGTTCCTACTTTATAAAAAGAAAGTGCTGGTATTAATTTTATTTTCTCATTTTTTATTAAACTTTTCCAGTCATTTACTGTATCTTTAAATGGCCTTACTTGATTATTAAAGCCATAATATATTTGAGGCATTATATAATCTACATATTCACTTTTTTCAAGTATTTCTTTAACATCTAAGTAACTATTATCATAACAGTTATCAATATTTCCTTCTGGAGCTATTCCAAACTCTACTTTAGGCTTAATTTCTTTTATTGATTTATATACTTTTTTTATAAGAGTTTTAACATTATTTAATCTAAAATCATTTAGATTAATATTAGGATTATCCTTTATGTATTCTTCATACGATTTAAGATCTATTTTTTTATCTGGATAAAAATAATCATCAAAATGAATGCCATCAACATCATAGTTAATAACTATTTCTTTAATTCCATTTACTATTAGAGTTTGAACTTCTTCACTAGCAGGATTTAAATACATTCCATTTTCAGTTATTTTAGCATTTCCTCTTGATGAGTATTTTTTGTATACAGAGTTTTCTGTTTCATTTTTTAAATTACTTATTCTATATGGATTAATCCAAGCATCAAATTTTATATTTCTTTTATGTGCTTCATTGATGAAATATTCTAAAACATCATAGTTTGGATAAACATCTTTGTCATTTAATATATATTTACTTGTTGGATAATATTTTGAAATATATATTGAATCAGAAAATGGTCTTACATGTACAATAATTCTATTGAAGTTTATTTTTTTAATGTTATCTAATACTTCTTTTATATTTTCTTTTGATTCTTCTTCTGTTTTACCTTGAATATAGTTTTGAAATTCAATGTATGAAAAATATACTGCTCTTGTTTCATAAGTATCACTTTTAACTTGCTTTTTTTCAATTAAAAAGAATGTTGCTACTGTTAGTGCTAATAATAATGCTAATAATAATTTCTTCATTTTCATCACCAGTTAAATATATGCTTGTACATAAAAAAATATAATAAAAAATCTAGAAAGGTTTTAATATTCTTTCTAGATTAATAATTATTTATTAATAATAAACATCGAGTCTCCAAATGAGAAAAATCTATAGTCATTTTTTATAGCATTTTTATAAGCATTTAAGATATTATCTCTTCCAGCTAGTGCACTAACTAGCATAACTAGTGTTGACTTTGGTAAATGGAAATTAGTTATTAGATTATCTACAACTTTAAATTTGTATCCTGGATATATAAAAATATCTGTGTTTCCAAAGTCTTCTTTTAATTCTCCATATTTCGTGGCAACTGTTTCCAAAACTCTTACAGAAGTTGTTCCTACTACAACTAATCTTTTGTTATTTTTCTTTGTTTTATTTATTATATCTGCAGTTTCTTTACTTATTTCATAGTACTCACTATGCATGTGATGTTCTAGTATGTTTTCTGTGTTTACAGGTCTAAATGTTCCAAGCCCAACATGTAATGTAACATAGGCAATATTTACTTTTTTATTTTTTAATTCTTCTAGTAATTCTTTTGTGAAATGTAGTCCTGCAGTTGGTGCTGCTGCACTTCCAATATTTTTTGCATATACTGTTTGATATCTATTCTGATCTTCAAGTTTTTCATGAATATATGGAGGAAGTGGCATTGTCCCAAGTTTATCAAGAATTTCATAAAGTATTCCATCATAAATTAGTTCAAATACTCTTAATCCTTCGTCTTTTATTTCTATACATTTAGCTTTTAATAACCCTTCACCAAAAGATACAATTGTTCCAAGCTTTACTCTTTTAGCAGGTTTACAAAGTGTTTCCCATTTATCACTTTCTAAGTTTTTAAGAAGTAATACTTCTATTACTGCTTTAGTGTCAGTCTTTTCTCCAATTAATCTTGCTGGTATTACTTTTGTATCATTTAATACAATTGTATCTCCTTCATTCAAAAACTCTACTATATCTTTAAAATGTCTATGTTCTACTTCCCCATTATTTTTATTTAGTACTAGCATTTTAGAAGATGATCTATCTTTTAGTGGTGTCTGTGCAATTAATCTTTCAGGTAGTTCATAGTCATAATAATCTAATTTTAAAACATCACTACTTTCTAATTGTTTCATTTTTTCAAGTTGTTCATCAATTGTCTTAGAATTCTTTATAATATTATCAGCATTATCTTTATAAATATTAATATACTTCTCATAGTCTTTTTCATCTTTATCTTTTAACATTATTATAATAAGTGCTAATCCTTGTGGTGATACTTTATTTATTTTATCTTGATAAAGTCTATAAACAATACCTAAAATATTTGAGTATTCATCCATATTTTTATTTAAATATTTTGTATAATTATCTATACTTGATGCAACTAACATTAAGTGCTTTGTCATATCATTTACTTCAAACATAATATTCTCCTAGTCAAATAATGAATTTTGGTAATTTAAGTTAAGATGTTTATAACCAAGATCTGTTACAACTCTTCCTCTTGGTGTTCTTTTTAATAATCCTTTTTGCAATAAGTATGGCTCATAAACATCTTCTATTGTTGTTACTTCTTCTCCTATTACGCTTGCGATAGCTTCTACTCCAACAGGCCCTCCGTTAAATTTTTCAACTATTGCTTTTAGTAATTGATGGTCAGTATCATCAAGTCCTAAGTCATCAACTTTTAATCTATCAAGTGCTTTTTTAGTAACATCTAAATCTATTTCTTCTTTTCCGTCTACTATAGCAAAATCTCTTACACGTTTAAACATTCTATTTGCAATTCTTGGTGTTCCTCTACTACGGGAAGCTAGTTCTTTAGCTGCTTCGTCATTTATTGGGGAAGATAATACTCTTGAGGTTCTTTTTACTATATCCATAAGTTCTTCTGTTGTATAATACTGCATTTTAGCAGTTATTCCGAATCTATCACGAAGCGGTGCAGTTAAGTCTCCTGCTCTTGTGGTTGCTCCAACAAGTGTAAATGGAGGAAGATTAATTCTTATATTTCTTGAGTTTCCTTCACTTCCAACTATTATGTCTAAAACAAAGTCTTCCATAGCGCTATAAAGTACTTCTTCAACGAATGATGGTATTCTATGTATTTCATCGATAAATAATACGTCTCCTGGTTCAAGTGAAGAAAGGATTGCTGCAAGATCTCCAGTTTTTTCAATAGCAGGACCACTAGCCATTCTAATATTACTTCCTAATTCATTAGCTATTATGTAGGCAAGGGTTGTTTTACCAAGTCCAGGTGGCCCATATAACAATACATGGTCAAGACTTTCTTTTCTAAGTTTAGCTGATTCAATGAATACTTTAATATTTTCTTTAACATCTTTTTGTCCGATATACTCATCAAGTGTTTCCGGTCTAATGTTATCAAGTTGTTCATCTTCTATTGTTTCTTCTTCATCAAATATTTCATTTTTAATTTTTTTAGGCATAGTATCACTTCCATTCAGTATTATTATAATATAAAAGTTTCATAAACTCCATCAAATACTTAAAAAAGAGTAAATAAATACTCTTTTATTTGTCATACATTATCACTCCACAATCAACAGGATGATCGATGTATAAAACATCTTTCTTTTTTGATTTGTTCTTAAATATTAAATATATTTTACTATCTGATGTAGCCTCTATATAATAGTCCTTAAAGTGCTTAAATTCTTTTTCTGAATCTTTTTTGAAAGAGCTAATTATTTTATTGTACCAAATGCTTTTTTTGCATACACAAGTCAATTATTTTCTAAAATTCCTTTTAGTTCTTCTTTTTTTGTTTCTTCTTTGTTATTATTTCCTATATATAAATAGGTTCCAGTTCCTATTAATAGAATTCCCATTATTAATATGATAAATATTAATACTTTATTTTTTTTTGTTTTTCATAAATTACCTCATTTTATTCTTTCAAATAATCTATTTTAATAATAGTTTTAAAGCTTCTTTTACTTGGTCTTCTATTGATAATGAATTGTCAATTTGTGGAAGAATACTTTTAAATTCTTTACTCTTGTATCCAAGTCCTTCTAATACTTCAATTAATTCATCGTAATTATTAGTATCAGGTAAATCAAGAGCATTAACATCTCCTAGTTTTCCTTTCAAGTCAAGTATCATCTGTTTTGCTACTTTATCTCCAATTTTAGGGAACTTTTTTAAATATAATATATTTTCTCTTTCAATTGCATCAACAATACCTGCAATACTTCCTGTAGCTAGTATTGGAAGAGCCATTTTAGGTCCCATTCCTTTTACTGATATTAATTTTAAAAATAAATCTTTTTCTTCTTTGGTTTTAAAACCGAAAAGTAAGTGTTCATCTTCTTTTATTTGCTGATATATGTATACTTTATGTTCTTTTTCTTCATCTTGGAAAGCATATGGATTAGGAGTATATATAGTGTATCCTATCCCACTATTTTCAACTACTATGTAGCTGCCTGTTTTATCTGTTATTTTTCCTATTATATAATTGTACATTTTACACCTCTTTTATTTTATTATGCATTTACAGTTTCTACTTTAGATATATTAACACCATAGGTATTAGTTGATCCATGTTTTACTAGTGTTCTATTTCTTTCAGATAATGTTTGAACACGGCCATCAACATCATCTAATACAAGTATATTTTCAGGAGTTAAATCACTTGGACCTGACACTGTATTTTTAAATCCTACTACTGTTACAAAGTGACGAGTTCCGTTACCTCTCATTTGTGATACTTGAAGTGCTACTGGTCTTCCACTAGTTACTTCATTATATACATTTTCAAGTATTTCTTCTTCACTATTTGATCTTACAGAATCAATTCGATTATAAATTCCAGAGTTTTTAAATGCCTCTTTATTAGTATAAGTTCCACTTATCATGTCTTCTGCATAAATTGATGCTAGTTCAAGGCATCTGCTTCCCATAAATCCTTTATTTTGATACATTTTATTATCATTTATATATTTGACATAATCATCCAAACTAATAGCTGTATTACATACTAGAAATTCTTCTCCATCATATGTATAAAGATTCATTTTATCTCCAACATCTACAAGCATTAATTTATAATCATCTGATACTGTTCCACTAGTTCCAAAAATATTACCACTTGTTTCAAAGTTAATTCCATTTTCAAATGTACCTAGATTAGATAGTTCACTATATTTGGCCCTTATATTTTTATATTGAGCATCTATTACATTTTGTAAAATTTCTATTTCACTTTCAAGTTTTGCTATTTCCTCTTTTAGTTTATTAATTTCTTCTTTCAAAATAGTATATTCAGGATTAGTTTTATAAATAGTTCTACCATATGTATCCGTTCCATCTGGAATTTTTTCAGGAGTACTTGCAAATTTTGCTTCTTTTAATTTAAGGTTATCTTCTTTTTCTTTTTTCTCACTAAATTTAATTAGTAATACTTTTAAATTTGTATTTAAGTTATTTAAAGAATTTGCTGCAGAACTTGTTGAATTTAAATTGTTTATTATTGAATCAAGACAATCTGATAAATTATTTAAAAATACGATTGATGCTTCAGTTGCTAAACCTTCTGCATTTTTTGAATCATTCCAAGTGTTTACTGTTATATTTGCTGTATTAACTATTTCTTTAGCTTTATCAATTATTACTTTGCAATCTATCATAGTTTTTTCTGTCTTTAAAAGTGAGCCTATATTATCACTAAGCTTTTTAGCATTTGCACTATCACTACTTGCTACTTTAATATCTACATCTTCTTGATTAACACTTCTATTACTATTTGATGAATAGTTTTCAGTATTTGATGAAGTTACATTATTCATATTCACATTATTTGTATCTATTAGAGATTCTAATTCATCTAATGAAAAGTTTTTGGTATATAGTTTTCCATCTAATGTGTATAAAAAGTATTCTTTTTTATTTGTAATTGGATTTGTAAATATTCTTAATATTAGTTTTTCTCCATTATATTTTACAATATCTAAATCGTTATAGTTCACTATAACCAACTCCTTTAATGAACGTTTAATTCTACTTCATTTGTATCTACTTGCCTATTAATACTATTCTCAGCATTAACAAAATTTTCATTTGTTTTTCTTAAAAATGATATGTACGTATCAAGACCTGCATTTATTTTTGGAAAATATTCGCTTAGTTCTTGAAATCTTTTGTAGCAGGATTCATTTGCATCTCCACTCCATATCTCGCTTTTATGTAACTCTTTCATGGAATTATTTATTTTATTAAATAATTCTTCAATTTTGTTACTTGTAGCTTCTATTTTATTAGTTACTGCATCAAGTGCAGCGCTGTTAATTTCTAAGTTTAAGTTCGTTGTTTCCAAAGTTCCCACCAGCTTTCTCTACTTCTTCTTTCCAGTTTTTATCATAATTATAATAGTTCTTATTTGCATATTCTATAAATTTAGAAAATCCTTCAAGACTTACTGCGACTTGTTTCATATTTTTGAAATAAGCTTCTGCTTTTCCAATAAATGTATTTGCATCTTGTCCTTTCCATGCATCTTTTACTTCTTCTAAATATGCAATTAATTTATTTATTTCAGTGTTTAATTCTTCACTTTCTTTTTTTATTTCCTTACTCTTATTAGTAAGTGAATCATAATTAACCTTTATCTTCATAATATCACCTAATCTATGTTAATATCGTCTAATTCGATATCTCCAATTTGTATATCATCATTTATACTTTCAAGATTTGTATCTCTATCTATATTTCTATAATTATCATCTAGTTCTTTGGTTGTAGAGTTTAAGTCTTTTGTGATATGAGAAAGTTCATCACGCTTTGTTTCTTTGAAGTCTTCCATATGTTGTTCTTCTGTATCTTCACCTCTTACATCAACTAATCCAATATCTTTAGATTTTTCATAATCCTTTAATTCGTCTTTATATAATTCTGTATTCTTTAATTTATCAATATTTGTCATATTGTTTCCATAGTAATCGGTCATTGTTCTTAAAGCAGTGTCGCCACTTCCTTCATTTATACTTCTTCCATCTATTTTAGATAGATTAGACTCTCTTACTGTTATGCTGTAACCAGTATCATTAGCATCCCAATCTTTTGGTAATGGTATATCACTTGCTTCTTCAATTAGTTTTCTTTCAAGTGCAATCATTTTATTAGTATTACTTACAGTTATATTTTTAAAATTAGTAAATCCATCTTTTACAGCTGTTATTTGTGAATCAATAGTTTCTATTCCATTACCATATAAGCCACTATTTGAAATTGAAGACATTTTATTCAAATATCCATTTTCCATGTTTTCTACTTGATATACATTCTTATTTAATAAAGTCATAATATCATTCATAACATTTTCATCAAAATAAAACATATTATCCTCCTTATTTATTTATTTCTGATAATTTTACACTTACAAGCTTAGATACACCTGATTCTTGCATTGTAATTCCATATAATGTATCAGCATATTCCATTGTTTTCTTTTTATGTGTGATAATCAAAAATTGTGTTTTGTCTTTGTAATGATCTAGGTATTTCCCAAAGTTATCTACATTTGCTTCATCAAGTGCTGCTTCTACTTCGTCAAAGATGCAGAATGGTACACTTCTAACATTCAATATTGCGAACAATAAGCTAATTGCAGTAAGAGTCATTTCTCCTCCTGATAATAAAGTAATTGCTTTTAATTTTTTTCCAGGTGGACATGCCAAGATATCTACTCCAGTTTCCAAGATATTATTTTTATCAGTTAAAAGTAAATCAGCCTCTCCTCCATTAAATAATTCTTTGAATACTTTCTTGAATTCTACTTTAACTTTTTCAAATGTTTTAGTAAATTCTTCTTTCATTACTTCATCCATTTCAGTTATTATTTCAATTAATGTATCTTTTGCATTTGTTAGATCATCTTTTTGAGTAGTCAAGAAATTATATCTTTCACTTATATTTTTATAGTTTTCAATAGCATCAATATTTACCATTCCTATGTTTTTAATTATATTTCTATATTTTAGCACTTCACTTCTTGCTTCATCGGTACTTATCTCTAAAGTATAACTTGCTTTAGCTTTTTCATAAGTAAGTTGATATTCTTGATTTAGTAATTCTAAGTAATTGTCAAGTTTCATTTCATATTTGCTTACTTTTATTTCAAGATCCTTTAGTTCTTTTTCTAATTTTGAAATATTAGAATTATTCAGTTTATTAGTTGCCTCTTCTTCAAGTATTTTATTTGATAATTCATCTTTTTCTTTTTCTTTATATTTTATTTCTTTAATTAAATTATCTTTTTCAAGTGAAACTTCATAATACTCTTTCATTATTTTTTCTTCTTCACTTGAAATATTATTATCTAAGACATTGTCTAATGTTTTTAATTCTTTTTCTATGTCATTTTTTCTTTCAGTTAATTCACTAATTAAGTTTTCTTTTACAATAGTTGTTTCTTTTAGACCAATTAAGTTTCTTTTTAACTCTCCTAACTCGTAGTTTAATTTTTCTATTTTTTCTTCATGAGTTTTTAAGTTTTCATCTATAGAAGTTATTAATTCGTCTATTTCTTTTTTTCTTCTTTTTAGATTTTCTAATTCATTTTTCTCAGTTATTAAGCTTTTTGTAAGATTTAGACTTCCTCCTGTAATTGTTCCTCCAACATGGATTACATCTCCATCTAAACTTACTACTTTATAAGCTCTATGGATTTCGCTACTTATCTTGTTAGCTTTATCAATATCGACTGCTACTATAACATTTCCAAGTTGATTTTTAATGATGTTTTGGTATTTTGAATCATATTTAACAAGATCTGATAATATGCCTATATATCCATCCATTCTTTTTATTATGTTTAATGTGTCGATATCTATTCCTTTAGGCTTTATAACAGACATAGGGAAGAATGTTGCTCTTCCTAGATTGTTATCTTTTAAGTAAGCAATACATTCTTTAGCATCTTGTTCATTATCTACTATTACAAAATTCTTAGTTGATGATATAGATACTTCCAAAGCTTTTAAATTTGCACTTTCACATTCTATTAGGCTAGCAAGAGTTCCGTGAACATGTGATAATCTTGGATTATTTAAAATACTTTTTACAGAGTTTGGAGTACTTGCGTATGACTCAATATAACTTGTTAATGAATTAATTCTATTTGAAATATCATAATCTTCACGTTTTTTATTATTTAAGTCAGTTACTAAATGTTCTTTTCTTGAAGCAATATTATTTAATTCAAGAGTCTCTTTATTTATTTCATCATTTAATTTATTTTTCTCTATATTTAAAAGTTCTATATCTTTAACTATTAATTTAATACTATTATCATTTTGTAATAAATCTTCTTTAAGACTTGCTATATTATTATGAACTTTGGAGTCACTAGCGTCATATTTGCTTCTTTCTTTTAAAAGTTCTTTTTCTCCATTTAGTTTTTCTTCTTTACTAGTAAGTAATAATAATCTTTCATTTTTTTCTTTTATTTCTTTTTCAAGTTTTAATAGGCCTAATTTATTATTTGATAAAGACATATCACTGTTGTTATTTTTTAGGTTTAAATTTAATATTTCGTTATTCAGCTCTTCAATTCTTTTCTTTGATGATATATTTTCATAATTAATTTTATCTATTTCTTCTGTTGTAAGTGCTACTTCGACATTTTCTAGTTTTTCTTTTGCATCTAGATATTCTTCTGCTTTTTTGGCTTGCTCTTCTAGTGGAGTTAGTTGTAGCTCTAATTCATTTATTATGTCTAAAACTCTTTCAATATTGCTTTCTGTTCTATCTAGTTTTTTAATAGCTTCTTCTTTTCTTTTTTTGTATTTCAATACTCCTGCAGCATTTTCTATAATTAGGCGTCTTTCTTCTGGAGAATTAGAAAGAATATGTGATATTTCTCCTTGAGAGATTATGTTAAAAGATTCTTTTGATGAAGCACTATCGATTAATAAATCTGTTATATCTTTAAGTCTACATTTTTCTCCATTTAAAAAATATTCACTTTCGCCACTTCTATATACTCTTCTTTTTATCGATACTTCGTTATAAGGTATATCAAGATAATGATCTTGGTTATCAAATATTAAAGATACACTTGCGACGTTTAATGGATTCCTTGATTTACTACCAGAAAAAATAATATCTGTCATTGAGCTATTTCCACGAAGTGATTTAACTGATTGTTCTCCAAGTACCCATCTAACAGCATCAACAATGTTACTCTTTCCACTCCCATTTGGGCCAACAATAGCAGTGATTTTACCATCTAAATTAATTGTTATTTTATCTGCAAAGGATTTAAATCCATTACAAGAAATCTCCTTTAAGTACATAAAAAACACCTTCTATACCATATTACAATTATACAATAAGATATTACTTTTTAAAAGAAAAAAAGAAAGAATAGCTTTCTTTTTTTCTAATTATTTTTATCAAAATAGTTTTATTACATCATTTATTGTTATAAGTATGATTAGTCCCATTAAAAAGATAAATCCACCAGTATTAATCGCATTCTCAATCTTAGGATTTACTGGGCTTCCTTTTATTTTTTCTATTATTAAGAAAAGTATTCTTCCTCCATCAAATGCTGGAAAAGGTAAAATGTTCAAAAATCCTACATTAACGCATAAAAGTACAGTTAAGTTAGCAAGATTTACAAGAGCATTTTCTTTAGCAACCTCTCCTACTACAGAGTATATTCCAACTGGTCCTGATAGATTTTCAAATCCAACGCGTCCAGTGAACAAATATTTAAATGTTATAAATATTTGTTTTAAATATGAACCAAATTGGGAAATTGTATATTTTATTGCAGGTACAAATCCATGTTCATATTTTTTTTCAAAAGTAATACCATATTTATAAGATGTTTCTTTTGTTTTTTCGTCTTTTACTTCAACAGGAGTTACTTTAAATGTTTCTTTTTTTCCATTTCTTTCAATGATAAATTCTGTTTCACTTCCATCATTTTCAAGGGCTAAATATACTCTTGCATCGTCGATATTAGATACTTTGTTTCCATTAATTGAGATAAATTTATCTCCTTCTCTAATACCTGCTTGATACATTGGGAAGGACTCATCAAGACTAGTAATTGTAGGAGTCATTATCATAGATCCATAGAATAGTCCAATGAAGAATAATAATATTGCTGCAAGTAGGAAGTTGTTAAATACTCCTGCTCCCATTATTATTGCTCTTTGCCATACTGGCTTGTCATAAAGATATCCACCTTTTGGGACTTCAGGATCTACTTCTGTCGCGTCTTCTCCAGCAAGTGCCACAAATCCTCCTATTGGAAATGCTCTTACATTATACTGTGTTTTCCCTTTTTGTTTTTTTGTTCCAAATAGTCTTGGGCCCATTCCAATCGAAAACTCGTAAACGTATACGCCAAATAGTTTTGAAAAGATAAAATGTCCAAATTCATGAACCAAAACTATTAATCCTAATATTAATATAAAATAAATAAGTGTTAACATAATTCCTCCTAAAAAACTGATATAAATATTGAAAAATCAAGCGCTACAAACAATAGGCAATCTATTACATCCAGTATTCCTCCATCACCTATTACTACGTGAGAGAATTCTTTTTTTCCAAATTCTCTTTTTATATATGAGAATACTATATCTCCAACCTGGCCAATAACAGATAATTGAAGTGTAAATAAAATTATTATATGTGGTTCAAGAACATTTCTTGCCACACTATATAAATACATTGTTGGTAGTGCTGTTCCCATAACCAATCCACCCATTGCGCCTTCTGACGTTTTTCTTGGTGATATTGTCGTAAGCATCGTTTCTCCTATAAATTTACCTGTAATAAATGAAAATAAATCTGTTGTGAATGCTACTAAGAAAATATATGTAATATAATTTGGATTATAAAGTCTTAATTGTACAAATATATTAAATGCTATTCCAATAAAAACAGTTGAACCAAACGTATATAAAGCTGTTACAGTACTATATTTATGTTTATTGTCAATAAATATTAATGGAATAAAATCAATAAATAATAACACTGAAATAATTCTATAATCTATTACAAACTCAAGCGGATCTATTTCTCCTTCAGTTGTAATCATATAAATGGCTATAATATATGAGGCTAGTTCAATTTCTGCTGGAGCTCTTTTTTCTTTAGATCTCAAATTAAACATTTCTCTAAGTGATAAAACAGCAAGTATTGATACAATAATTGTAAATGGAAGTTGTCCTATAAAAGATGAACCAATAAAAAGTATCGCTAGTATTATTATACTTATAAATCCTATTTTCATTGTACACCTCCAAAACGTCTATTTCTTTTTTGATATTCTAGTAAAGCTTTATCAAACTCTTTACTGTCAAAATCTGGAAATAGTGTCTCTGGAAAGTAATATTCAGCGTAACTTGATTGCCAAAGCATAAAATTGCTAATTCTCATTTCTCCACTTGTTCTAATGACAAAATCCAAATCAGGTAAATCTTGATACAAATTATGTGTTATTAAGTCTTCATTAATATCTTCTATCTTTATTTCATCATTCATTACTTTTTCACAGATTTTTTTTACTGTATCACATAACTCTTTTCTTCCACCATAATTTAAGCAGATATTAAATGTCCCTTTTTTTAAATCTTTAGTTGCTTCTTCTATTTCTTTAATGCCAGCTAAAACATCATTTCTTAAATTTTCTTTGCTACCTGAAAATATAACTTTAAGTTCTTCACTAACAAATATTTTCTTTTTCTTAGTAAAGTATTTTACAAAAAGATCCATCAGGTAATCTACTTCTTCTTTGCTTCTTTTTAAATTTTCTGTAGAAAATGCGTAGACACTTACATATTTAATTCCTATATTAAATATGTGTTTAAGAAGTTTTTCAAGGTTATCCGCTCCAGCTTTATGGCCAAAGCTTCTTTTTAGGCCTCTTTTTTTTGCCCATCTACCATTTCCATCCATGATTATTCCAACATGCTTAGGTAGTACTTTATCTTCTTCCATAATATCACCTAGCATTAATTATATTACATTTATAACTTTTTAGCAATTAATAGAAAAAAAAGAAAGTATTTTTTTACTTCCTTTAAAACTTATCAACATTAATTTTTACTCTTTTATTATCTTTCAAGTAACTACTAGCTTGAACTAAAGTTCTAACTGCATTGATATTTTTACCTGCTTTTCCAATTATTCTTCCATAATCTTCTTCAGATACCATTACTTGAATTAAAATAGTATTTTCTTCATCGCTTTCGAATTCTTTTACACTTACACTATCTTTATCAGTTGATAGAGAAACAATTATTTCTTTTGTTAATTCTACTAAATCCATAATTATTTATTTCCTTTTTTAGATTCAGCAAATTTAGTCATTACACCTTTTTTGCTTAATAAGCTTCTAACTGTATCTGTTGGAAGAGCACCTTGTTTTAACCATTTTAATGCAACTTCTTCATTAACTTTAACTTCATCAATTGAAGGGTTATAAGTTCCAATTAATTCAATATATTGTCCATCTCTTGGTCTTCTTGAATCACTTGCAACTATTCTATATACAGGTTTATGAGTTGATCCCATTCTAGTTAATCTAATTCTTACTGCCATAATATTACCTCCGTTTCACCTAAATAAATTATATAATAAAAAAATGTTAATTGTCAACATAAAAATGTTAACAGTTTCACATTTTTATTATTTTTCTTAATTTTTTATGACTTGAAACAACAAAATCTAGATTATTTTCTATTTTTCTTACTGTTTCTTCTCCATTTAAGGCATCTTTTATATAGTTATCAACGGCTTTTTTATTATCTTTCCTCTTCTCAAATAAATTTAACGCATATTCAAAACTTTCAATATATGCTAAATGTGATGCTATAGTTGTCTCATATATTTTAGGATCGAGTTCCAAATACTCCTTATGAAGTGGATATATAATATCATTTTGCATATACTCAAAAACTTGATTTAAAAATTTTACTCTATTATTTAAAAATAAACTTGGTCCAAATTCTCTTCCTAAAGTATTATACAAAAAATATTCAAAATATATAGATAAGGCTTCACTGTACTCAAAATAGTCAATCTTTTTATTATTACTTAATGAAAAATGTGTTAGTTCATGAATAATTATTGAATATAGTAGCAATGATTTATTTAAATAATCAGGAACTATAATATCACAAGAATACTTATTATCTTTTTTTCTTATTGTTGTATGAGATTCAGATATTTCTATATTTTTATATTCAATTTTACTATTTTTTAATGCACTTTCAAAAAATAATTTAATTCCATTTGATTCTACTTCATCAAAAAGTATTGTAAGCGCTTTATCAAAGTCATATTCTACTTTTAAGTTTACTATTCCATTTATGTCTATCTTCTTTGATGATATTTCATCAAGATACTTTAAAAAAGCTACATCAGTATAATCATATTTCAATTTGAAATTTCCTATTTTTAATAGTTCTTTATTCTTTTTATCATTAATTTTAAAATACTTTATTAAAGCTTCATCAGTCATAATATCACCGCTTTGTTATATTATACATTAAAAAAAGAAAATTACTAGAATTTTCTTATAGCCTGTTTATTATTTTTCTAATTACGTAACTTGATATTAATAGTCCTGCACAATTTGGTACAAATGAAGTTGATCCAACAATATCTCCTTTGTATGATGGAATTTCTTTGGAACATAATACTGGGATTTTTTTATTTATTTTTTCATCTTTCGCCCATTTTCTCATTATTCTTGCCAAAGGATCAATATCAGTATTTTTTAAATCCGTTATATATAGTTTAGATGGATCAAATTTGTTTCCGGTTCCCATCGATGATATAAAATTGATATTATTTTCGAGTGATTTTAGTATTAATAATTTCTTAGTTTTTATAGAATCGCAGCAATCTATAACGAAATTTATTTTTTCGTTATTAAAAACCATGTCAATATTAGTCTCATCTAAAAACATGTTATATATTTTAATATTGCAAAGAGGATTTATGTCTTTAAGAATTTTTTCCAATACTTCTGTTTTTTTCTTGCCTATTGTTGAGTGATATGCTACTACTTGTCTATTAATGTTTGTTATATCAACTGTATCATAATCAATTAATATTATATCTTTAATTCCACTTCTAACAAGTGATATAGCACATTCTCCTCCTACTCCTCCAACTCCTACAAGTAAAACTCTTGTATTTTCTATTTTTTTTAATTCATCTTCATTTATTAAAAGTTTTAATCTTTCAAACATAAATACCTCCCAAATATTTAGGCATAAAAAAATGTCTAAAGAAGCGAGTACGATAAAACCCGCTTATTGCAGGTGGGTGTTCATACGAAGCCTTTAGGATTCTTACATAAATGCAAGCATTCAACACCAGCTTCTGATCCGGACTCCCGTATCGTTACTTAGTCGGTTTTAAAAAACTCTATTTCTATTAGACATATTTAATATATCATATCTTTTTTAATAAATAAAGAGGTATGAAAAAAGTTTACATATATCGATGTAAACTATTTATCTTCTTCATGTAAGTCTTTTATAATTCTTTCTATTTTATTTCCATATTCTATTGAGTCATCAAAGATGAACCTTAACTCTGGAGTATGGCGAATATCAACTCTTTGACTTAATTGTCCTCTTATAAAGCTCTTAGCTTTTTCTAGAGATTTCATTATCTCTTTTTTATTTTTTTCATCAAATACTGTTACATATACTTTAGCAAAGCTTAAATCGTTTGTTATTTCGACTCCTGTTACTGTAACGAACCTGATATTAGGATCTTTTACTTCTTGTTGTAATATTTTACTAATCTCACGTAGAAAGATGGTATTTAGTCTATCTATATGTATACTCATATTACACCTTCTACACTATCTTTTTATTTCACGAAGTTCATATACTTCAATGATATCATTTTCTTTAATGTCTTGGAAGTTTTCAAGTGTTACACCACATTCCATTCCTTTTGGGACTTCTTTTACTTGATCTTTTTCTCTTTGTAAAGATTTAATCTTTGTATTTGCAAGTACTATTCCATCTCTTACTACTCTTGCGTTAGCTCCATTTTTTACAATTCCACTTTTTACATAGCTTCCTGCAATTATTCCTACTTTAGAGAATTTGAATAGTTGTCTTACTTCAACTTCTCCAATAATTACTTCTTCATATTCTGGATCTAGCATTCCTTTCATAGCACTTTCAATATCTTCAATCATTTTATAAATTATATCATACAATTTGATATCAACATTATATTCTTTAGCACTATCGATTACTGACGAAGTTGGTCTTACATTAAATCCAATTATTATAGCACGAGAAGCATGAGCTAGTATGACGTCACTTTCTGTAATTGTACCTACTCCTCCACGAATAACTGAAACTTTAACTCCATCTACATCAATCTTAGCAAGGCTTTGTTTAATTGCTTCAAGACTTCCATTAACATCTGTTTTTAAAACAACGTTGATTTCTTTTACACCAGACTTAATTGCTCCAAATAAATCATCTAAAGTCATTCCAGATCTATTAGTATCTTTTTCTTTATTTCTTAGTTTTCTTCTATCTGCAATACTCTTGGCTTGTTTTTCAGTTTCAAATGCCATAAATTTATCTCCTGCTTGTGGCACTTCACTTATTCCAGTTATTTCAACTGGTGTTGATGGAAGAGCTTCTACTAAGTCTTGCCCTTTGTCGTTTCTTAATGATCTAATTTTACCAAAAGATGTTCCAACTACTATCGGGTCACCTAGTCTTAAAGTACCATTTTGAACAAGTACTGTTGCTACTGTTCCTGTTTTCTTGTCAAGTTTAGACTCGATTACTGTTCCAATAGCATAACGAGATGGATTAGCTTTTAATTCTGCCATTTCACTTACAAGCAAAATATTTTCAAGAAGCTTATCAATTCCTTCTCCTGTTTTACATGAAATCTTATTGAATATTGTACTTCCTCCCCATTCTTCTGGAGTAAGTCCATATTCAGCAAGTTCTGTCATTACTTTATCAGGATTTGCTTCTGGTTTATCTATTTTATTAATTGCTACTATTATTGGAACATTTGCAGCTTTGGCATGATCAATTGCTTCTTTTGTTTGAGGTTTTACTCCATCGTCTGCTGCTACTATTATTATTACAACATCAGTAACACTTGCTCCACGAGCTCTCATTTCTGTGAATGCTTCATGTCCAGGCGTATCAATAAATGTAATTTTACTTCCATTACATTCAACTTGGTATGCTCCTATTGCTTGAGTAATTCCACCAGCTTCACCTGATACTACATCTGTTTGCCTTATTTTATCAAGTAAAGATGTTTTTCCATGATCAACGTGACCCATTACTGTTACAATAGGTGGTCTTGAAGTTAAATTTTCTTCACTATCACTAATCTCATATTTTTCGAAGTTAGAAATATCTCCTGATGCTTCTACTTTTAATTCTTTACCATAGTCTATTACAACTAATTCACAAACTTCAAATGATAAAGCATAATTTAAGTTTGCCATAATTCCTAATTTCATTAATTTTTTAAGAATTTCAGTTGTACTAACTTTTAATGTATTAGCAAGATCTGTTACTGTCATATTATCTTTATAAAATACAACATTATCTTTCTTTTCTTCAACATTAGTCATTAGTTTTTCTCTATGTTTATAAAGTTCTTTTCTTTCTTTTTGGAATTTTATTTTTGAGCTTTCAGCACGTTCTTGTTTGCTTCTTAATTTTTGTTTATTAGTAGTATTATCAATATCTATTTTGGCATCATTTATAATTTTTTCTACACGTTCTTCAAGTACTTCATCAACAACATAATCATTGTTTTCTTCTATACTATTTTCTACTTCTCCATCAAGATAAACAATGTCATCTTCGCTTAATAATGTATTTTCATCTTTGTAATTAATACCTAATTTATCACATAATTTTTGTATTTCTTCAACGGATTTGTTTACATCATTTGCATATTCTAGTATGCTCATCATAAAAATCACCTACTCTTTCTTTATTTTTTAAATTGTACTACTTCTATATTACTTTCTTCTAATAAGCTTTTTGATAAAGGATCGCTGTAATCACTATCATATACTATTCTTTTTATTTCAGCATTTATTAGCATTCTTGCGCATATTGAACAAGGATAAGTGTTTGTATATATTGTTCCATTTTTTATGCTTACACCCTTTATAGCGGCACTAATTATAGCGTTTTGTTCAGCATGAACTGCTCTACAAACTTCTTGTCTTGTTCCACTTTCAATTTTATTAAGTTTTCTTAAGCATCCTCCCATATCAACACAGTGGCGTAGACCCTTTGGTGCTCCATTATATCCTGTTGATACGATTTGGTTATCTACTGTTATAACCGCTCCTACTTTTCTTGATTCACAGTTACTTCTAGTAGCAACTAGTCTTGCAATCTCTGTGAAATATTCATCCCATGAAGGCCTATTTACTTTACTGTTTTCTTTTTTCATATTATTCCTCCACAAGACTTAGCATTTCGTCATATATATCATCACTTATTGATACTTCTAAGTATTTTTCAAGTGCTTTATTTTTTTTTGCTTTTAGAATTACTTCTTTATCTTTTTTAATATATGCACCATGTCCATTCATTTTTCCAGTTAAATCAACTTTAACTTCTTTTAAAGGAGTTCTTACAACTCTTAAAAGATCCTTTTTAGGACATTTTTCATGAGTTATTACACATGTTCTTAGTGGTATTTTTTTCTCTTTCATATTTCACCACTAATCCCTAAAGTTAATTCCCATTTCTTTTGCTTGTTCAGTATTTTTAATATCAATTTTATAATGAGTTAATTTATTAGCAAGACTTACGTTTTGTCCTTTTTTACCAATTGCTAAAGAGAAGTTATCATCATCTACTACTACTATTGCTTCTTGTTTTTTAGGATCAGTTATAATAACATGTAAATTTTTAGCAGGAGATAAGGCATTTGCTATAAATACTGCTGGATCTTTATCGTATCTGACGATATCAACTTTTTCTCCATTTAATTCATTAATAATTCTTGAAATTCTGCTTCTTTTTTCTCCAATACATGCTCCTATTGGATCGATATTTGAATTTTCTGAATATACAGCTATTTTACTTCTTGAACCAGCGTTTCTTGCAACACTATAAACAAGTACTGTTCCATCATTTATTTCTGGTATTTCAAGTTCAAATAATCTCTTTAAGAAACCATAATGACATCTTGATAATAGAATAAATAAACCTTTTCCACTGTTATCTACTTTGCTAACATATACTTTAATTTGTTTACCCATCTCTATTTTTTCACCTGGAATACATTCTTTTTTAGGAAGTATACCATTACTTCTTCCAAGATTAATAAAGTAGTTATCAACGTCTTCTAGGTCAACTGTTCCGACTAATAGTTCATCTTGTTTATCACCATATTCGTTTACTAAAGATGCCCTTTCTGCTTCTCTCATTTTCTGAACAATTACTTGTTTTGCAGTTGATGCTGCAACTCTTCCAAAATCTTTAGGAGTTACTTCTGTATCAATTGTATCTCCAACATTTAGTGATTTGTTTTGTTTTCTAGCTTCTGTTAGAGTTATATGATAATTTGAATTAAATTCTATAGCATTTTCATCATTATCATCAAGAGAATCTAAATATTCATCTGTAGCCATCTCATCTGGTACTACTGTTTTATAAGAATATACTTTTATGTCTCCTGTTTCTCTATCAATTATTATTTTTGAATTTGTTAATGAATTGAAGTTTTTCTTATATGCTGTAGCAAGTGCTAGTTCCATTGCTTCAAATACTACTTCACGATCAATTCCTTTTTCTTTAACAATAGCATCAACTGCTTTTATAAATTCTTTTCCATTCATTTTAATTATCTCCTTTTGATTTTGCATATACATCAAGTATATATAAATCATTAACTAAATTTGCTTTTTCTACTATCGGGTCAATTATTTTAGTAATTCTTACAATTCTTTCTATATCTATTATGTCAGTTTTATCTTTAGTATCAATAACTACTCTTAGATAGTTATCTTTTCCTTCTTTTTCAAGATAAACATCATCAATAAATACATTTTCTTCATCAAGTAAGTCACCAACAAGTTTTGTAAGTTCTTCTTTCATATCATCACCTCAAACTAACATAAAAGGTGGAAGTTACTCTTCCACCCAGTTGCTACATGTATTATATTACAAATATCTTGATATTTCAATATTTTTTTTAATAAAAAAGAAAAAGTGTTAATTGAAAAGTTAAGTTGGACACTAAATTTATTAATGTTCCACTTAATCTTTCAAACATCACGTGTTATAATATGCTCTGATATATTGTCCACATGAAGGAGGAAATATAAATGACAACTATATCAAATTACAAAA
>JAFUTR010000019.1 GCA_017477845.1 Bacilli bacterium
ATTAGAAAAAGGCAAAAAAGAAAAACAAAATGACATCGCTAGAAAAATGTTAAAACGAAATATGTCTATTGAGGATATAATAGAACTCACTGGACTAACTCAAGAAGAACTAGAAAAACTTAAATAGTTCTTTTTTTATAAAATTAATTGTTTTTCTAGTTCTGTTTAGTATATAATTAATAAGGTAATAGTAGGAGGAATTGATATGTATAAAATAATGGATGGTAATGAAGCTTGTAGTTATGTATCTTATAATTTTACAGAACTAGCAGGTATTTACCCAATTACACCAGCATCCCCAATGGCAGAATATGCTGACAAATGGGCAAGTGGAAATAAGAAAAACTTTTGGAATGATGAAGTAAAAGTTGTAGAAATGGAAAGCGAAGCTGGAGCTATTGCAACAGTTCATGGAGCACTTCAAAATGGCGTTTTAGCAACTACTTATACAGCATCTCAAGGACTTTTATTAATGATTCCTAACATGTATAAAATTGCAGGTGAACTACTTCCTTGTGTAATAAATGTTGCAGCAAGAAGTTTAGCTACACATGCATTATCAATACTTGGAGATCATCAAGATATATATTCAACACGTGCTACTGGATTTGCATTTTTAGCATCTAGTTCAGTTCAGCAAGTAATGGATTTAACCAGCATTAGTTATCTATCTGCAATTAAAGGACGAGTTCCTTTCGTAAACTTCTTTGATGGATTTAGAACTAGTCATGAACTTCAAAAAATAGAACTTCTAGAGATGGATAAGGTAAAACCATTAATTGATAAAAAAGCTTTAAGTGAATTTAGAAAGAGAGCTTTATCAATTAATAATGTAACTAGAGGAACCAATGAAAATGATGATATCTATTTCCAAATTAGTGAAGCTCATAATAAGTATTATGATGCACTTCCTGATATTGTTAATGAATATATGGAATCGATTAGTAAAATTACTGGAAGAAGTTATAAACCATTCAATTATTACGGAGCAAAAGATGCAACAAATGTAATAGTAGCAATGGGATCTGTTTGTGAAACTATAAAAGAAACAATAGATAAATTAAAAGATGAAAAAATAGGACTTATAGAAGTACATTTATATAGACCTTTCAGTGCCAAATACTTCTTAGATGTTTTACCAGAAACAGTAAAAAATATTGCAGTATTAGATAGAACAAAAGAAAGTGGAGCACATGAACCATTATATTTAGATGTTGTAAGTATCATTAATCAAGAGAAGAAAAACATAAAAGTAATTGGTGGAAGATATGGATTATCTAGTAAAGATACTACTCCAGAACAAATATATGGAGTATATAAATTCTTAGAGAAAAAAGATAACTTTAACGGATTTACTATAGGTATAGTTGATGATATTACAAATCGTTCAATAGAACCAGTTGAATTTGGATACAAATCAAATAATCATGAAATACTAATATATGGATTTGGATCAGATGGAATGGTAAGTGTATCTAAAGATATATTAAAAATTGTTGGAAACAACACTAAAGCATTTGCTCAAGGATATTTTGAGTATGATTCTAAAAAATCAGGTGGAGTTACAAGATGTCATTTAAGACTTGGTAATCATGAAATAAAACAAACTTTCTATGTAAAGACGCCAGAATTAATTGTATGTACTAAAGATACTTATTTAAAAAAATATCAAATGCTTGATAATATTGAAAAGTATGGAATATTTATATTGAATACATCAAAAACTCGTGAAGAAGTTCTTGAGTATATGACTAATCATGATAAAAAAATACTTAAAGAGAAAAATGTCAAATTCTATATAATAAATGCTAATAAAGTAGCTAATGAAGTGGGACTTGGTAATAAAATTAATACAGTTATGGCTTCAGTAATATTTAAAATAGGAAAATTAATAGACTTTGATTTTGCTATAAAAGAAATAAAGAAATCTTTAGAAACTTTATTTAGTAATAAAGGAAAAGAAGTTATAGAAAAAAATATTAAGGCAATAGATAGAGCACTTGAAACACTAGAGCTTGTTGATAGAAATAGTATAAATGCTGATAATATTGAAGAAGAAACTGATGAAAATAAATCAGTATTTGACCTTATAATTGAAAGAAAAGGTAATTCTTTACCTGTAAGTAAATTAGAACAATATGTAGATGGTACATTTGAAGGTGGAAGAAGTAAAGATGAAAAACGTGATATTACTGATGTTTTACCTTGTTATGATCCTGAGAAGTGTATTATGTGTAATCAGTGTTCACTAGTGTGTCCTCATGGAGTTATTAGACCATATCTTTTAGATGATAAAGAAGAGGAAAATGCACCAGAATCAGTAAAAAGAGATTTACAAAGTGCTTTAATTAAAGATCAAAACTTAAAATTTACTATAAGTGTTAATATGGATCAATGTACAGGATGTGGTTTATGTAGTAAAGTTTGTCCTGGCAAGAAGGGTGAAAAAGCTCTTGAAATGAGACCTGCAGTTAACGTTAAAACTGAACAAGAAATTAAGAAAAATGAATACTTATATAATAACGTAAAAGAAAAGAAAGTAATGAGTACTGCTACTATTAAAGGAAGTCAGTTTATTAGACCAAAATTTGAATTTCCTGGAGCATGTGCTGGTTGTGGAGAAACTCCTTACTTAAAACTTCTATCTCAATTATTTGGCGGAGAATTAGTAATTAGTAATGCTACTGGATGTTCATCTATTTATGGTGGAAGTATTCCTGCTACATCTTATAATATACCTTGGGCAAATTCTTTGTTTGAAGACAATGCAGAATTTGGATTTGGACTAGCTCTTGCTGATAAATATCAAAAAGAAAAGATTAAAAAGATTATTTATAATAACTTAAAAGCTGTTCCAGAAAAATATAGGGAAGTAGTAGCATCATATTATAAACATACTGATTATGAATCTAGCTGCTTGCTATATGAAAGTGTTAAAGATATTAAAATTAAAGAACTAACAGAAATGAAGGAATTTATTAAAACTAAATCATTCTGGATAGTTGGTGGTGATGGATGGGCATACGATATAGGTTATAATGGACTTGATCATGTATTATCAAATAGAGAAAATGTTAATATATTAGTACTTGATACAGAAGTTTACTCAAATACTGGTGGGCAATCATCTAAATCTAGTAAGCTTGGAAGTGTTGCTAAATTTACTGCAACTGGAAAGAAAAATGCTAAAAAAGATTTAGCAAAAATAGCATTAACATATCCACATGTATATGTTGCTACAATATCTTTAGGAGCTAATCCAATGCAAGCAATAAAAGCATTTAACGAAGCTAAAAATTATAATGGACCTTCTATTATAATTGCTTATGCACCATGTATTGCTCAAGGATTAAAAGTAGGAATGGGAGATTCTATAGGAGAAGAAAAACGTGCAACTGATGCTGGATACTTTCCAATATTTAGATATAATCCTGAAACTTCAGAATTCTCACTTGACTGTAAAGCTGACTTCTCTAAATATCAAGAATTCCTTGAAGGAGAGACTAGATATGCTTCATTATCTTTAGTAAACAAAGAAGAAAAACAAGAATTATATGAGCAAAACCAAAAAAATGCAGAAGCAAGATTTAAATATTATGAATCTTTAACTAAAAAAGAAGAAATAAAGGACTAGTAACAGTCCTTTTTTAATTAGGTGAAATGAAAAATTAAGTGCAACATGCATTTAATCTTTTCATATTATTTAAAATTGAAGGACTAAATGAAACAAAAAGAAGTAATTTTTCTAAAAAAAATACAATATATGTGTTCAAGTTAGTATTTCAGGGCATGC
>JAFUTR010000020.1 GCA_017477845.1 Bacilli bacterium
ACTATAAATCATTATATAAAGTGTTTACTAATGAATGTGATAAGTATGGAATACTTTATAATATGAAAGATATTATTAAAGCATATAAAAAAGAAATAAAGGATAATGAACAAATATCATTATTCTAGAATGATTGCAATATTAAGATATTCCGTTTGAAACTATCTTTAGGACAAGATAGTAACACACTACCAAGTCGGCAAAATGCCAACTAGGAATAGTGTGCAAAGGGACACCCTTTTGAAACCCGATAAGCAACATTTCACAAACTATCGTAAGTGAATGTTGCTCTTTTTTATTTTGTCTTGCGACTTCATAAAAAAGAAAGAATACTATCGCCACTTTCATGAGTAAACTCACAAAACGTGCCACGTATTCTTTAAATAAAAATAACCTAATACCTAATCTAACGAAAAGGTAAAAGGTTATTTTTTTATTTGAATTATTTATTATTCTTTAATAAATTTGCTGTATCTTTTTTAGCATTCCATACTGATAGATACATAAATAATTCAAATTCTAATGTCATAATAAATGCTCCTATTATGACAAGATTATTTTTCATAACATTATGATTAAATGTATCAAATAATACAACTAAACATAATAATGTTCCGAAAAATACAACCAACAATGTTGTGCTATCATCAAAACTTCTTTTAATAGTTTTTGATTTATTCTTATCAATGTCTAATCCTAATTTACTCCATGCATTTAGATCTAATATAAGACCAACTGCAAGTAAAGCTGTTGAAGCCCAGAACATATTTTTAAAATAATCGCTACCAACTATTTGTGATAATCCAAAACTTACTACAAAGAATATTGATAATAATATTACTGCTATTTTTAATATCTTACTATTTTGCATTTTTATTTCTCTCCTTTACTTTTAAACTTTGAATTAAATTAATAATTTCATTTTGTGTATTGATTTGATACTTTGTATCTTCAATAGTATTTTGTAATAACTCTCTTTCACTTTCTATTATGCTTTTATCATTTAACTTTTCTTCACAAGATAAAACTAACTTTTCTAGATTTTGTTTATTTCCTAAAACATTAACTTCAGCCTCGTTTAGTTCATCTCCTTTTAATTTAGAATAATAATCTTTTATAAAAGGATTTAATGGACTGACTTCTATACCTAGTCCAATCATATACATTAGATCACTATAATTAACATCTAATACATTACTTATCTTACGAAGTATTTTAGGACTTGGTTCTTTTCTAACACCTGATTCTATTTTAGAAAGTTCAGAGTTATTTATATTAGCCAATTTTGCAAGTTGTCTTTGCGAAAGATTAGCTTTTTCTCTAGCTTCGGTAATTACTTCACCGATATTTTTTTCTAGCATAGAAATTCACCTCACACCATAATAATACACCTATTGGGTAAAAATGTCAACATTTTTTAATTTTTTGAGTAAAAGTGTTGACAATGATGTAATTAGCATGATATATTATATGTGTTTCCAAATGAACCCACTTTAAAATTAAATGGGTAACATAGAAAAAGAAAGGAGGAAATCAAATGTATGAGATTGAAAAAGCAACTAGAATTAATTGATCCAAGAGTATGGAGAGATAAAAATATCAAGTTTGAAACAAAACTGATATACAAAATACTCTGTGCAGAACAATCCCAAAGATGTGAATTCACAAGTATAAGCATTGGGAAAGTTCAAAAAAAGTTGAGTATAACAAATGTTGGATTCAAAAAGAACCTACAAATACTAGAAGATAACAAATATATAAGGTTCAATGAATACAGCCGAGGATTATACACATACGAGATTTGTTAGAAAAGATTAAATCGCTAACAAATAAAGGTTCAGTAAATGTTCGTAGATTTATATTAGAACCTATCTTATAGAAATATAAGATGAACAAGTTTGAAGTAAAACATATTTCAAAGAACGAAATAAAAGAATAAAAGGGATTGAAATATGTTGTATGTATGTTTTACTTCAAGCGACCTATTAGTGAGATTTATCTCACACAGGGATTTTATTGTCATTATTAGTATGACTTGTAAGTAGTGGTTACAAGTTTTTTTATTGCCTAAAATTAAGAAAGGAGAATGATTTATGAACAACGATATAACAAATTTAAAGTATGTAGAAGTTCCAGTAGTAGTTTTATTAGATGAAGATTTATCTACTACTACTAAACTATTAATGGGTTTAATAACTACTCTATCAATGCAAGAGGGTTTTTGTTTTGCTAGTAATAGATATTTAAGTAATCTTATGAAAGTATCTAGAAGAACAATTACTAGTTGCATAGCTTCATTAAGAAAGAAAAACTATATTAGAGTTGAAAGTGAACCTAATACTAGAAGAATATATTTAGCAAATATCTTCTAGAGTTTATAGCAAGATACTGCTAATCAGTATAGCGAGTATCTTCTAATATAATAAATAAGATAATAAATAATATTAATAAATAATATAAATTTAAATTTATTTAAATAATTTAAATCTTTAAAAAAATTAAAATGAAAGGAATGATAAAAAATGAAATATGATTTAAATGAAATAATTATATCTGGAACTATTAATAGTATCACAGATAATAAAAATGATTATATTAAGTTTGGTTTAACTACTCTTAAATATGATGAAAGAAAAGTTTTTGCTAGTTTTAATATTAACCGAAATCTTTATGAAATATATAAAGATTTTTTTGTTAAAGGAACAAAAGTATTTATAAAAGGTTATCTTAACTCTTATATTACCAATAATAAAATCCAAAGTTTTGTAACTGTGACCGATATAGCAAATAATCAAGATGAGATTATGACTGGTAGAAAAGGTCCTCATATAAGACTTGATCCAGATGGAGTTGAAGTTTGGGACGGAAAACGATGTGAAGCAATACCACCTACTGAAGAAGAACTTAAAGAAATGGAAGAATTATTAAAAGAATATCAATAGAAAGGTGTGATAATTTATGAAGAATAGTAATTTTTATAAACTATTACACATAGAATTCATTGTGGAGGAATAATCATGTACGAAACATTAGAGTTTTATGATAGTAATGGTTGTGATTTAAAAGAAGTTTTAAAAAGCTGTATATATAAATACTATATGGCTAATAAAAATTCATTAAAAGTATTTAAAACGGACGAAAAAAATAGTATAATTGATTCAACTAATAAAGTGAATGTGTTGTCTACTGAAAGGAGTTAAAAGTGTATAATAGATATGCAATAGACAATACGATTTTTAATATAGCCATTTATATAAGATTATCTCGTGAAGATGGTGATGATTTAGAATCAGAAAGTGTCACTAATCAAAGAAGTCTATTAATTGGTTATTTAAAAGCACAGAATTTAGTTGCAGTTGATATTTATGTTGATGATGGTTATACAGGAACAAATTTTGAGCGTCCAGAGTTTAAAAGAATGTTAAGTGACATTGAAAATGGAAAAATTAATATGGTTATAACAAAAGATTTATCAAGATTAGGTCGTGACCATGTTATGACAGGTTATTATGTTGAAACCTTTTTTCCACAAAATGATGTCAGATATATTGCCGTAAATGACGATATAGATACTTTTTATGAAACTAGTGGCTCAGACATGATGCCATTTAAATTAAGTATGAATGATATGTATGCAAAAGATATTTCTAAAAAAGTTCGTTCAAACTTACTTCAAATGAAAAAAGATGGTAAATTTTGTGGTAGTGCTCCATCTTATGGTTATATGAGAGATCCCGAAGATAAGCACAAATTAGTGCCAGATCCAGAAACTGCTCCTGTAGTAAAGAAGATATTTGATTTATATGTTGCTGGTTATGGTAGTTCACAAATTGCTGAAATCTTAACAAGAGAAGAATTGCCAACACCTATTATGTATAAATACTCTGGTGCTAAATTAAATAACTTTGACCATCCTGAAATATGGAAACACACATCAGTTAGTAATATCATCAAAAACAGAGTTTATGTTGGAGATTTAATCCAACACAGAGTTCAAAAAGTAAATTATAAGATTAAGAAGATGAAAAATGTTCCTGAAAGTGAATGGTGCATTAAAGAGAATGCTCATGAACCACTTATTGACAGAAAAACATTTGAAATAGCACAATCTATTAAAGATTCT
>JAFUTR010000021.1 GCA_017477845.1 Bacilli bacterium
ACTCTATCTTTATCATCTATTACTGTATATTCTACATTGCAAGCATTTCCACCAGTTGGTGCTGATTCCATTGCTTTTAATATTCTATCTATAATACTTCTATCAACATTTTTATCTAAATATCTTCTACATGTTCTTCTATTTGTTAGAAGTCTTTCCATGTACTCTCCCATTTCTTCTGGAATTGGTGGTTTAGAATCTTTAGGATCTTTACCAAATATTGATATAGCTCCTACAGGACAAACTGCTAGACAATGCTGACATCTCCAGCAACCTCTCCAACCATATCTTTCAAAATCTTTCATTTCAGGGTATCCATCTTCACCAAATTCTAATACCATACCAGAGCAAGTATTTATACAATTCCCACACTTAATACATTTTGATTTATCTACAATAAATTGAGTCTTTTCTTTCATAATTCACTTACTCCTTTGATAACTTCGTTAATATCATCTTGAATACCAATTGCTTTATCTTCAATATCATTAGGAACATTTGCATATTTATCATTTACTCGAATAAGAAAAGCATTAGGTAGTTTATAAGTTAATTCTTCAAATGGATAACGAATAATACCTGGTGTATTAAATCCTGCTCCAAATTCTAAAAATAATATTTTCTTATTTTTATTTTCATTTAAAAATCTTTCATAATTATTTGAATGTTCTTCCCAATAATCATCTTCAACAAAGAAATTATCTTTTCTTAAATTAACTTCCATTGTTTCTCCACATACAGGACATTTAGGTACAAGATCACTAGGCACTCTTACACCATTATTTTTCTCTAACATTTCTTTAACCATTTTAGTATCATCATATAACTTATTATGGCAAGCTCTAGAGCATTGAATTTTTGTTAAAGCTCCTTGCACTTCAAACACTTTATTTGAGTCAAATCCTGCTTTTAAGAATTGTCTATCTACATTTGTAGTTAATACAAAATATTCTTTGTCTTTTACTAAATTAAATAGCCTTTTATAAGTATCTGATGCTTCCATCCCAATACATAAATAATTTATATGTTTAGCCCAATAAGACCATCTTTCTTCTTCTGTATCAAAATCATAAAAACTAGATGTGTACATATCAGTAAATCCATAATGTTTAACAAGTTCAGGAAAATTTTCTTTAAAATTTAAAGCCCCATAATTAACTCCAGCTGCAGTTGAAAGTCCAGCACCTGCTCCAATAATTATAGCATCAGCTTCTTTTATTTTATCCTTAATTATTCCATAATTTTTGGTATTCATCATAATCCTCCTTACTATAAACATTAAATATTACTTTTATATCATTATCTTTTAATAATTCTTTAACTGAATTATAAGCAATTATTTTTGCTTTAGATATAGGGTAACCAAATAATCCAGTTGAAATAGATGGAAATACTATTGATTTGAAATTATTATCTATTGCATACTTTAAAGCATTTTTATAACAATTACTTAAGTCTATTTCATCTTGTTTAGTAATCTGACCTCTTATTTCAGGACCTACTGTTGTAATAACATATTTTGATGGAAGATTATAACCATTACATACTAATATCTTCCCATTATTTAATGTTTTACCCTTTAATTTATCATTGCATTCTAATCTAAGTCTTATTCCAGAATATGTATGAATAGTATTATCAATACATTTATGAGTAGGATTAAAGCACCCAAGTCCGTAATTATTTCCTGCATTAACAATAGCATCTGTTTTTAATGTTGTAATATCTCCTAAATATAAAGATATATTCTTTTCTATTTCAGTTAATTCTAACACATCAACTATACCTTTTTCATTTAACTCAATTTGTAATAATTTATCTTCTAACTTTAATACTTCTTCATCTATCTCTATTGGTTCTCTTAAATTTATTAATCCTCTTAAGATTTGTCTTTTTTCGTCTATATTATTTGGAATATCAATATTTGAATATTCCTTATTTTCATTTATAAAATAATTTAATAAATTATCTATTAATTCTTCTTTCATTGATATTCCTCCAATCATTATATTTGTTTTTTTAATTCTTCATCAACAACTACAATACCTTTACCATTTGTTTTTCCATTTTCTAAATCTCTTGAGTATTCTATTACATCATCAAATGAATAAACTTTTCCAATTTCAGGTATTATTTCATAGTCATCAATAAAAGTCATCATTTCATCTATTATTTCTTGTGTAGGATAATTTGAATAGAATCCAGTTAGATAACATCCATTAGGAATTTCTTTAATAGGATCAAATTTATCTAATGTAAATACATTACCAAGTATTCCAGTAGAACAACATATTCCACCTTTATTTAATAATTTTAAGCTTTCAGGAACAGTTAAAGGTCCAACTAATTCTAATATCTTATCTACTTTTTCTCCAATTTTATCTTTAATAGAGTTTTCAGTATCAATAATTATTTTATCTACTCCAAGATATTCTAATAATTCATTATGTTTATCACTTCTAACAGTTACTAGAACTCTACAACCTAAACTCTTTGCTAGAATAATACTTGCTATACCTAAAGCTGATGTTCCACCTCTAATTAAAAGTGAATCATTTTCTTTTAGTTGTAAGCATTCAAATAATGAACCCCATGCTGTAAAATATGTTTCTGGAATTGCAGCTAAATGAATCCAATCTAATTTTGTATTTACTTTAAAAACATTTTTTCTAGGAAGTAAAACATATTCCTCATAAGAGCCATTAAAAGTTCTTCCCATTCCACCCATAAGAGCAATTACTTTATCTCCTTTAGATAAATCACTATTAGATGGATCTTCAACAATACCAACACATTCAATTCCAGGAACAACTGGTTTATTAAATGTTGGATTATCTATTTCAAATTGTCTAAATAATGCTTCACTATGATTCATACCAAAAGCCATTACTTTTACAAGTACCCAATCATCTTTAACTTTAGGTATATCAATATCACTTAATTTTAAATCTTCTACTTTAGTAGAACTCTCCAATACTAATGCTTTCACTTAAACACTCTCCTTAATATTCATCCAGCATTGTGGATCTTCATTATACATATTTCCAGTTAATCCTTTTGTTACAGCAGGGCAACCTCTACAAAATAGTTTTAATTTACATTTAGAACATTTATCAAATTTATCTATTTGTCTATATTCATCTAATTCTTTACTATTCCATATATCAAATAAATGTTGCTTACTTTCAAATATGTTTCCTACTTTAGATTCCATTCTGCGACAAGCATACACATCTCCATTTGGAAGTATTGTTATATGTCCTCGTCCACAATGACATCCATCATATACAAATCCATCTTTTATATTTTCTGGTAGTTTATATAATCCTTCTTCATAAAGATATAACTTCCATAAATGGTCTTTTAAATTGAATCTTGTATATGTATCTTCGGCAATATAATCTTTATATTTTTGCCAACATGTATCAAGTAGTTTTCTATATTCTAATGGTTTTATTCCAACATCTTTTTCAGTTGATGTTGGACAATATCTAGAAAAAGCAAATACTCTTACTTTATGTTTTACTACTGTATCAATTATATCAGGTATTTCATCAATATTAGTTTTAGAAACAGTAGTCATTATTACTGATTTAATACCTGCTTCATTTATATCTTTAATCTTTTCTAAAGTGGTTTTAAATGAGCCAGGTTTTCTAAACCAGTCATGCGTCTTTTCCATTCCATCTAATGACATTTGATATTTCTCAAGTCCGAAAGACTTCATCTTCTTACAAACTTCTAAATTTAAATGAAATGGATTACCCATTATAGTGAATGGAATATTATCTTTTTTTAATAATTTAAGTAAATCCCAAAAATAAGGATGTAAGATAGGATCTCCTCCAGTTAAATAAATATATGGCAACTTACCCATTTTCTTACACATATTTTTAATTTCTTTTAAAGTTAATTTTATTTCATCAAAAGACATTTCACTTATCTTCTTACAATTATCTTCTGCAAAGATATAACAATGCTTACATCTTTGATCACACATATCAGTTATGTGCCATTGAACACTAAAATATTCCATTACATCACATCCAAATCTATTTTAAAAATCATAACGATTTTATTACATTCAAAGGAGAATTTTATTATTCTCCAGCACCACATGATGAACCACAAGCTGTAGGAGTTTCATCTTTCTTTTCTTCTCCATCAGAAGCTCCACAAGCAGTTCCACATGCAGTTGGTGTTTGTTCCTCAGTTTTTGTTTCATCGCTTGCTCCACAAGCAGTTCCACAAGCACTTGAAGTTTTCTTTTCTTCGTCTAAAATGTTTTGAGCTGTCATTTTAGCACCACCTTTCTTGTTGAAGTTTTCACTTCATATATTATTTTATTAGAATAACGTCAATTTAAAAAGTAGGCACTTTTTTGTAACCTACTTAATCTATGATATAATTATATACAGGTGATGTTAATGGATAATAATTATGGTAATATTGACTATGGAACATATAAAGATGATTATGTAATAACTGCTTATGAATTAATTAGTAATAAATGGAAATTAAAGATATTAAAATATATTAAACCTCATAGACCAGTTAGATATGGTGAACTTTTAAATTATGTTGAAGATATTACAAAAAAAGTATTAACAGATAATTTAAAGAGTTTAGAAGATGATGGATTAATTTCCAGAAAAGTAATATCAGAAAAGCCATTAAGAGTTGAATATTCATTAACAGAAACAGGATTGAAATTAGAACCTGTATTAAAAGAACTATATAGCTTTGGTAATTATTATAAAAATAAAGACAATATAAAAACTATTTCAGAGAATTGAAATAGTTTTATTTTTTTCTTAATATCTTAATATTACGATTAGTTTAATAAATTGTAAATTTGTCAATATCTATTGCCATATATCAGTTTAGCTTGCTCTGTATATTTCTTTACGAACTCAGTTTTTGCATTTGTATAATCATCTCTATTATGTTCATATTTTTTCCATAACGAAAGTTTTAATTTTTCATATTCTTTTGCAACATCAGGAAACTCAATAAGATAATCTCTAAAATACAATTCATTATTATCACCTGCATATCTTAAATGCAAATGAAATGTACGTTCCGCAAAACCATTTTCTGTATACCCTTTATTGAAAGATAATCTATTCTCACTTTGTGACATACAAATATAGCCGTTTTTAATAATCAAATCTTTATAATCAAACAAATTGTCTTCCCTTGGGATTTCAACAAGAATATCAATAATTGGTTTTGACCATATAGTAGGTATTGCCGTACTTCCAATATGACTGATTCTACACATTTTCGAAAGAGTATTTTTTAAAAGAGTTTCTTCCTCCAAATACCAGTTTTTCCAACATTCTTGGTGTTCTACCAAAACAATAGGAAACAACTGCCACAATTCCTCCAATGTCATTTCTGATAAATTTTTTCTCATTTATCTCACCTACAAATTACTATTTATCTGTTAGTTCAATTATACCACATATTTTTAAAATTCAATTACACCACAATATTACTATATTCCGAACAATTATTCTGTGTTATCTAAATCAAAATGTAATTTCCATTCAATGTAATCTTGATCAGATATTTCACCATTTTCTCTTTTCTCTCTCATTTCTTCCCATGCTTCTAAACCTCTAATAATATCTTCGGTATAATATGTATCTTTTAATGCTTCTATATTAACAATGAATTCACTGTATGGAAGTAGTTCTTCTTCCCACATATGATAATAGATAACATCAACCGGATCTATGTAATCATATCTCTTAATAGCATTAATAGTAACATCATATAAATCTGCTAAAGCTTGTAGTCTTCCAGGAAGTGGTTCTCTAGCATTTCTTTCATATTTGTCAATGCTGTCTGTTGGTTTATCTCCTCCTAATTGAAAATGTTCTGCAACGTAAGGTTTTGGCATATATCTTAGCTCTCTTACAAATCTAAGTCTTTCTCCTTGGCTTAAATTGTTAAATTCTGGTTTAAAAAAATATTTACTCATAATTCATTCCTCCATTCTATTTTTTTAATTCCATAAAAAAAGCTAGTACTTAATACTAGCCAACCCCTTTTTATTCTTTTTATCCTTTCTGGTTTAAAAAATATACTCATATTTTTTATTCTTCATTATTTTTTACTCTTGTTATCCTTATTTGGACCACCTCCTTTATGTTCACCTTTTCTGCTCTACAAAAAATATATACCCACGCTTTATTGCAACTATGGTATGCAATTCAAAAGTGTTATTTTTTATATAAATCATTTCATCTATTCTTACCTCCTTCAATCCTCTCAAACCCTTATAATTCCAACAAAAAAAGACTATTTCTAGTCTTTTTATTTTTTATTTTTGGATACCTTTTCGCGTCCTATTTTTGATGCTCGCGGATTGCAGCTTGAGCAGCAGCAAGACGAGCTATAGGTACTCTAAATGGTGAACATGAAACATAAGTTAGTCCAACATTATGAAAGAATTCAACAGAAGCTGGATCTCCACCATGTTCTCCACATACTCCAAGTTTAAGATTCTTACGAGTTCCACGTCCAAGTTCAGCAGCCATCTTAATAAGTTTTCCAACACCTTTTTGGTCAACTTTAGCAAATGGATCTTGTTCATAAATCTTATTTTCATAATATGATCCTAAGAACTTACCAGCATCATCTCTTGAGAATCCAAATGTCATCTGAGTTAAGTCATTTGTTCCAAATGAGAAGAATTCTGCTTCTTTAGCAATTTCATCTGCAAGAAGTGCAGCTCTTGGAATTTCAATCATAGTACCGATATGATATTCGATATCTGATTTCTTTTCTTTTTTTACAAGTTCAGCTGTTTCTACAACTATATCTTTAACAAATTTTAATTCTTTAACTTCTCCAACTAGTGGAATCATGATTTCTGGAACAATTTCATATCCATCTTCTTCATGAACTTCAATAGCAGCTTCCATTAAAGCTCTAGTTTGCATTCTAGCGATTTCTGGATAAGTAACAGCTAAACGGCATCCTCTGTGACCCATCATTGGGTTAAACTCATGTAATTCATCACAAACATTTTTTATATGTTCTACAGTCATTCCCATTGCTTTAGCTAAATCTTTCATTTCTTTTTCAGTTTTAGGAACGAACTCATGTAGAGGTGGGTCAATGTATCTAACAGTCATTGGTTTACCCTTTAACTCTTTATACATAGCCTTAAAGTCACCTTTTTGATAAGGTATTAATAAGTTAAGATATTTTTCTCTATCTTCAACTGTTTCAGATAGAATCATTCTTCTTAAATTGAAGATTCTTTCTTCATCAAAGAACATATGCTCAGTACGACATAGTCCAATTCCTTCGGCACCAAGTTCTATTGCTTTCTTAGTATCTCTTGGAGTATCAGCATTAGTTCTAACACCTAATGTTCTATATTTATCAGCCCACTCCATAACACGACCAAATTCTCCAGCAATAGTAGCATCAACTGTAGGAATTTCACCATCATAGATGTTTCCTGTTGTTCCATCAATTGAAATTACATCTCCTTCATGGAATGTCTTTCCACCAAGTTCAAATTTCTTATGTGCTTCATCCATCTTGATATCACCACATCCTGAAACACAGCAAGAACCCATACCACGAGCTACAACTGCAGCATGTGATGTCATTCCTCCACGAACTGTAAGAATTCCTTGAGCAGCTTTCATACCAGTAATATCTTCTGGTGAAGTTTCAAGTCTAACAAGTACACATTTTTTCTTATTTGCTTTCCATTTTTCAGCATCTTCAGCTGTAAATACTATTTCACCACAAGCAGCACCAGGTGAAGCTCCTAATCCTTTACCAATTGGTTTAACTTCTTTAAGTGCTTTAGCATCAAATTGTGGATGTAAAAGTGTATCCAAGTTTCTTGGATCAATCATAGCTACTGCTTCTTCTTCAGTACGCATTCCTTCATCTACTAGGTCACATGCAATTTTTAAAGCAGCTTTAGCAGTTCTTTTACCATTTCTTGTTTGTAACATATAAAGTTTTCCATGTTCTACAGTAAACTCCATATCTTGCATATCTCTATAATGAGATTCAAGTGTCTTACAAACTTCTTTAAATTGTTCGAATGCTTCTGGGAACTTTTCTTCCATTTCAGCAATCTTCATTGGAGTACGAACACCCGCAACAACGTCTTCTCCTTGTGCATTTGTTAAGAACTCTCCAAATAATCCTTTTTCTCCTGTTGCTGGGTCACGAGTAAATGCAACACCAGTTCCACAATCATCTCCCATATTACCGAAAGCCATTGATTGAACGTTTACAGCAGTTCCCCAAGAATAAGGAATATCATTATCTCTTCTATAAACATTAGCTCTTGGATTATCCCATGAACGGAATACTGCTTTAATAGCACCCATTAATTGATCTTTAGGATCACTTGGGAAATCTTTTCCAATTTTGCTTTTATATTCAGCTTTAAATTCTTTTGCTAGTTCTTTTAAATCAGCAGCAGTTAGTTCAACATCTTGAGTAACTTTTCTCTTAGCTTTCATCTTGTCAATTAATTCTTCAAAGTATTTCTTTCCAACTTCCATAACTACGTCAGAATACATTTGAATAAATCTTCTATAACAATCCCAAGCCCATCTTGGATTATTACTCTTCTTAGCAAGAACTTCTACTACTTCTTCATTTAAACCAAGATTTAAAATAGTATCCATCATTCCTGGCATACTAGCTCTAGCTCCAGATCTAACTGAAACAAGTAATGGATTTTCTTTATCTCCAAATTTCTTTCCTGTTTCTTTTTCCATCTTTACAATGTACTCATTAATTTGCTTTTGAATTTCTTTATTTATTTCTCTTCCATCTTCATAATACTGAGTACATGCTTCTGTTGTGATAGTGAACCCTTGAGGTACTGGAAGTCCAATGTTTGTCATTTCTGCAAGATTGGCACCTTTACCACCTAAAAGTTCTCTCATATTTGCATTTCCTTCTTTGAAGGAATAAACATATTTCATTTAAATCCATCCTTTCCTACGTGTAATATTATACCTAATTTCTTATAGTAAAATCAACTAAAAAATAATTAATCAATGAAAAACAAAAAAAAAGAAAGAATAAGTCTTTCTTTTATTCATAAAATGCTTCTAAATAAATACCTGAATCAACTTCAATAATATCGGAAGGATTATATATTTTATTATCACTATGATTATACCAATATAAGAAATTATCTGACTCTTTAGGCATTGGCACTATATATTCACTACCTTCAACATAATGATGAATAATATCACTTGGATCATAATCATCACTAGTTGTTACCATCCATAACCTTTCACCATTTTCATTCGTTGGAGGATTTACTTTTTTATCATTATTCATTAAGTAATTATCAAATAAATCACTAAATTGATCAAGGCTTACTAGTCCACTATTTACTAAATATTTAGTTTCTTCTAATCTAAATACTTTATAAATATACTTGTCTAAATATAAGAAATCATCATAGGTATACATATCACTTCTAACTATATCTGTATTTTGCCATTTTAAATTATTATCAAAATCCATAAAATTAGAAACGTTATTATATATTTCATAAGTTGATAAAATATTATTGGTTATTAAATTAAAATATCTAGTTGAAATAACGTGATAATAGTTAATATTTTCTTCAATATGTTCAATATTAGTTATATAGACATAATTTATTCCATCACTAATATTTACTACTTCGTCACCAATATTCAAATCAGAAGAATTTACATTGACATATTTATTCTTTGTCTTGCTAAATAAACTATGATTTCCTATTATTTTTAATTCATTTCCATCACTAAAAGTAATTTTAGTATATTGGTTTGTATTACCTGCTTTTTCAATCCATCCAGCATACTCATATCCATATGCACCTAAATCATGATTCCATACTTTAAGTAAATCATTATATTTAATATCTTCTATTTTCTTAGTACTTCCATCCCAAAGTGTTACAAGAGTTCCTTCAGCTAAACAAGGATTTGTTCCTCCACTACTATTAGTAGTTTGAATATCAATAGATATATTTCCAGAAACACTAAATATAGTAAGTGTATATGTTCTATTATCTCCAGAAAGTGAATATTCAGTATTTTCAGTTAAAACTCTTCCACCCATTGATATAGAAGCTGATTCTAAAGTATAATTATTATTTAATGTTATTGTAGTTTCAAATTCTGCAGTAGCATAAGTAGTTACATTATTACCAGTTGGAGTATGACTATATGAATTAGTATCCCCAGTATAAGAAACAGTATAATTTTGATGCCATAACGCAGAAACACTTATATCTCCAGTGCTACCTTGATTAACAGTATAAGTAGTAGAGCAATTATTATCTACACACCATCCACCAAAAGTATTATTAGTTTTTGTAGGTGTTGCTAAAGTAAATGTTGGAGTCATACTAGTATAAGTACTAACTCCATTATTTAAATTTCCACCATCTAAATTATAAGTTATATTATATCTATTTAAGTAATATACTTCATCAATAGTTGTATCACTATTTAAAACATAAGTATTTTGATTTAACACATCAGTACCAATATAGTAACTAACACTATTATAATCAAGATTCATCAAGCCTTGATTTAAAGTAATAACACTTCCACAATAATAAGTTTGCGTATCTGATGATTTTGCAACTTGCCTATTATCATTTTCATCAACATAATAATATCTTCTAATTAAATTACATTGTACAACTTGATCAAAAGTAAAAGAATTTATAATAGGTCCTGTTTCAACTTTAACAAGAGCATTAACTTTATTTGAAACAAAAAAAGATGATAATAAAACAAATGATAAAACAATGTATTTAATCAACTGTTTCATTAATATCATCTCCCTTTACTATAATTCTTTATTTAATGCATCTTCTAATTCTTCTTTTTTTTCTTTCTTTTTTTCATCTTCACCAAATAAAAAAGCAATTACAAACAATAAAATAACAAATGCAAAAGATATAATTTTTCCATTAGGACTTTGAAACGATTTTACAACATATCCTATCTTTGGAATACTAAAAATAGTTTTACCTACATAGTTATTTTTATTTACTAATGCCAAATCATTTGATACATTGGCATCTCCTTTAGTAACAATCCCATTATTATTAATTTCAACAATACGATGTGTTACTAAAGAGCCATCTTTCATTTTAAATGCGATAATGTCATTCTTTTTTAAACTTTCAAATTTATCTTTTTTATTTATGAAACATAAACTACCTGTTTCAAGTCTAGGTTCCATTGATCCAGATAAAACAACATATGGTTCTATTCCAATAAACAATAAAAGTAACATTAAAGCTGTAATAATAATTATTAAACTAAGAATAACATTTATTATTTTTTTTATTATTATCATTTATATATTAGCTACTAAAATTTGCCCATACAGAACTTGGATTTGCACTAGCTAAATTATCTTTTTGAATTGCATAAGCATCTACAACAATTTGTATTGCATTCTGAGACAATGCACTTACAGCAGTACTATCTAAATTACCATTTACTGTAACATTATCAAATAATGCATTAGTTGAATTACTTGCTTGTAATTCAGTCATATTAGTTCCTCCATATGCATAAACTGTCTCTATTGTACTTGTTCCTGTTCCAGAACAAACTCCTGCACTTCCTACTGTTGTCCATCCAGAATTTACTGTATAAGTAAATACTTTATTAGTAGCATAACAAGGCTCAGTTACTTTTAAAAATACATATGCTGATGATGCCCCTACATTGTTAATTGTTGGGTTTTTTGCTACTACTGCTCCAGGTAATAATCCTTCTGCATTTGCTGCTACCCAGTTTGGTTCAGTTAATGTAATATTTACATTCCCTAATGTAAATGTATTCGTTACTGATTCAGTATCAGTAAAATAGGCCATTGTTCCACCTATTAAAAATAATGTTAGTAATGCTACAGCTGCTATTATAATTTTTCTTCTTTTCATTTTATATACCTTCTTTCTTTTTTTCTATATTTAAAGTCTTTATCTTTGCAATTATAAGAGTTATTACAAGCCCTATAAACGAAAGTATAAATACTTTTATAGACTCACTTATTCCTTCATCCATTGTTTTAGGATTTTCTGGAAGTTCTTTAACATTATCTATTGAAAAAGTCCACACTACATTTGTAGAAATAATACTATAATCGTTATCTAAATGAGGAGGAAAACTAATAGTAAATGTCAATAAATCAGAATCCTTTATTTCATATGTTTTTAAATAATGTTTCTTATAATCAAGTAATGCTCCATCGTATAAAACATTATTATCCATATCTGTAATAACAAGTCTTAGAGATTCAAATAATTCTTTAGTATAAATATTTAAATTATCACTTGTGATTGAATAATAAATATCAACATTTTTATTCGTTAAATTTTCTACTTCTATTTGTTCTGATATCACATCACCTGGAACTAAATTATTAAGTTCACTAAAGAAATTAGAATTAATAGTTAAATATTTATCAGCACCATTTTCATATACAATATAAGAATTGACTTGATTAATAGAATATGTTCTATTAATTCTTTTATTTATGGAGTACTCTTTCCATGGACTACTACTACTGTAATCAGGAGTAAAATTTTTAGTTTGAATTGCTTCTACTGTTATATTAACAACAACTTCTTCATTAGCATAATTATTATCTAGAGAACTAGGAACTAAAAAATTGTTAAACAATTGTAAAGACGCATTTTCTTTTAATATTGAATCGTAGTAAAAATAATCGCCTATTTTTTTCCATTTACTACTATCTATACTAAAGTTATCAGAAACACTTAAATAATCATCTTTAACAATATAATCAATTTTAGTACGGACATAACAATCAATACCTAAATTATTGATAAACGTATTCCAATATACTACATCACCAGGCATTATATTTTTATTAGTTAAACTACTAGATAAATTAATATCAACATATGAAGTAGAAACAGGGCTTTCAGTATCACTTATACTTTCATTTAAAGCATAAATACCAGATACACTCATAATTACAAAAAAGAATAATCCAATGAAGAATAAACTCTTTTTATATCCCAACAAAAACCACCTACCTCTACTCTAATATCATTATACATTATTTTATCATATAAATATATATTTTTTTTTAAAACTTCTATTTTTTATAAAGTAACTAAAAAGAACAACTTCACTATTTATAGGTTGTTCCTTTTACATCATCCTTAATATTTCTTGCTATTACAAGATTTTTATATTCTTTACTATCAGAAGTAATTGCTTTAACAAACATAAGTGGTCTAATATCAATTTTTGAATAAAGTTTATTAATATCAAGACTATTGTCACTTTTTCGCTCTATCTCTCTTTCTATTTTTTCTATTTTTTTCTTATTTCTTACATCTACTTTTTCTCTAATAGATCTCATCTTATCCAAAAGGCCAAGATTATTCTCTTCATTTTTTTGTGAATTATCAACTATTTCATTATTAATTTTGGAAATAGATCTATTAAATATATTTTTCTTTCGTTTTTCGAAATCTTTAAATTCACTAATTGAAAATGGAATTCCAATAACTGATTTTAATCCTTGCTTACATGACTCTATACTTAGTTTTCTTCTTGAATTATCAAAATCCATTTCAGCACGATAATCAACTTGACCTTCAAGGCCAGTAGCAAGGGAAGTAAGTCTTCTAACAGCCAAACTATGTTCCAAAAGTTCAGGTACATTAGAAATCATATAGTCATTTTGATTTAATAGAGCCATTTTTAAACTATCATCATCAAATCCTTTTAAGCGCTCTTTTGCAGTCCTAATAATAGCATCACGAAATTCAAAGAAATTTATATTACTTTTTGTTATAACATTAGGATCAATTGTAATACCTAATATCTCTTTTACTTCAAGACAAACCATCTCAATATCTAAATCAACTGCTTTTTTATTTAGAGGTTTTAATAAATTATCCTTATTTATCTCTCCTTTTATATAAGAAGATAATATTCCATCAGTAGATACCTCCACCATTTTTGATGAATATTCGCCTAAAAAAGCAGAATCTGCCAAAATTTTTCTTCTTTGATCACGATAACGTTCTACCAAAATAGTGGCATAATTATCAACTTTCTGAGTTTCTTTTATTAACTCTGTTATATTCTCTTCATTATTCTTTTGCATAGTTTCTATTCTATCAAGAATCTTTTTATAAGAAGAAGAATCAATTTCAAGACTACCATCAATTCTTCTATTAAATCTACTTAAATATAGACTAATAGATTCTTTTAAATCTATTGTATCAAGTCCAATTCGCTTCAAGTCTTCTATAGAAGCATATCTCTCACATACTCCAGAGATACCATTTCTTCCAGTTCTTCCTTCAAGTTGTCTATCAATTCTATCAACTTTAAAAAATCCGCTAGAAATCACTTTAAGTCCAGTAGTTTCAAGACTATTTCTTAGTCTTTCTTCTTCATTTTTACTCCAAAGCTTAATTTTTTCTGAATTTACAAGTGCATTTTCAACTTTATTTCTTAAATAATCTTTTTCCACTTGAGAAAAAGATAATATTTTACCTTTCTTCTTTTCAAGATTTCTTATATGCCTTGATGTTGCAATATCTATAATTGTATCTCTGTCTCCACCTATTTTAATATCAGTTCCACGTCCAGAAATCTCTGTAGAAATAGTTACACTTCCAGGAAAACCTGCTTTAGCAATAATGAGTGCTTCATCTTCTTTATTTGTAGTAGCATCCAAAATATTAAAAATAATATTTTCTCTTTTTAAAAGATAAGCAAGCATCTTTATTTCATTTACATCACTTACTACTAATAAAACTGGTTGTTTTGGAATTAAATTTAAAGAATCCTTAACAGATTTTACTATTAAATTTAATTTATCATTTAATTGATTTGAAAATACAACATCTTTCTTCTCTATACCACTTGGCTCTTTATTAGATGTTTTTCTTTCCCCATAAAAACTATAAAAAGCATGTTTTGGAATAGAAACAGTATCTTTATGAAATATTTCTTTAAATACACTTTTTGAAGAAGTTCCAGTCATTCCACTAAACATATCATATCTTTGATAAAAATCTTTTTGAGTTATTGTAGAGTTTGAAACAGTTTCTTTTGTTCTAAAATCTTTATCAATATTTTCTTTTATTTCAAGTGCTTGATGAAGACCATTAGAATATGTAGATCCTTCTACTATTCTTCCATTTTTAAGTACTTTTATTTTGCCTTCATCAACTATATAATCTTTATCTTTTTCCATTACTAAATTAGCAATAATTGCTTGATTAAAATAATGAATTAATTCAGCACTCTTTTTAGATATAAGAGACATATAATTATTATAATTTTCTATGAATTCTGGATAATTATTATCATTTATCAATTTATTAGCACCTTTCATAGTAAGCTTAATTTTTCCATCAGTCTTTAAATAATAATCAACATCAGGAATATAATTTTTATCTATAACTAATTGATTCTGGTACTTTATTACTTGAGAATTAATCTCCATTGCAAAATAAGAATACTTCAAGAAATCATCATAACATTTATCTGTAACTTTAAATTCTTTTGTTTCATTGCAAAATATTATTCCATATTTTTCTCTTATTACATTAGCTTGATATCTTTCTTCGTCACAAATAGCATCATACAATTCTTTACTTGTAGCAAAATTAAACATATTATCTTTTGTTTCATATATTTTTTGATGACGAAAAAATCTTTCTGATATTTCTTGATATCTTGATGGATCTGGAAGTAAATCAAATCTTCCAAAAGTTTTAGCTATATATTTCGCTTCATCATATGTTAAAATTTCATTATTTATTCCAAGACTTGATGCCTTAATTTTTATTTCCTCATAAGAAATATCTTCTAATATACATAATTCTTTAAGAGTCATATCTTTTTTATACATAGGAGACTGTTGTGCTACTATATATGGAACAGTAGCATCATCTATTAAAGCATCATCAACTTCATCAATTAAAGCAAATCCACTTCTTTCTTCTCTTTGAACTAAATCTTCTTTTCTAGTAACTAAATTATCCCTTAAATAATCAAAAGCAAAAGTAGATTTAGATCCATAAGTAATATCTGCTCTATAAGCATCTTGCTTTATTTTTCTTAATTTCTTTTGTAATTCATATCTAATAGGAATAGATAAGTTATTCTTATCATATCCTTCTATTTCCGCAAGTTCTTCTTCAGTTTCTGGAAGAAACTTAGAAGTTAAACCAAGTCCTTCAAAAATAGGAAGAGTCTCTTCATAGTCACGTTTTGATAAATACTGGTTAGCTGTAATTACATGAACGCCTTTCCCTCTTAAAGCCTGTAAATAAACAGGTAAAACACTCGCTAATGTTTTTCCCTCTCCAGTTCCAAGCTCAGCAATATTTCCTTCATTAACAACTATTCCAGTCATTTTTTGAACATCTCTTAAAACCATATTAGGTCTTTTATGAAATGTTGTAAGAGCAAGACTAGATAAAGCATAAGCACTAGGCATAGCTTTATATAAATCATCATACGTACTATCTCTATTAATATTATTTTTTAATATAGCAGTTTTATCAGCAAACCATGCTTTTATTTTTTCTTCAAAAACAACTCTTAAATCAATATCACGAATAAAAGACTTATGAAAGGTTGTTAAGAATTTAAAAGGAACTTTATATTCTTGATTATCTATTTTAATAATATGAGTTTTTACATCTTGAGATAAGGGATAATTTTCTAATTCTTTTAAAATAGGTAATAAAGACTCACCAAAAATATTGTGAATATTATTATCAAAATCCACAAGCAAGTCACTTTCAACCTTATCGATTAAATATAGAATTTTTTCTAGTCTTTTAACATCGTTACTTCTAACTTTATTAAGTTCTATATCCCTATCTTTCATATTATCACCTATCATACATTATAATAACACATTTATTACTTCTTATCAATTTTATTCTTCTCATTTTCATAACATTTTGCACACATAGATACATAAGCTACCTTCTTAACACCATCGATGGCTATTTGAGTTCCGATATTTACAAATTTACCATCAAGGTATCTAGCATTATAAATAGCTTTTCTACCACATTTACAAATTGTTTTCATCTCCTCTATTGTGTGTGCAATTTCAAGAAGTCTACTAGATCCAGGAAACCCATTAGTTAAAAAGTCAGTTCTAAGTCCATAGCAAATAACTGGTATATCTAAGCTAATTACTATTTTCATACATTCATCTGCTTGTTTTCTTGTTAAAAATTGCGCTTCATCCACTAAAATACAGTTTACTTTTTTATATTTCTTTTTAACTATTTCATATAAATTATCATCTTCTTTAACAAGCAAATCAACTTTTCTTTTTGCACCAATTCTTGAAACGATATAATCCTCCCCTTTAGTATCAATCAAAGGTTTAATAATTATCGCTTTCATATTGTTCTCTTCATAATTGTGACATGTCTGGAGTAAAAGTGTTGATTTCCCACTATTCATTGCACCATATCTAAAATATAATTTAGCCATTCTATCTCCTACTTTCTAGCTCTTGGATGTGTCTTAAAATAAACATCTTTTAATCTATCAGTTGTAACATGAGTATATATAGCAGTAGCTGTTAAACTCTCGTGTCCCAATAACTCTTGAACTGACAATATATCACATCCCTCATTTAACAAATGAGTTGCAAAACTATGCCTTAACATATGAGGAGAAATTTTCTTTTTAACATTTGTATTCTTAATTATCTCATCAAGTATAAAGCGAATTCCTCTTGTTGTTAGTTTCCCACCATTTTTATTTAAAAATAAATATTCACTATTTTTGATATTTAACTTTCTATAACCATCTTCTAAATACAAATCAAGTATTTCTCTAGCATAATCACCTATTCTTGTTATTCTTTCTTTATTACCTTTTCCAAGTACTTTTATCTCTTCATCATTAATATCTTTTACTTTTATATTTACAAGTTCACTTACACGGACACCTGATGCATACAAAACTTCTAAAATAAGTCTATTTCTTTCTCCTAAAGGTGTTGAAATATCAATTGAGTCAAACATCTCTTCAAGTTCGTTGTAATAAAAAAATCTAGGAAGTTTTTTCTCTTTCTTAGGTGCTTTAATAAGTGTAAATGGATTATTTTTTATATAATCTCTATTAATCAAAAATTTATAAAAACCTCTTAATGAACTAAGTTTTCTTGATACTGTTGATGCCTTATTTTTCTCATTATTTAACTCCATCAAATAAAACCTTATATCATCGTAAGTAACTGACAAAATATCTAAATTCTCTTTTTCTAAAAACTCCAGATATTTAACTAAGTCTTCTTCATAACTATCAATTGTTAAAGAAGAATAATTTTTCTGATATTTTAAATATTTTAAATATTCCTCTAAGTACTTCACCATTACCACCTCAAAGTATTATCATTTTTATTTTATATCAGAACAAATACTTAAATCTAGAGATTTGTAAAATAAAAGACGCAACTTTACATAAATTTAAAGTTACGTCTTAAAAACATATTACTAAGTTCTATATTTTTATCTCTCACAGAAAGATTCTTTACTGAATAATAATTAATTAAAGTATAATATTTATCAATTACTATTCTAAGTTCTCTATTATAAAGATAGAATTGATTAGAATCAAAACTCATAATATCCTTCTTTATTGAATTAATCATATCTTCATATAAATTTCTTAAAAATCCTAATTTACCTACTCTAAGTCTATAATCAAATAATCCTCTAAAAGAAACATAATTAATATCACTAACAATAGTAGTCTCTATTCCAAATGATTCCAAACACTTCTTTTCTTCATCAGTAATATCAATTAAATTATCTAGAAAATTATCGAATGTTTTATACGACAGTATAAGTTTAGTAAATAATTGATTTTTACTGTTAAAAAGAAGTCTTCTAGATTTTTCAACATCAGTTATTTTACCAAGATAAGGATCATCTCTAAATATAAAGTTACTATTAGTATTAAAAAGTGGAACTAAATCCTTTCTATTATTAACACCAGATGTATAAGATACGACAAGTCTTCCATTTTTCCCATTTTCTTTAATAAAATTATCAATTTTATCTTTGTAGTAATAATGACTAATAAAATCTTCTTCATTCTTAAATCTTGATGTGTATTTATCTACATTAAATAAATTCTCACTTTCAAGATTTAATCTTCTTATATTGTTTTCTGATCCAATAACATAACTAAGTGTCGCATTGTTCATAAAACCATCCCCTCTAAATGGCTTATAAAATACCACAAAATTCAGAAAAAGTCAAGAATTAAAACGAATGTTTGACATCAAAATATTCATGTGATATTATTTATTTGAGGTGAATTCTTATGGAAAAACTAACCGATAAACAAAAATTAATCTTAGAAACAATTAAAAAATTTATGGCTAAAAATGGATATCCTCCAACTGTAAGAGAAATTGGGAAAATTATGGGTCTTAGTTCTCCTGCTACAACACAATTCCATATTTCTAAACTAGAAAGCAAAGGATATATAAAAAAGAATAAAGCCAAAAATAGAACAATAGAATTATTAGTACCAAATGAATATCAAGAAGATAATAATGCAGTAGTTGATATAGCACTAATTGGTAATATAACTGCAGGAAGCCCTATTGAAGCTATTGAAAACCCTGATGAATATTTTAAAATACCGGCAAACCTTATTCCAAAGAAAAAAGAAGTTTTTGCACTAAATGTTAAAGGTACTTCTATGATTAATAAAGGAATTAGAGATGGAGACATAGTAATAATAGAAAAAAATAAAACTGCTAACAATGGTGAAATTGTAGCAGCAATGACAGACGAATATGAAGTGACACTTAAAACATTTTATAAAGAACATGGTCATATTAGACTTCAACCAGAAAATGATACAATGGCTCCTATTATTCTAGATAATGTTACAATATTAGGAAAAGCCATTGGATTATATAGAAAATTTTAAAGATTGGATAATTCTAATCTTTTTTAATTTAAAAAGTCTTCTTTAACTTCATCATCTATTTCATCATCTACTGAGTCTAGAAGTTCGTTAGAATCTTCTACTCCTATTTTTATTTTAGTATCTCCAACAAGTTCTGTTGCAATAGTCATTTCTATTTTATAAATCACTTTACCATCTTCAACAGTCGCATCAACACATGTAGGTTGTTTAATCATTCTAACTATTATTTCATCTTGCCCATCATAATCATCTAACGTTTTGATTGGTATTATTTCACTATATTCTATAGTTTCTTCAGCAACTAAAGTTTTTGTATTATCCTCTTTTGAATACCAAATGTTAACATCAAACGATCCATCTACTTTTACAGAATCTTTTTCTTTTACACCTTTAAAATTATGATTAATAACCCAACAACCCAAAATAGTAGATGGATTATCAAGTTCTAAGGTATACGTATTGCTAAAATTTTTCCTTCCTTTACCTACTACAGCTTTGGTAACAATTTCTTTAAAACTAGACATATTTTCCTCCTCTACATTAGTTTATGCAAAAAAAAATTAATAGTGTATTAACTATTAATTTTATTTATATTATCTTCTAAAATACTCTTAATGCTTTGTAAAGTGTTATTAATATCTTCCTTTAAATAAGTAAACTCTTGATAATCAATATAACTATTAAGTTCATCTTCCAACTTCTTAAACTCCTCTTCATCTAAAGAAGTATCTTCCATTCTATATTCTTTATTTATAATTATTTGAGTTTTCTTTTTTATTTTTTTTATTAAACTCATTATTTCATCCTTTTCGCGAATAGAAGTCTTTAAGTAATCGTATCGCTTGAAGGTAGAATCACTCTTTACCGTGTTAATTAACTCTTCTAATTTAGAAATTATTAATTCTTTATTTTTGTTTTCCATCTAAACTCCATGTTTTAGCATCAGTTACTTCTACTTTAACTATTTTACCAATAGAATCAACATCTCCTGTAAAATTAATTAATTTATTAGTATCAGTATATCCACAAAGCATTCCATCTTTTTCACTTTGACCATCTACTAACACATCAACAACTTTTCCAACCATTTTTTTATTACTTTCTAAGAAATATTTATTCATTATTTCATTGAGTTTATAAAGTCTTTCTTCTTTTTCATGAAGAGTTGTCATATCTTTAAATTTCTCTGCCGGTGTTCCTTCTCTTGGTGAAAAAATAAATGTATAAGCATTATCAAATTTACAATAGTTAACTAAATCAAGTGTTTCATTAAAGTCACTTTCATCTTCACTAGGAAAACCTACAATGATATCTGTTGAAATAGATACATTAGGAATAGTTCTTAACTTATCGAATAAAGTAATATATTCTTCTTTAGTATAACGTCTTCCCATAAGTTTTAATACTTTAGATGAACCTGATTGAACTGGTAAGTGAATACTTGGCATAATATTAGGATATTTTTTTATTACATCAATCATTTCATCAGTAAAGTCCCAAGGATGACTAGTCATAAATCTTACTCTTTCTATTCCAGTTTTAGCAACATCTTCAAGTAAGTTTTCCATTTTATAAGAACTATTGAAATCTTTACCATAAGCATTTACATTTTGACCAAGAAGTGTTACTTCTTTATATCCATCCTCAACAAGTTTTTTAACTTCTCTTAAAATATCATCTTTATCTCTACTTCTTTGTTTACCTCTTGTGTAAGGTACTATACAGTAAGTACAAAATTTATCACAACCATACATTATATTAACATAAGCTTTAAACTTACTAGCTCGCCTAACAGGTATACCTTCAACGATATTACCTTCTTTACTAAAAACTTCTATTACTTGCTTTTTACTTTTAAAAGCTTCTTCAAGAATATATGGAAGTCTATGTAGATTATGTGTTCCAAAAACAAAGTTAACAAACTTATATTTTTTCATAATTTCATTAACTACTTTTTCTTCTTGAGCCATACAACCACATATACCGATAACTAAATCTTTATTGGTTTCTTCTTTTAAATGTTTTAGTCTTCCAAGCATTCCAAAAGCTTTATTATGAGCATTTTCCCTAATACTACAAGTATTAAGAATAACAAGGTCTGCTTTATCTTGATTATCTTCTTTAACAAACCCAAGTTGCTCAAGCATTGCTTCAATATTTTCAGTATCATGTTCATTCATTTGGCATCCGTAAGTTTTAACATGATATGTTTTATTAAGTCCAATATTAATTGCATTCTGATTAATAACATAATTTTCCTTTTTTATTTCTTCTCTAGTTCTTTTTCTTGCTTCTTTATAATCAGGTAATTGCATATACATCACTTCCGTTTAATAATTCTACCATAAAAATAAAATAAAAAAAAGAATTTTTACTTCTTTTCTAAGCAAGTAAAAATTCTTTCATATAATTATCAATAATTCTAGTTTTATTATTAATAACTTCTTCTTTTATTTTTTCATAATTTTCTTTTAGATAGTTAATTATATCTTTTACTTTAGGAGATACCTCTCTATCTTTAAGATTATCTACAATCATTTCTAAATTATTAAGTTTAGTATATTTACCATAATCGTTATTCTTAATATAAGTATCATATAGTTTTTTAAATGTAATAATTCCTACTTCACTAAATCTAGAATCTTCAAGAATTTTAGAAGTAATTAAAGTTGAACTATTTTGAAGTGATTTATCCAAAATAGTCTCACCATTATTATTTACTATATTTGGAATAAACTTTTTGTTTTTCTTAAGTTCTTTATAAATATCAAAAACTGCATAATTCTTAATTGTAAATAATATATGTGCAAATGTATCACCATCATTATTTTGATGATTTATATCCCAATTCTTATTCTTTATATGTTTAAGAACAATCTCATATTGTCCTTTCTTTAACAATTTTGTTAAAATATTATTTCCATCACTATCTAAAACATTAATGTCGAATGTTTTCTTTGAAAGAATCTTATCTATTAATGCCATGTGTTCTTCTTTTAAAAGATCAAAAATTAATTTTGGATTTTGTTCACAAGCATTAATTGTTTTTACTTCATCATAAAACATATTACTGCACCTCTTTTACATGTGACAGTTTCATATTTTACCAAAAAAGTCGCTTTTTGTCAAATTTAAGACATTAAAAAAGGCCTTTTGGGCCTATTTTTTACATATTTCTTCTGCTCTTTTACCAACACTATGAGCATTACACAAACAATCTGCATCACCTTGTGCATAATTAACTGTTACAGTCTTTACAACATGATTTTTTGTAACATAAATATCTGTATAAATTGCTGTTTTAGTCTCATCTATATAATAGAAACTATACCCATCACAATTATATCTAGTTAACTTTTGAAGTTCTCCAGCAAAGAATTCCTTAACATACTGTGTTTTTCTCAAAGTCTTCATAACTAACTCATTTCCATCGTCCTTAACAAAAAACATCATTGTAGGAATAGAAAGTGATATCTTACTTGTTTTATATTTATTTCTAAAGAATGTCCTATTACATAAAAGAACTAACATAATAACTATAAATATTAAAACAATAATTATTTCAAGTCTTCTTAATAGTCTTTTACTTTTCATCTCATTCTTATCATTTTTTAAAGCTTTTAACTCTTCTTTCTTAAGTTTAGCAAGTTCCTTTTTTACTGTTTTTTCATCTTCAACTACATTTTTATTCTCTTTTTTCATTTTAGGCACTCCTATCATAAATTAATTATATATAATTATCTTATTTTTTTCAATAATTTTAAAAAAAGAATAGTTTTTTTAGTAATAACCATTAAACTATTCTTTTATTTTTTTAAAATATTATTAATGGACGTACTCCACAAGATATGGAATCATATGATGATTCTCCATCAAATATTCCAGAAAATCCTACTGCCCAAATACCTGTCGAACTAGTAGGTGTTGCAAGCCAAAAACTTGTTTGGTTAAGATAAGAACTAGTACCAACTAAAGAATTAAAATTTGTTTTTTCTTCAAGTGTCATAAGTCTTGCCTCATCTATTTCTACTCCAAGATTTGTTAAATAGTTTCTGTATGATTCTATATACTGATAAAGATTACTATTGCTATCATAAACATTTGCGCAATTAGTATCTCCAGTATAAGTGCAATATTCCCCTTCGTATTCTAAGCCTTCTCCAACCTTTTCATTCCAGTAATTAATATCTGAAAAAGTAACAACACCATTAACATTTGCATTAGCATCCCTTACTCTACCATTTGCTTCACTACTTTGTCTTCCATAGCCATCATCGTTATTTGTATAACTTCCTATTTTGTTTCCTTCACTATCATAGATATCTCCAACTTTCAAATTATAAACTGAAATCATCTTTATCTTATCATTTGTTCTATCATTATCAATAACATAAAACTCTTCTTTATCAATTTTAATTATATCTCCAGCTTTTACTGATTCTCTTGTTTTACTACCATAACTGACATAACCATCAGTTATTAATTCATCATTTTCATCAACACATGTTAACTGAAAATCATGGCAGACTAATTCGTCTAACAACTTAACATTTGATAAAGTATCACCACGTTTAACTATATCATTAGCATCTTTAAGAATAGAATCTATATTAGAAAAAGTAGTATCTCTTGATATTTTATAATCATTTCCAAATACACTCATATCTTGAAAATTAATATATCCAGCAGTAACAGAAATAGTATTATCTTTTAATTCAAATGAGTACTTTAGCCCCTTAGGTATATTTATTTTATTTAATTTATTATAAGCTTCTTCTGCTTTAATATCATTATTAAAGATATACTCATCTAAAGAGAAATAATAAGTCAAATAAAAGTTTTCATCAATGTTTATTCTATCTACTGTTGAAGTACCATTTTTTAAATCAACAAGGCTGACATACCAAACATTTCCAGTATTCTTATCCTTAATAGAGAATGAATACCATTTAATAATTTTACCGTTTTTTATTTCGCTAATTGGCTCATGATCAAGTTCATATTGCAATGCTTCCTCATCAACTTCATAATTCTTTAAACCTATTTTACTGTCGAAAAGATCAAGTCCTGTATCAACAATATCACGTGGAGTATCATACTCATAAAAATTCATAGAAATATTATAATGGAAACTAAAATATCCTGGTTGCAAATCAAGAGTTGCATATAAAATATCATCTTTATATATATAGTATGGGCTAGCATAACACTCATCTTTATGATTAGTATCAAAAAAATCAAATTCTTTATTAAAATCTGGAATATAAATATCTCCACAAGCCCAAGGTGTCTCTTCTTTTAAACCATTAAATCCAAATTTACTTGTCGCATCATTAATGTCATATTTTGTAATAGTATCATATTTTTTTTCATTAATTATTTTATTTTTTATTAAAGAGTTTAATCTATCTACTTCATCTTTTATATCATTACCATCAAACTCTTCAGTATCTACATAGTTAATAGAATAATTTATTATTTTTGATACTGATTTATTAGAATTAGATATTGTAATTTCAACTTTACTATCTTCTAATAATTCATATTTCCAATAAGAAGAACATAATCCTTCAAAGCAAATACCTAGTTGTTTATCTTTAACTATTTTAGATATTCCAAATTTAACAAAAACATCATCACTTGCTTCGACAGTAAGTGGACCAAACTCTCCAGAATATTTATTAGATGCTTTTACATTTAAAGTATCTGGAATATTACTTAATGCTTCAGATAAATCATTATGATAGTAAATATCGGTAAATGTTCCAAAAGCATTTTCTCCAAAATATGTAAAATCACTAGAATCATATTTATTCTCAATAACTACTTTTTCAAGCGGATTATTTGCAAATGCATTACTTCCAATATTCATAATTTGTCCTGGAATAGTTACTTCCTTTATTCCTTTGTTATTAAATGCATTGATACTTATTCCAACAATATTTTGATTATTTAAAGTAGTTGGGATTGTTAAAATATTTTTACATAGGCTATCATAATCAGTTATATATCCATTATCCACAGTAAAACATGAACTTTCATTTTCTATAAAAGTTTCACTATTTTTATCAAATTCATAATATATATTTCTATTATCAAGTGTTGTAATAGTAAATTTATCAATTGTAGCATTTACTATTAATTTTCCATTATCATATTCTATTCCATCTTGAAGTTTACTAATATCTATATTGTCATATGGAATAGTTATTTCAATTTTTTTCTCTACATTATTAACATAATATATATCTAAATTAGACAATTGGTTTATCAAATTTTCATCAGAGATATATTCAACTTGATTATTTAAATCAAGTGAATACCAACCACCTATTTTTCCATAATAAATATATATTTTAGGTGTTTCATACTCATCATCATTACCATTAATTTTAATATAAAGTCTTGCGTCATTTGCTCCTGCCGTAGTTGCCTTAAGAGCTGTTATTATTTCATCTTGTGTAAATTTAGTAACACCTATAATTGTAGTATTTGTCTCAATTGTATCATAATTATCAGATTCTGTTGTTTCTTTTATTGTTGAAGCGTAAACATTTGGAACTAATAATACACCTAATAATAGAATTATAAATATGTTTAATTTTTTCATATGTACTCCTTTTTATCGTCTTGGATTTTCTACTTTTTTAATTATATTTTTTACGTATATAATACCATCTCTTGTTATTTCAACTGTTTCAGTTTTATCATTTAAATATGTTATATCAATATGCCCATCTACATATTTTCCAAAACCATTTTTCAAATGTAATCTATATTGTCCTACTATACTATTTTTTTCTTCAACCCATTCATAGCTATAGTGATTATAAATAATAGTATATGCTATTATTCCACACAACAAAAACAAAAACAAAATAACAATAATGTATTTCTTTTTATTTTTTTTCATTTACACATTTCCTTTTACATTAGTTATTGAAGAAATAACCATTCTATTTGGGAATAAATATCCACTTGCTGGAATATTAACAGTTTCTTCTCCACCGTTTTTATAAATGATTGTTAATGATCCATCTACATAGTTACCTTCTGAACTTTTTATATAAATATATACTTGTCCAGTTGTACTTCCAGAAGCATCTTTAATCTCATAAGAATATGTAACAGGATTTTTAACAGTTATGGTGCAAGTTGCTTCTTTTCCATCTACTGTTGCTGTTATTGTTACAACTCCAGCACTAATTGCTTTTACTGTTCCATTTGTAACAGTTGCAATTGCACTATTACTGCTACTCCATCTTACAGTTTTATCAGTTGCATTAAAAGGAAGTACTGTTGCATTTAATACTACTGTATCCCCTACAAGCATAGAATAACTTGTTTTATCAAGACTCACTGAATCGACATCTATTTTATTCTTTTTCCAATGAGCAGTTAAAGTAATATTTTTTGTAACTTTAGTATTAAAATTATAAACTTCATTCCCTAAATACCAATTATCAAAGGTATACCCATCTTTGGTTGGATTATTAGGACGAGTTACAACACCATTTTCATTTACTATCTGACTAGAAATAGTACTACCTCCATCAGTGTTAAAAGTAATTGTATATTTCTTTACTTCAACTATAGTCTTATTATCTTCATTAGTTTTAATTTCAGTATTTGTACTTGGCTTAGTATTAGTATTTGGTTTTTGATCAGTTTTTGGTTTTGTTTCTGTTTGTGGTTTAGTATTTGTTTTTTCATTATCAAGAGGTTTTACATCATCCTTAGTATCACTATCTTTATTTTCCTCTTCTTTTTCTAATTCATTTTCTTCTTTTTCTTCATCTTCATTTTTTGAAATATCTTCATTTTCATCATTCGGTTTATTATTATCTTTATCCTCTATTTCCACATTATTAGTATTAGATTCTTCTTTTTCTTTATTATCAGTCTTACTACTAGAATTCATCAATAAAAAACCAGTTGAAAGAAATATCAGTGATAATACTAATAACATTATAATCATTTTCTTTTTACTATTTGTTTGATTCATATTTTCGTCCATAAAAAAACTCCTTTTTATTTTGCCAAATTCTTACTTTATCTTATAAAAAAAGAATAGCACAATTGTCGTATTTTGTCAAAGTAATAAGAAGCATAAAATCAACATAAAATAGAGTAAATATATAGTAATATTATATGTTAAAAAATAAATAATTTTTTTAATGCAAAATAAAAAACCTTGAAGAACCAAGGTTATTTACATATGGCGGAGACAGCGAGATTTGAACTCGCGCAGCAGTTGCCCGCTCTACACCCTTAGCAGGGGCGCCTCTTCAGCCTCTTGAGTATGTCTCCATGCCGAATTATTTTAACAATATAAATGGTGGGGCGTTAGGGATTCGAACCCTAGACCCACTGATTAAGAGTCAGTTGCTCTACCAACTGAGCTAACGCCCCAAAACAAACATTGCTCCTTAATTATAACATATTTTTTCTAAAATGGAAGAAAAAACTTAAAAATATATAAAAATGTTAATTGAAAAGTTAAGTTGGACACTAAATTTATTAATGTTCCACTTAATCTTTCAAACATCAATTGTTATAATATGCTCTGATATATTGTCCACATGAAGGAGGAAATATAAATGACAACTATATCAAATTACAAAAAACACTTAAAATTATCTGAACGTATTAAAATTGAAAAAGGTTTAGAACTAAATCATTCATTTAGAAC
>JAFUTR010000022.1 GCA_017477845.1 Bacilli bacterium
TGAGTGGACAAAAAGTGGGGACTGCTATTATTATAATGAAGAGTTAGCACCAAATGAAACAACAAGTAGTCCAATAAAAAGTGTAACGTTTAATCCAGAATACGAGGGAAGTGTGGAGTGTACAACAAATACATCAACAAACACAATTACATGTGAATCAACTAATACTGGTTATGATAATGCAACATACACATTAACATTAACAGCAGAGACAATACAGAGTGAAGGACTAGGAGAGTGGGGAATAGGATACTCTATCGATGGAACTAATTACACATTACCTGACTCAGGAAGTGCTCAAACATCATCAGGATATAACACATTCTTAAGAAGTAATTTAACAAGTTCTGGAACCACAAAAGAAGTAGGATTTGTATATAACAATACCACATACTACGTAGGTGGAGAAAATACTTATGAAGATAATAAAGCTATTTTAGATGAAGCCTTTGGAGTAAGTAATTGTAGTGCTACAGGAGGATTTGGTGGAAGTTCACTTGCATCTGGATTTACAGGATATCACTGTTCATGTGAAGAGTTTGATGTAGACTTAGATACAACTGGTAATATTTCTATAACACACTATAAAACAAGTGGAAACTTTACTTGTGACTTATATGTTGGCGAGTACGGTGGCGAATACTGTTATGAAATAAGGAATGGATACTCTGCAACAGGAAGAGATCACTATGAAACATCAACAGAAGCAATGGAAGCAGAAGGACATTTAAATTACTTAAGATACCAAGTAAATGGAAAAAATGTAACTAAATCAGTAGGATTCAAACTAGATGACACTGAATACTATTTAATTGGAGGAGATGGTGGTGCTAGTTACTCCTCAAACAAAGCAATCCTTGATAGTGTATTTGGAACAAGTAACTGTATTGAATATACAAATGATTATTATTATTGTTCTAATGAAACATTCGAAGCCTCTTTTTATCATAATGGACGCGTAGAAGTACATGAACGTATGAATTTATGGATATGTACTGTTTATGATAATGGTGAATCCATATGCCATATTTTTGATTAGTCTAGCGCCATCGGTGCTGGCTGCTCTTGCATCTTAAATCTTGAATCTATTTTGCGAAGCAGAATATTTATTGCGTCATTTAAGATACAGTAATATAAATTATAGAAAGATATTAAGTCATTATTCGTGAAGTTAGTTTTATACTTTATGGTTATATGACTTTTTCTTTTTTTGGCTCTTTTTCTTTTGTTTTAAATAGAATTGTGGTAATATTAATTGTAGGTATATATTTAGGAGGGTCTAATGGGTTTATTTAGTAAAATTAAAAACATGTTCAAAAAAAACGATGAAGAAGAAAAAATTGAACGTGGGATTATAGAAAAAGAAACTTTAGAAAAACAACAAGAAACTTTTGAAGAAGATAATTCATTTGATATCTCTCATCAAGATTATGAAGATACTATTTCAGAATTAAATGAAGATAATGAAGAAGTAGAAAAAATTGAAGAAGATCAAGATGAAATAAATGATGAAGAAGAAACTGTTCAAGAATCAGCAAAAGAATCTGTTAAAGTATATGAAAAAGGTTTAACAAAATCTCGTGAGGGATTTGTTTCTAAATTAATAAGTTTAACTAATAGACATAAAAAAGTTGATGATGAATACTTTGATGAACTTGAAGAAATATTAATCATGGCTGATATCGGAATAGATACAGTTATGAGTTTTATGGATAGACTTAGAAAAAGAGTTAGAAAAGAAAATATTGAAGATCTTGAATACTTAAAAGAAGTAATAGTTGATGAATTGTTCATAATATATGTTAATGATGAAGTAATAGTTAATAAAATAAATTTTGCTAAAAAATCTCCTACAGTTATACTGTTTGTTGGAGTAAATGGAGTAGGTAAGACTACTACTATTGCTAAACTTGCATCTAAATTTCACGATGAAGGAAAGAAAGTCATGATGATTGCAGGTGATACATTTAGAGCAGGCGCTACTAAACAACTTGAAGAATGGGCTAATAAAACGGATTCATTATTTGTTGGAAAAGAAGAAGGAGTTGACCCATCAAGTGTTATATTTGATGGACTTAATAAAGCTTTAGAGGAAAATGTTGATATCGTATTAATAGATACAGCAGGTCGACTTCAAAACAAAGTTAACTTGATGAAGGAACTTGAAAAAATTAATAAAGTAATTGGTAAAGTTATACCTGATGGGCCACATGAAACGCTTCTTGTAATTGATGCTACTACTGGGCAAAATGGTATTAGTCAAGCTAAAGCATTTAAAGAAATTACAAATATTACTGGTATTGTTTTAACAAAACTTGATGGTACTGCTAAAGGTGGAATAGTTCTTGCAATAAAAGAAAATGTAGGAATACCTGTTAAATTTATTGGACTTGGAGAAAGAAAAGAAGATTTACAAGTATTCGATATAGAAAAATATATTTATGGTTTATTTAAGGATATGATGTAGATGGATACGGATAGAGTTTTATATTTAAATTTACTATATGATTGTTATAAAGAACTATTTACTGAAAAACAACAAAAATACTTTGAAGAGTATTATTGGGATGATTTATCACTAAGTGAAATAGCAGAAAATAATGATGTATCAAGGAATGCTATCCATAATCAATTGAAAATAATGGAAGAAAGATTAATAGAACTTGAGGATAAATTAGGACTTAATAAAAAGAAAAATGAAATAATAAAAATATTAGAAAATAAAGTAGATGATACTACTTTAGAAATAATAAAAGGGTTATTGTAGAGGTGATATTATGTTTGATAAAATTTCATTTATTAATGAGACTAGTGTATATGTTAATTTGAATCCAAATGTTCCAATTACAAATAATATACTTAGTTCACATGTAGTTATTCAAGACCAAGAAAAACAATTATTAGGAGAAATTTCAGAAGTAAATAATGAACAAGTTAAAATAAAATTAATTGGAGAATTTGCTGATGGAAAATTATTTGGTGGTATTATTAGGAAACCACTTATGGATGCACAAGTTAGGCCTGTTAATGAACAAGAAATAGCAATTATTCTGGGACAAACTAATGAAGGGGCTATGTATCTTGGAAGAAGTCCATTTTATAATGGTACTCCAGTTTGCTTAAGTGTTAATAATTTCTTTGGAAATCATTTTGCTATTTTTGGTAATTCTGGAAGTGGTAAATCTTGTGGAACTGCAAGATTATTGCAAAATGTTTTCCAAAATAAAGCAACACCACCATTGAATGCTAATTTTATAATATTTGATGTTTCAGGGGAGTATGCTAATGCGTTTTCTAAGCTATCAGAAATAGATCCTAGATATTCTAGTCGTGTATTTACTACTAATCCACATAATACACAAGATGAACAATTAAGAATACCTTTATGGCTTTTAAATGCTAATGATTTAGCACTTTTATTGATGTCTGACTCACATTCGCAATTACCAATAGTAGAAAGAATGTTGAAACTTGCTAAAATATTTGCTGAATCTACTGAAATGAGTGAAAAATATAAAGATCACTTAATAGCGAAAGCAATAATTTCAATACTATTTAGTGATTCAACACCCGTTAAAAAGAAAAATGATATTTTTGCTATAGTAGAAACTTGCCCAACTCCTAACTTTAATATGGAATCTACTATTACAGGTGTTGGGTATACAAGAAAATTAAGAGAGTGTTTTCATATAGATAAAACAGGAACATTTACTGAAGGTATTTTGTTTACTGAATATGTTACATCATTTGTTCATGAAGAACTTGATAATTATGAACCATCTACTATGACTTATTATAATTTAAATGATTTAGAAAAGGCATTAGAGTTTACACTTATTTCTGAAGGATGGTATAATAATCCAAATACTTATGCTGATTCAGTTAGTGTAAAAGTAAGACTTCATTCGTTAATGACTAGTGAACAAAGTAAAATATTTGATTATCCGCAACAAGTTAATGTTCAACAATTTTTAAGTCAAATATTATATAAAGATAATACAAAAAAACAAATAGTTATTATTAATCCAGATGACATGGATGATTCCTTAGCAGCAGTTATTACAAAAATATTCACGAGAATTATTTTTGATTTTGCTAAGACATTACCAACAAAAGGTTCCATTCCATTTCATATAATTGTAGAAGAAGCACATAGATATATTAAAAATGATAATGATCATTTCTTAATTGGTTATAACATATTTGAACGTGTTGCAAAAGAAGGAAGAAAATATGGGGTTATATTGGGTGTTATAAGTCAAAGACCAGTTGAATTATCTGATACTGTTATTTCACAGTGTTCTAATTTCTTGATTTTTAAGACTAATCATCCAAGTGATGAAGAATACATAAGAAAAATGATTCCAAATATCAATTCAGATATTGTTGATAAACAAAAGGGATTGCAGTCTGGTACATGTTTGGGATTTGGTACTGCATTTAAAATACCAGTAATAGTACATCTAGATATGCCTGATCCTGCACCACTTTCTTCAAATAGTGATATAATTGTTAATTGGAAAAACGTATAGAGGGTGATAAAATGTTTGAAAGTTTGGGGGATAGACTTCAAAATGCTCTTTCTAAGATAAAGGGTACAGGAAAAATTACAGAAAGTAACATCAGTGATATGATGAGAGAGATCCGTCTAGCACTATTGGAAGCTGATGTTAATTATACAGTTGTTAAAGAATTTACAAATAATGTTAAAGAAAAAGCTTTAGGTGAGGAGGTACAAAGAAGCTTAAAACCTGGAGAAGTATTTGTAAAAATAGTAAAAGATGAATTAACAGAATTATTAGGTGGAGAACAAAAGGACTTAAATCTTTTTGGAAATCCTGCAATACTTATGTTAGTTGGTCTTCAAGGAAGCGGTAAAACAACGCAGATTGGAAAACTTGCTAACTTTTTAAGAAAAAAACATGCTAAAAAGCCACTTTTAGTAGCGTGTGATGTATATCGTCCTGCTGCAATTGATCAGTTAAAACAAATAGGAAAGCAATTGAATATTGAAGTATATGATGAAGGAAAGAATGATCCTGTTTTAATTAGTGAAAATGCTATTAAATATGCAAAAGAAAATAAATATGATTATGTTTTAATAGATACTGCTGGAAGACTTCACATAGATGAAGAATTAATGGATGAATTAGAAAACATAAGAACAAAAGTAAAACCTCAAGAAATACTTTTAGTAATAGATGCTATGATGGGACAAGATGCCATCAATGTAATTGAAGGCTTTAATAATAAGCTTCCACTTACCGGAGTTATACTTACTAAACTTGATGGGGATACACGTGGTGGTGTAGCTTTATCTGTTAGACATTTGACTAATGTTCCTATAAAATTTATAGGTACTAGTGAAAAGATGGATGGACTTGATACTTTTGATCCTGAAAGAATGGCTGGAAGAATTCTTGGGATGGGTGATATCGTTTCGTTAGTTGAAAAAGTTCAATCTGAAATAGATGAGAAAGAAGCCGAAAAAGCTGCTAAAAGAATGCAAAATGGTAAGTTTGATTTGGAAGATTTTTTATCTCAAATGAAACAAATTAAGAAGTTAGGTCCACTTGAAAATTTAATTAAATTAATTCCAGGCGCTTCTAAGATGGGACTTAATAATGTTCAAATTGATCCTAAGCAAATGGCTCATATTGAAGCTATAATTCTGTCTATGACTCCAAAAGAAAGAAAAAATCCAGATATTATAAAGGCAAGTAGAAAGACAAGAATTGCTAATGGATGTGGATTATCTGTTCAAGAAGTTAATAAATTACTTCAACAATTTGATCAAATGAAAAAAATGATGAAGCAAGTATCCAATGGAAATTTTAAAATGCCATTTTAATGATTAAAATTTTAAAGTTTTATTGCATATCTATTTTAAATATGCTATATTAATTCTATAATGAAAATATGATAGTAGAGGTAGAAAAATATGAAAAAAGGTTTAAAAATTGTGATTGGCGTAGTTGTTTGTTTATATTTAATAGTTGTGGTTTTTACAACAGGATTTTTGTTAAATAGAAATGATTATGGTGTATCTAGTTTCTTAGGAAGAGATTTACTTATAGTAGAAGATAATAATCTAGAACCTGATTATAAGGAACATTCATTTTTAATAATTAAAAAAGTTGATAATGAGAAAATAGAAGTAGGAACTAAAGCTTTCTTCTATGATACATATTCAAATGAACATAAGATTAAATATGCTGAAGTAACCAAAAAAGATAAGATAAATGAGGAAGAGACAACATTTACTATGAAGGATAATTCTGTTGTATCAAGTCAATATGTTTTGGGAACAGAAAATAGTGTTACTAGTTTAAATTCCTTAGGGCAATTTTTGTATGTTGTTCAATCTAGATGGGGATTCTTATTTATCGTTGTATTCCCATTATTCTTAGCATTTATGTATGAAATTTATGCTATTTACAAAGAAGTAAAAAATAAATAATGAAAAAATATACGTGGGTATTATTGCCACTTTTTTTCTTACTAGCTTTTTCATTAACTAAAACATTTTCTCTATTTGAAAGTGAAAAGGTTAATACAAGTAGTATAGATATTGCCAAATGGCAGGTAGAAGTTAATGGAACTGATATTTCTGGTAGTACGACAGAATTTACTGTTAATGAAATTCACTGGAATAGTTCTAGTAATGTAAAAAGTGGAAAAATAGCACCGGGAATAGATGGTTACTTTGATATAATAATTGATCCTAATGAAACTGAAACTTCTATAAGATATGATGTTACTTTTGATTTTTCAGCACTTGATGAAGATCAATTTCAAATTACAGAAATAAAAGAATTAAATAATAAAGAGATAGTTAGGACTGGAGAATTTACATATAGTAATATAATATCTTTGGATGAGATAAACAATGATGAAACTAATACATTAAGAGTATATTTGGAATGGGTAAATGATGAGGCTAATAACGATAAAGATTCAGAACTTGGAAATTTTAATAATCATAATTCTATTAATATTCCAGTAGAGGTTGAGATTACTCAATATTATGATTCTGATTTGTTAGTTGAGTATACTGGAGCATAGTATGAAAAATAAAATAATTAGTATTACTACTAGAGTTATAACGACAGTACTAAGTATTATTACCGCATTATTACTTATACTTGCTGTTTATAACTTTTTTTCTGTTAAAATATTAAAAAAAGATTATTCAAATATATTTGGTTATACATTTTTTGAAGTAATAAGTGGAAGTATGTCTCCAACTATTGAAAAGTGGGATGTAATTTTATTAAAACTTGATAATGAAGAATATGAAGTAGGGGACATTATTTCATATAAGAGTGATGAAGCATATATTACTCACAGAATTGTGGAAAAAAATGGTAAAACATATGTAACTAAAGGAGATTTCAACAATACTGTGGATAATCCAATTACTGAAGATAAAATAGTTGGAAAAGTTGTAAAAACATTTAGCGGTGTTGGGGCTTGGATTAAGGTAATAACAACACCTAGAATTATTTTTTCTGTTGTAATATCTCTTGCTTTATTAGGATATACTATTAAAATGTTTAAAAAACAGGAAAAAGATATAGATGATAAATTTAAATTGGAAGGAAGTGTGGTTATGGAAAAAATAAAAAATAGTACCAGTTTAAAAATTAAACTGTGCATTTTAGCTATTTTACTTCTTCTTCTTATTGTTTTAGTTCCTTATACACTATCTAGATTTAAAACAGAAGCAAGAACTGATGTTCCAATTGACATAGCTTTCTTTTTAGTAAATGATACATATACACATCAAGAGATTACACTTACTGATATGGAACCAGGGGATATAAACTCTTATACTTTTAGTGTTTCTAATACTGATGGAGAGAATAGGACAGAAGTTAATATGACTTACGAAGTTGAGGTGTTAGCAACTACAAATTTACCACTTGAATATGGGTTATATATCATTAATAGTGGAATTGATCAAAATTTTGTTAGTAGCAATGAAGTGATTACTGACGATGATGGGACGTTCTTTAGACTCTTAAAAACGTCAACTAGAAGTTTTACTTTTGATGCTGATACTACAGATAATTATAAATTGACTGTAAAATTCCCAAGTGAGTTTAGAAACTTTAAATATCAAGATGTTGCAGAGAATATTGAAATAAGAATAAAAGCTAAACAGGTACTTGACGGTGACAACTAATGTGACAAGTGACGACAAAAATTGACAAAACCTATTGCAATTATAAAAGTCAAATGCTATACTTCAAATATCAATAGAGAAAAATATCGAAAATGATATTTAATGGAGGGAATAAAAATGGAAAGAAAAAAAAGTAAAAATCGTAAAAGAAGATTGTTAATCCTATTAATAGCATTGTTCTTTACAACAATTATGTTTACAACAACGACTTATGCATGGTTTACTGCTAATAAAACAGTAACAGTTAGTAAATTGACTGTTAACGTAGCAGCACAAAATGGTATTCAAATTTCTGCTGACGGAACTAACTGGAAGTCAATAGTTCAAACAGAAGATTTAAAAGGAGTTAAAGCTAATACTTATTCAGGAGCTATGAATACTAACCAAATACCAGAATCAATGGAACCAGTTTCAACTGTTGGTACAATTGATAGCGATGGACATATGGAAATGTTCTATGGTACAGTTGGAAGTAATGCTGGCGGAGATTATATATTAACTGCTACTAAAGAAACAGATACTTCTGGAACTACTGGAAGATATATAGTATTTGACTTATTCTTTAAAGTTAATGCAGCTACAGATTTATTCTTAACTACAAACTCAGGTGTAACTACTACTGATACTACTGATACAGGAATTAAAAATGCATCAAGAGTTGGATTTGTAATTCTTGGTAATACTGATGCAGGTTCTAGTTTAACTGCTATTCAAAGTTTAGCTGGTTCTGGAGCATCTACTCCAAAATATATTTGGGAACCAAATTATGATGTTCATACTGCAGCTTCAGTTGCACATGCACACGATACTTATGGTGAAACAACTACAGTTGGACCAGATGCAGCAGCAGTACCTTATGCAGGAGTTAAAGCAGCTATTGCTGATACAGCTAATGTTTTAGTACAAACTTCAAGCGCTTTAGAATATACAACTAGAAATTCTGATTACTTTGCTACAGTAACACCTAACTATCAAACTAAAGATTCATTTAGTGCAAATCAACAAATATTCAGCTTACAAAAAGGAGTTACTAAAGTAAGAATTTATATGTGGATTGAAGGACAAGATGTTGACTGTCAAAATGCAGCTTCTGGTGGAACAATCTCTTATGATTTACAAATTACTACTCCAGAAACAACAAACCCATAATACGATTTTATAAGGAAGATATTTCTTCCTTTTTTTTGCCTTCTTTAATTGTATTATTTATTAAAATATGTTATTCTTATATATGGTAGGATAGAAGTTATGAAAAAGAAGAAAATAAATAAAAAAAGAATTATAATAGCATCAATACTATTAATATTGATGTTAATATCTGCCACTTATGGAAGATATATTTATAATGGAATAAGAAATTATTACTTAAGTACAAAGAAATTCTTTTTTAATAGTGATAAATTAAGTGAGGATATGGCTTATTATCAGCTTGATAACTGGTCAGGAGTTGATCCTGTTGTTGTTACATTCAATATGGATAGTAAAAAAAATAACATAGTATCATCACCTGACAACATTGAATATTCAATAACTTATACTTGCTCTAGTAATGTTGATTGTACGTCTACTAAGGATACTGGATTAATTCCTAATACCACTAATACTGATCGTTTTTCAATTACTATGACACCTAATAGAACTTTAGTTGGAGGGGATTCCATCTGGCTTGAAGTAACTACAGAAGCGACAACTCCTTATACTAAATCATTAAGTGGAAAATTTACAATTAATGTTGGAGAAATTGGTCTTTCTTATGAAATTGTTGATAGCGTAGGAAATCCTTATCTTGATTTTAATATTACCAATACTTTGGACTATTATAAAGTTTTTGAAGCATTTGGAAGCCATAGCGTTAATGATAGAATTGAAATTAGTGAATATTTATCACTTTCTTCAACAAATAGAGCTAAGTGTGCTGCAGCTATGATAACACTTACATTTGATCCTAGTTTGTTTAGATTAGATATGACTAATGAAGCTTATTTACAAGCTGTTAGAACATCAACAACAACATTACAAGATGGATATGACTATATAAGTAGTGTTACTTTCAAAACAGATGCCTTGTCGAGTACTTCTGTTAGATTTTATAAATTAAATACTGCTAATAATTATTCTTATCCTTATGTCAATAATACTTCGATAATAACATTCAGTAGTGAATAGGAAGTGATTTTTATGAATATGCTCGATGAGTATATCAAATTTGAAAAAAACAATATTTCTTTATTTGCAAAAGAAGTTTTAGCAGACTATTATGATGAAGAAATATTTGCAAAATTATTAAATACTTATATAGAAAATAGATATTACAATTTTTATAGTGATATAGACTTAAATTTAGAAGAAAATATTTTTGATCATCTTAGTAAAACTCTTGAAAAATTAGTAGAAGGAGTAGATCTTGATACTAAATCAAAAATTAATGAGATGTATTTACTTTTTAATTATATTTTATGTTTTGATGAAGTGAACATAATTAATGATAAAACATTAGTTAGACTTTTATGTGACTATAGAAGAGAATTATTTTCAATGAATGATACTATTTTTCAAAGTAATATATCTAAATTTATTGATAGTACTAGAAAAAAAAGAGAAAAATTTTTTGATTATTTTCATACAGATGACTTTTATATAAAAAAATACATGACAAGTAAAGAAAATGTTATTGATATAGAATTAAATCATAAAATTAAATTTCCAAAATTATATAGTGAGTATGCAATTGATAGAGTATTTTCAACTGGGGATATTAATGAAGATAGATTGTTTGTTGAATATTATTTAATTACAAATGTAATTATTAGAGATATTAGAGCATGCATTTATGATAATTATTACTTAATAGAATTTGCAACATCTTTATTTGATAATAAAGAAAAGTATGAAAAACTTCTTAATGTAGCAAGTGATGATTGCTTTAAAAATCAAACGGTTATGAAAATAACCTATAATGATTATGTGAAGCATAATGGAAATGTTAAAGATATGATTAGAGATGGTTTTAAGTTTGCTATATTAATTAGAGATGATGATGTTAAAGAAGAAGATTTCCTTCTTTTAGATATTTTTGAATATATTATTGTAAATAAGAATTCTAAATATTGTAATACAAGTGAAAAAAATGATAAAATAATTATTATAGAGTAGGTGAGGAAATGGATACATTTTTTAGATTCCTTTATGAGTTTTTAGCTCAAACATTTTCTGGAGTATTAGATATTTTAATGGGATTTGTAAATGGATTTATTAAAATATTTAATATTAAAGAATATATTGCAGTAATAAACTTTTATAAAGATGATTTTTCTGGGCCAGAATGGCTATTTGTTGCAATTGCAATAATACTTTTACTATTACTTCTTGCAGGTATAGTATTAATTTTCTATTTCATAATTAGAAAATATTTAAGATTTAGAAAAACTATAGTAGAACAAGAGTCACTTCTTGAAGAAGTAGGAAAACTTAATAATAAAGTTGCTACTTTAGTTAAAGAGCGTGAAGAAATACTTGCAATGAAGGTATCTCATTTAGGAATTAAACCTAATGAACCTGATACAGAAGAAGTTAGTGAAGAAAGTGAAGATACAGGACCAGTGGATGCTCCACGTTTCTCTAAATTAAATGAAATTGATATTGAATTTGCAAATTATAAAATACAGAATTATGGTAATAGTTTTAACTTAGAAGAATTATGTAGTAATTTTAGAAATTTTGCTGCTTCTCAATTAAAACTTTATTATAAACCTCAGATGATAAGATTATTTATTTCAGCTCTTGCATCAACTAAGCTTGTTATTTTGCAAGGTATTTCAGGTACTGGTAAAACATCTCTTGCTTATGCTTGGGGAAAATTTTTAAAACATGACTCGTGTATTGCTTCAGTTCAACCATCATGGCGTGATAGAACAGAGTTATTTGGATATTTCAATGAATTTACTAAAAAATTTAATGAAACAGAAGTTTTAAAAGAGTTATATATAGCAGGATATACTGATGACGTTTATACGATAATTCTGGATGAGATGAACATTTCGCGTGTTGAGTATTACTTTGCAGAAATGCTTTCAATTCTAGAAATGCCCAATCATGATGAGTGGATAGTTGAACTTGTTGCAAGTTCTTGGAAAAATGACCCAAAACACGTACATGGTGGTAAACTTCAAATACCAGAAAATGTTTGGTATATCGGAACAATCAATAACGACGACTCAACATTTATGGTTACAGATAAAGTTTATGACCGTGCAATGCCTATAGATATCAACGAAAAAGGTGAAGTATTTACACCTGAAGAAGTACCAGCACAAGATATTAACTTCAGTTATATAAATAATTTATTTAAAGAAGCAATGCTTGCTAATCCTGTATCACAAGATACACTTGATAAAATAGAGCAGATGGATGACTATGTAATTCAACATTTCCGTATAGCATTCGGAAACAGAATTGTTGCACATATGAAAAAGTTTGTTCCAGTATACATTGCTTGTGGGGGAGATGAAATAGAAGGGGTTGACTATTTCATAGCAAAGAAAATCTTAAGAAAATTCGAACAATTAAATATATCATATATTAGAGATGAAATTGACGGATTTGTTGACTTCCTTGATAATACATTTGGAAAAGATAGGATGAAAGAATGTAAGGAGTACGTATTAAGACTTAAGAAATTAACATAAAAAGAGTAAGAAGGTGATTATAGTGGACGATAAAGATAAAGATAAAGAATCTTTAGTAGATGAAAATTCTGTGATAATACCAGATGAACCTACTGATGAAGTATCTTTAAGTGAAAACGATACTAATGTCGGTGAAGTTCAAATCGTTAATCTTTATAATGAACACGATAATCAACTTATTGATGAATTTAATAAGAATATAATATCAAACCTTGAAGCCAAACTTGATTATGATAAAACAGAAGTGTCAGTTGGATGGCTTGATATTATGGAAGAAACTATAAGATATATAGATAATATTTTGAGAAATCCTAATAGATTTATTGTAAATGAAGAAGATATTGTAAAAATTGAATTGGCAAGAAGAGTTACTGTAGAAAGCATTAAACACCTTTCTAGAAATACTAACTTAATACAGCAATATGATAAAGAAACTGGGGACATAAAACCTTCTAAAATACTTAATATAAATAAAGAAGAAAGTTATGATACATATGAAAATAGATTTGTTTACAGCTTGATTCAAAATATGAGAAGTTATGTTAATTTTAAAAAGAAGGCACTTGAAGCAGTTACAGTTGCAAAAGATGATAAAAGACTTAAATATAGTGCTACTTCTAAAATAAAAAATACTAAATACAATATGGAATTGATGCTAGATAGTAGTCTTGATGCTGATAGTGAAGATAATATAGCTGAAAAGGCATTAGAGCGAATTGCTAAACTTGAAAATAGAATTACAGATTTAACATCTTCTGAAGTATATAAAACAATTAATAAACTTCATATAACACTTGTTACATCTCCAATTAAGAAAACTAATGTTATCTTGAAAAATACAAATTTCCAATATGCTTTAAGACTTTGGAACTATATGCAAGAACATATGGATAGTGATATGGAAAACGTTAGTGAAACAAAAGAAGAAAAAGTAGAAGGAAAGATAAAAGATTATTCTGATGAAATATTTTTACTTGAGTATTTGATTCTTGATTCTTATAGTGGAGAAAAGGCAAGAAGTACTATTGAAAGAAAAAAGGAAGTATCTAAAAAAATAATTAATAGTATGCTTCAAAAACTTCTTGAGATGGATGCTGTAGATAAAAAAGAAATACTTGAATTAATTGATAAATATTATACAGTTGTAAAATATAAGAATGTTGTAAATGATAAAGAAATACATGATAAGTTTAAAATTGCAATCAAAAATTATACTGAGAAATTTGATTCACTTGACTTAGAATAGAGGTTAATATGATAAGCAAAAAATTATTACATACGATATTTAAATCTTTAAGATGGATATTAACGATAGCTGTTGTTATTGTTTTAATTGCTGTTATTGTTCAAAGAGTGTCGAACAATAAGGTTTCTTTTTTTGGATATGGAATATATACAATAGTATCTGAAAGTATGCTTCCTGAATATGAAATTGGAGATATGTTTATAGCAAAAAAAATAAGTGAAGATGATATTAGAGTTGGAGATGACTTGGTATATATTGGTAAAGTAGATTCATATCTTGATAAAGTTATTACCCATAGAGTAGTAAGAGTTGACAATATGATTCATACAAAAGGTATTAATAATACAATGGAAGATCCAGCAATTAGTTATGATCAAGTATATGGAAAAGTAGTTGCTAAGTTATTTCTTTTGAGTTTATTTAGTAAGTTAATGAATAATAGTATTATGTTTTACCTAATTGTTTTTATTCCTTTTGGAATATTAGTATTCTTTGATATAAAAGGAATAATTAAAGATAAAAGGGCTCTTGAAGCACGTAAAAAAGAAGAATACGAAAAAAGACTTAGAGAACAAGAAATTATTGATTTAAACAATATACCTAGTGAAAGTATTCAAAATGTTAATTGTGAAGTTCAAAATATAAATAATGAAGAAGTATCTAATTATCAAATAGAGGAAAATAATATAAAAGAAGAGGAGTAGTTGTATGGATAATTCTAAAACTAAAGTAACATTTATAGAATTATTAAAAATCATGCTTAAAAGAATAAGATTAAGTACACTTATTTTGCTTTTAATTACAAGTGTCTCTACATCTTTTGCATGGTTTATTTATGCTACAAAAGTTTCTGCTGGTATAACTACTCATATTGAAACTTGGAATATATTATTTACTAATGAAGATAATGCTATTAGTGAATATGTAAATTTTGTTATTCCTAATTTAGTACCTGGAATGGAAGATTATACTGATAGTGTTTCAGCTTATAACTTAGGAGAACACTCAGCTACAATTTCTTATGAAATTGTAAGTGTCAAAATATTAGGTGTTAATTATACAGTAGATGGTACTACACTTACTAGCAGTATGTTAGAAAATCGTCTTTATAATGATTATCCTTTTAAGATTCAGTTTGATCTTTCTAATGAAGTTGTTACTGCTACTACTGGAAGAAGTACCTTTAGTATCAATGTTTCATGGCCTTATGAGTCAGGAAATGATGAACTTGATACATATTGGGGTGCTCAGTCATTTACTTATTCATCTAATAATCCTGGAGAACCAAGTATAGAAATGACTGTTAAGATTTCAGCAATCCAAGAAAGAGGTTAGTATGACAAAAATAAAAAACAAAAAAGTTATAATAATTATTTTATTAGTAATTATAGTATTAGGAATAGGAGGAGTTTTTGCATATTATAGTAGTAGTAATAGTTTTGAAAATACTTTTAGTACTCAAGTATTTAAAACAATTGCAACTGAGGAATTTGAGAGCCCAACAAATTGGAAACCAGGAGATGTCACTCCTAAGACTATTAAAGTAAAAAATGATGGCGAAGTTGATGCATATGCTAGGGTTTGTGTTAGTGATTCTTGGACTAGTAAGAATAATTCTACATTATCAAATCATAGTGATGATTTAAATGAAGATATTGCTATATTAGTTTTAGATAATGAAAATGATTGGACCTATTTAGATGGGTGTTATTATTATAATTCTATTTTAGCGCCTAATGAAGAAACAAATAGTCCAATAAGTGCCGTCAAATTTAATGAAAAATATACTGGCGATGTTGTTTGCACAAATGATAATGCAACTAAAACAAATACTTGTGAATCTGCAAATAATTCATACGCTGGTGCTACCTATAAATTAACACTTACTGTTGATACAATTCAGGATAAGGGACTTGGAAGATGGGGCATTGGTTTTTCTATTGAAGGTGGAGCTAATTCATATAATTTTCAAAATGTAGAAGATGCTGTTTCTGCAAGTGGATTTAGTACTTTTCTTAGAAATTCTTTAGTATCAACTGGAATTCAAAAAAAGGTTGGATTTATTAAAAATAGTAATGATTATTATTTAGTTGGTGGAGATAATGGTGCAAACTATGAAAATAATGTTGCTATTTTGGATGATGTATTTGATAATTGCTCTTTGCAAGGTGGTACTTATACTTGTGAAGATGATGATTTCTATGTACGTGCTATTAGTAGTGGAATAGTTATTGTAGAAAATTATTCTAATAAAGGTGTATTTGTTTGCATGGTTTCATCAGATGGAAACTTTACACAATGTCAAAAAGAAGAAGTAGGATATTCATCTGATGGTATAGATAGATTTGAATCTTCTGTTCTTGCTATGAATGAGAAAGGACATTCTAATTTTTTAAGATATACAATCGATGGTAAAAAACTGGCTCAACAAGTTTTAGTGGGGTGAAAAATTAAAAGGTCAACACGATTTGTTGGGGTTTAGAAGTATATGAAAACAACACGCTCTAGTGGGGCGGCAAGTTTATTAAACTTGACGTTCTACTGGGGTGTTGTTTTTTTAA
>JAFUTR010000023.1 GCA_017477845.1 Bacilli bacterium
CATGCCCTGAAATACTAACTTGAACACATATATTGTATTTTTTTTAGAAAAATTACTTCTTTTTGTTTCATTTAGTCCTTCAATTTTAAATAATATGAAAAGATTAAATGCATGTTGCACTTAATTTTTCATTTCACCTTCTAATTATCTCTTAATAAATTAAAATTCCCATTATTTTTCATATTGTTATATTTGACAAAATAGGTGTTTTATAAGATAATAATAGAGTAAGGGATTGGTGATATTATGTATCAAGAGCAATTTAATTTATCTTCAAAGGATATTTTAGAAAAAGAATTTAAAATAGATACTAGAGGGTATAGACTTAAAGAAGTAGATCAATATCTTGATCTTATTATCAGTGATTATGAGCAATTCTTTAAAATTTTAAAGGAAAAAGATCAAGAAAAAGAAGAGTTGCTTGATGAGATAATGTCTTTAAAACAAGAGAATAGAAATTTGAAGACTAGTCTTGAAATTGCTAAGTCTAGTGATAATGACGAAATGTCATCTACTAAATCAATATCTAATGTTGATATTATGAAAAGATTATCTCAACTTGAAAAAATAGTTTATGGTAAAGATGAATAATACTTAAGGTAAACGCTATACAATGTAATATATAGAGGAAAGTCCATGCTCGCAAAGCCTGTGATGGCTTTAGTGTTCGCGCTAGAGGAAAAAATAACTCTAGGTAACTATTATAGTTAACGGCGATGAAATAACCTAAGTCTTTGATATGGTTAAAGTAGTTATAAAGTGTCATAGTGACGAAGAAATTGGAAACGATGGAAGTGGAACGTGATAAACCCCACGAGCGAGAAACCCAAATTTTGGTAGGGGAGCTTTAGTTAGGTAATAAGAACTGAGCTAGGGACTGGGAAACCAGTAGATAAATGTTTACCACCTAGTAATAGGTACAGAACATGGCTTATTAAGTATTATTTATTTTTAAATAGAGGTGAATATGCAAGAGCTTGGTGAATATTTAAAAGAAACAAGAGTAAACAATGGCGTAAGTATTGACGAAGCTGCTCAAGACTTAAATATAGATAGTTTTTTACTTGAAAGTGTAGAAGATGGTAATACACGTGCATTTAAAGATGTTCTGTCTATGAAAAAGATTGTAAAAGAGTATGCAAAATATTTAGGGCTTAAGCCTGAAGAGGTTATTGACGAATTTAATGATTTTTTATTTGAAAAAACTTCTAAAATTTCGTTACAAGATATACTGGATGCTGAAAAGAAAACTACTGATGACAATAATTCAAAAAAAATAGCATCTCCATATACAATAGTAAAACCCAAAAAGAAAGATAGAAGGGGACTTTTTATTGGTTTAATAGTTGTTTTAATAGTTATTATTTTGGTTTTATTGATTTTTAATTTAGTAAAACCTAAAAAAGAGATTATAACTAGTGAATTAAAATCAAAGATTGAAGGTGATTATTTATATGAACTTACCAAATAAGTTAACAGTTATGAGATTAATATTATCTCTAATTATTATTGCAATTTTATGTATTCCTTTTTATAGTTTGGGACTTGAAATACCAGAAGGACCTACTATTTCAGGAATTACATTAAAAATTGATTATATGATTGCAGGAATTATTTTCATTATTGCAAGTTTAACAGATTTCTTAGATGGTCATATAGCAAGAAAAAGAGGACTTGTTACCAATACTGGTAAAATGCTTGATGCTATAGCTGATAAAGTACTTGTTAATTCAGTTTTAATTATTTTAGCTGCCAAGGGTGAGATCAATGCTATTATTCCAGTTATTATTGTAGTAAGAGATATTATTGTTAATGCAATAAAAATGCAAGCAGCAAGTCGTGGAAAAGTAGTTGCAGCAATTGGAAGTGGGAAATTGAAGACTGCTACTTTAATGGTTGGTGTAGTTCTTGTGTTTTTTGGAAATATGCCATTTGAAATTTGGTCACTTAATATAGCAGACTTCTTATTATACCTTGCAACTATCTTGTCTATAGTTTCAATGATTCAATATTATAATTTAAATAAATCATTAATTTTTGATGAAAATAGTAAATAATTTATGAATTTCTATATAGAAATTCTTTTTTTTCCCTTGTTTTATAAGAAGAAAAAAGAATATTCAAACAAATGTTTGAAAAAGTATTGCTTTTTTATTTTTTATAGTGTATTATTATTTTGTAAGTAAATATGTGGAGGAAATATTAATATGGCAAGTATAGATAAAGAGAAAACCTTAGAGCAGGTTTTAAATGATATTGAAAAACAATTTGGTAAAGGGTCAATAATGAGACTTGGGGATAATAAACATATGGAGGTAGATGCTTGCTCAAGTGGATCTTTATCTCTTGATATAGCACTTGGAGTTGGTGGATATCCTAAAGGTAGAATTATAGAGATATATGGACCTGAATCTAGTGGTAAAACTACTTTTGCTCTTCACGCAATTGCTGAAGTTCAAAAAAATGGTGGACGTGCAGCTTTTATTGATGCAGAGCATGCACTTGATCCTATGTATGCTAAAAATTTAGGGGTAGATATTAATGAACTATTACTTTCTCAGCCTGATACTGGTGAACAAGCGTTAGAGATTTGTGAGGCACTTGTTAGAAGTGAGGCAGTTAGTATTATAGTAATTGATTCAGTTGCGGCACTTGTGCCACAAGCAGAAATTGATGGAGAAATGGGTGACTCACATGTTGGTTTACAAGCAAGGTTGATGAGTCAAGCATTGAGAAAGTTATCTGGTGCTATTAATAAGACAAAAACTATATGTATTTTTATAAATCAATTACGTGAAAAAGTAGGAATAATGTTTGGAAATCCTGAAACAACACCTGGAGGACGTGCTCTTAAGTTTTATTCTACAATTAGAATGGAAGTTAGAAGAAGTGAGCAGATAAAAGTTGGTGATTCTGTAGTAGGTAGTAAAACGACAGTTAAGATAGTAAAAAATAAAGTAGCACCGCCATTTAAAGTTGCGAATGTTGATATAATGTATGGTGAAGGAGTTTCTAAAGAAGGAGAGTTAATTGAACTTGCCGCAAATGCTGGAATAATTGATAAAAGTGGAGCATGGTTTTCGTATAAAGGTGAAAAAATAGGGCAAGGAAAAGAAAATGTTAAATTATTATTAAAAGAAAATAAAGATTTATGTCAGGAGATTGAACAAAAAACAAGAGAATATTATGGCATTGGAAAGAAAGAAATAAAAAAGAACCCTGAAAAATAAAAATATAAAAGTATTATTTTTGTTGAAAATATTATAAAGAATTAATAAAAATTTATTAATTCTTTTTTTGTATAAATAAAAAATCTTTGACATTATTTCTTTATTCTTCTACAATATAAGTAGTGATATTAAATTTTGATAATTTAAATTTTTAATATACAAATAGAAAATGGAGGAAAGAATATGGAAATATTTATCTCTATTTTGCTAGTTGTGGTTGGAGTATCAGGTGGATTATTAACAAGTCATTTAGTAAATAATTCAAAAGTTAATAATTCTAATAAAAAAGCTGAAGAGATTATAGAAAAAGCAAAAAAAGAAGCAGAAAAAGCTAAGCGAGATTCACTTTTTGAAGCTAAAGAAGAAATACATAAATTAAAGATAGAAGCAGAAAAAGAAATAAAAGAAAGAAAAGAAGAAGTTAAGATTTCTGAAGATAGATTAGTTCAAAGAGAAAATAATATGGACAAGCGTGATGAATTGTTTCAAAAACGTGAACTATCTTTGGAAGAAAAAGAAAATAGTATTATAGAATCTCAAAAAGATATCCAAGCAGAATATGCAAAATTAGAAGAATTAAAACAACAAGAATTAGATCAATTATCAAAAATAGCTAAATTATCTAAAGATGAAGCTAAAAAGTTAGTTATGAAAAAAGTCGAAGAGACTATGTCAAAGGAAATATCTGAGTATATTAAAGAAAGAGAAGATGAAGCTAAACTTGAAGCTGACAAAAAAGCACAAAGCATGATTGTTTCATCAATGCAAAGATATGCAGCAGATATTGCAAATGAACAAACTGTTACAGTTGTAAATCTACCAGATGATGAAATGAAGGGTAGAATAATAGGAAGAGAAGGAAGAAATATTAGAACTATTGAAGCAATAACTGGAGTAGATTTAATTATTGATGATACACCTGAAGCTGTAGTTATTTCAAGCTTTGATCCTTTAAGAAGAGAAATTGCAAGAGTAACTCTTGAAACATTAATTAAAGATGGAAGAATACATCCAACTAGAATTGAAGAGTTGTATGATAAAGTAAGCAAAGATATGAAACAGAAAATTATTGAATATGGTAATGATGCTTTATTTGAATTGGGACTTACTAAAGTTGATCCAGAATTAATTGAAATTATTGGTAAACTTCATTTTCGTACTAGTTATGGACAAAATGCTTTACAACATTCAATTGAAGTTGCACATCTTTGTGGTCTTATGGCAAGTGAATTTGGAGAAAATGTTCAACTTGCTAAAAGAGCAGGACTTTTACATGATATTGGTAAAGCAATTGATCATGAAGTTGAAGGAAGCCATGTAGAAATAGGTGTAGATATTGCTAAAAGATTCCATGAAAATGATGTTGTAATTAATTCTATTGCATCTCATCATGGTGATACTGAGGCTAAATCAATTATTGCAGTATTAGTTGCTATAGCAGATGCATTATCAGCATCACGTCCTGGAGCTAGAAATGATTCACTAGAAAACTATATCAAGAGACTTGAACAACTTGAAAGTGTAGCAAAAGATATTCCTGGAATTGATAAGAGTTATGCAGTTCAAGCAGGACGTGAGTTAAGAGTTATTGTTAAACCTGAAGAAATTGATGATTTAGGAGCTCATAAGATTGCTAGGGATGTTAAAGAGAAGATTGAATCTACTATGCAGTATCCAGGTACTATTAAGGTTACAGTAGTTCGTGAAACAAGAGCACAAGAAGAGGCTAGATAAGTCTCTTTTTTTATGCTATAATTTAACAGAATAGGAGTGTGAAAAAATGAAAAGATTTTTATTATTGCTGCTATGTTTCTTTCTAATGGTACCAGTTGTTGTAAAAGCTGATTTTCATGTTTTACCAGATTTTTACTACAATACTCGAATAACTGTAGGTGGATATTTAGAAATAAAAATACCAATTAATAATGATGAACATTTTGATAAAATAGGAGAATTAACTTTCAAGTATGACCCAAATATGTTAAGTATTGAAAAAGAAGATATTATAGTTTCTTCTTGTGGAACAAATCTGCTTGATGAAGAATTTCAAGATTATATAATTAATGATACTTTGGTAGTAGATATTAAAGATGGAAGTATTACTATAAAGTCTGATAAAGAAGTTGGTTCTACGCCGTGTACAGGATCTAATAGTTTAGTTGTTTATCTTAACTTTAAGACTTTGAAAGCTGGAGAAGCTGAAGTAATTCTTTCTAGTAATTATTATTCTAATGGAGGTGGAGCAATCGAAGGGCTTCCTATTAGAGCAACAGTTTCTAATCCTGATAATTCTAATATTATTGATAATTCAGAGAAAGAAAATGATGGTAATAATACAACAGGAGAAAAAGATACGTCTAATGAAGGAATAGAAAAAGAGATAAATAAAAAATCTAATAATGACATAATTCTATATTGTTCTTTAGGCTTAAATGTTTTATTAATAGTTATATTAGTGATTGTATCTTTGAAGAAAAAGAAACAAACAAATAATGTTGAAAATGTAGTATACGAAAATAATCAATAAAAAATATCCACAATTTTGTGGATATTATTTTTTTGGCTCAACAAGTTTTAGTGGGGTGAAAAATTACGCGTTCGCCCATATGGGAAAAGGAGAAAATGAATATTTTTTTAATATTCAAAAATTTTTCTCCTTTTTTTATCTTTTTCATCGATTTTTAAAAAATTTCCACCATTTTTTTGAACTCTGATTTTCAACTTTTTTGACTTTCTTTATAGAGTAGCTTTGATGCAAAATTGCAAGTGCTCTTAATCTAAAAATTTTAAAATTTCTATATCCATATGCTCTATCTACAATCTTATCTATTGTGTTATTATTTGCCTCTGTAAATCCA
>JAFUTR010000024.1 GCA_017477845.1 Bacilli bacterium
ATACATTAAATGAAATAAAAGAACTAAGAAAATTGATAAATCATATGACTATATGATTATACAAAACAAAAATCATCGTAAAGCCTTATAATTATTGGTTAAATCGATGATTTTTTATGAAATAAAGTACAAAACTCGGGAGATGACAAAGACTGCTGGTAAGTCTATGAAAAATATGATGGAATAAAGTCGAGGCAAGTCCTTGACTTTTTCGTTGTATAAGTTTAAATTATTTGGTATAATATAGATTACTTATGAAAAGAGGGATAAAATGTTTGGCAAGAAGAAAAATGATAATAAACTGGATGTATCATCAATTAATGAACTTGTTAGAGTAGCTAAAAAGGTGATAGATATATTTTTTATACTTAGCATTTTTATTCTTATATTTATAATTGGAAGACTTCTTATAGATTGGGGAGTATTAAGAGCTATTAAAACAATTTTAAAAATATTATTACCATTCTTTCTGGGAATCATTATAGCATGGCTTTTAAATCCAATTGTTGAGCGTCTTGAAAATAAAGGATGGAAAAGAAGTATTTCAACGTTTGTTGTTTTCTTTAGTTTTTTAATACTTTTAGCATTATTTTTCTATATAGTAATTCCATCAATTGGAAGACAGATACAAGATGCTATAGGAATGGTTCCACAAGTGTTGGATAACTTCCGTTCATGGATTAATAATTTTTTTGATAATTTAACTAATCACTATGATTATGATTTTACTACAGTTAAAGATAATATCTATTCGGCAATTTCGAACTATTCAAATAATATAACAGAAGGAATACCTACATTTTTAGTAGGATTAATAACATCTTTGATAAGTGGAAGTTTAGTATTTGTAGTAGCACTTTTCATTGCTTTCTATATGTTATTTGATTTCAACAACGTTAGAAATACTCTTGTTGGATTTTTACCAAAAAAGACTCATAATTACTTTATGGAAGTTACAGATAGACTTAATGTTTCCTTAAAAAATTATGTTCTTGGTACCATATTTGTGACAATTATCTTGTTTATTTTCCAATCACTTGGATTTTTAATAGCAGGACTAAAAGCTCCACTTGTCTTTGGACTTATTTGCGCAATAACTAATATCATTCCATATGTAGGTCCATATATTGGAGGAATACCTGCAGTACTAGTAGGATTTACAATTAGCCCTTTAGTAGGAATATTAACACTTGTATCAGTAATAATTTCTCAGTTTTTAGAAAGTTATATTTTAACACCAATTATTTTAAGTAAAACAATGAGATTACATCCAGTTACAATCATTATTGGCTTACTTATTTTTGAACATTTCTTTGGAATAGTGGGAATGCTTGTTTCAACTCCAGTAATCGCATGCTTAAAAATAATAATTCAATTTTTTGATGAAAAATATGATATTTTTGAAAAAATTCAAGGATAAATAATAAAAGTATTGACTCTTCCCTTAAGGTAAGTGTTATTATGTAGCAAAGGAAGTGAAGTTATTATGTATAGAATTGGTGAGTTCTCAATAATTAATAAAGTTACTGTTAAAACACTTAGATATTATGATTCAATTGACCTATTTAAACCTAGTATAGTTGATAAATACACAGGTTATAGATATTATGATGAAAAACAGCAAGCTACATTTGATGAAATTACAAAATATAAAGATTTAGGGTTTTCTCTCGATGAAATAAAGTTATTAATTAATTCAAATGAAGAAGAGAAAAAAATAATAATAAAAGAACATTTAGACAAAATAAATGAAAGCATAGTAAACGAAGAATCTAAGCATAACATATTAAAGAATATGTTAAAAGAAATACCAAGAGTAGAGTATTCATATTATCTTCATAAACCTTACTACTTAAAAAAACTAAACTTAAATAATAGAAAGATGGATAGTATTTATGATGAAATAAAAACTGATTTAGAAAAGTATGGTTTAAAAACACTTAGAAAAATATTTATAAATCATGAAATAGGCTATGTTGAAGAAAATATCGATGCCTTAATAGGATTTGAAGTAGAAAAAGATTTAGGAAAAATTGATGGATATTTTTTAGATAATTATCCACCCAAAGCAAAATCACTAATTGCCCATGGGAAAATAAATGAAATAGATGACTTATATAAAGATATAGTTATATATTCCAAAGATAAAAACTATCAAATAAGAGGGGAATACATCGAAGTATATGATAAAGGTAATGTAGATGTCTATGTTGAATCATTTAACTTAAATGAAATAAATGAAGATGAAGTATACTATCTAGATCATTATAAACCAAATTATGAAATAGATGAAAGATTAATAGGAAGGTATAAAATAAAAGATATATTACCATCATTTAATATGTTTAATCCAGATAAACAAAAGAATAGCGTAGAAACCAAGTATAATATACTTGAATTAAAAAGTGATGGAACAACAAACTTCGATAACATAAAATGGAATAAAAAAGAATTAATGATGGAATATGATAATAGAATAATACCAATCCATGTCCATCTAAGTAAATTAAATGATAAATATTATCTAGATGTATTATTCAATGAAGATTATAAGTACTATAAGTCACAAAGACCTATGTTATACATATATGAACGTATTAAATAAAAAAATAAACTTTTGATTGATTATTACAAATATTTTTGCTAGAATATCTATAGAAATTTAAATATTTAAAGATGTTGATTGAAGATGAGTACTAATATCTACTTTAAAGAGAGGCCAGAATGGTGTAAATGGCTAAGGAAGTATTAGGAAGGCTACTTCATGAATCTTTCGGTAAAACCGTTATGTTAATCAAGACCAAAATAGGATGGTACCGTGATAATTCACTCCTATATATTGGTCTTTTTTTCTTGAAAGGAGAATAAAAATGAATTATCAAATAGCTATTGATGGACCAAGTAGTACAGGAAAAAGTTCAACAGCAACTCGACTTGCCAAAAAACTATCATTTATCTATATTGATACAGGTGCAATGTATAGAGCAGTAGGATTATATTGCAAAAGAAACAACATCAATATAAACGATGAAGAAGAAGTAAAGAAAGTACTAAATAAAATAAAAATAGACTTATATTATGAAAATGGGAAACAAGAAATAAAACTTAACAATGAAAAAGTAAGTGATGCAATAAGAGAAAATGAAATATCAAAGTATGCATCAATTGTAAGTACTTATAAGTCTGTTCGCGATAAACTTGTAAGAATGCAAAGGCGTCTTGCTAAAACAAATTCAGTAATAATGGATGGAAGAGATATAGGAACAGTAGTACTTCCTAAAGCAACTTTAAAAGTATATTTAATAGCAGAAGATGAAATAAGAGCAAAAAGACGTTTAAAAGAACTTTTAGATAAAGGACAAACAGTTACTTATGAACAAATACTAAAAGAACTTAAAGAAAGAGATTATCGTGATATTCACCGTGAAAATAGTCCTTTGAAAAAAGCAAAAGATGCAATAGAAATTGACACATCTTACTTATCACTTGATGAAGTAACAGAAAAAATATATAAATTATTTAAAGAGAAAGTAGGTAATGAAAAGTGAAATATTTAACAAGTACGGAAATAAGAAAAATGTGGCTTAAGTTTTTTAAGAGTAAAGGGCATCTTGAGTTAGAAAGTGCCTCTCTAATACCAGAAGGTGATGACTCATTGTTCTTTGTAAATGCAGGAGTTACGCCTTTAAAAAAATACTTCGATGGAACAATAGTACCTGAAAACAAAAGATTAACAAGTATTCAAAAATGTATAAGAACAAATGATATAGAAAACGTAGGTGTAACAAAGCGTCATCAAACATTCTTTGAAATGATGGGTAACTTTTCAGTAGGAGATTACTTTAAAGAAGAAGCTCTTGACTTTGCTTATGAATTTTTAACAAGTGAAGAGTGGTGTGCAATTCCAAAAGAGCTTTTATACTGTACAATCTATATGACAGATGAAGCAGCATATAACAAGTGGGTAAGTCTTGGAATGATACCAAGTCACATTGTAAGACTTAAAGGTAACTTCTGGGAAATAGGAAGTGGACCATGTGGACCTGATTCTGAAATATTCTTTGATAGAGGAGAAAAATATGATCCAAATGGTGATGCCTTAGACAAATTCAAACAAGATGAAGATCAAGAACGTTTTGTAGAAATTTGGAATAATGTATTTAGTCAGTACAATTCAGAGCCTGGAGTAGATAGAAGTCTTTATAAAGAATTACCACATAAAAATATTGATACAGGAGCAGGGCTTGAAAGATGGTGTTGTATATTTCAAAATGTTGATTCAAACTTTGATACAGATTTATTTGTTCCTATAATAAAACAAATAGAAGTAATAAGTGGGAAAAAATATGATGGAAGTGCAAATTTTAAAATAATAGCAGATCATATAAGAGCAATTACAATGGCTTTATCAGATGGCGCAATATTTGAAAATAGCAATAGAGGATATGTCTTAAGAAGACTTTTAAGAAGGAGCGTAAGAGCTGGAAGAAAACTTAATATTAATGAACCTTTCATGTATAGACTAGTTGATACAGTAGTAGAAATAATGAAAGAAAGTTATCCTAAACTAGAAGAGACTAAAGCTACGGTAAAAGCTTTAATACTTGCTGAAGAAAACTTATTCCATCAAACACTAAGACAAGGAGAAAGAAAACTTCTTGAATTAATTAAGGAAAGTACAGATAAAACAATTAGTGGTTATGATGCATTTAAACTTTATGATACTTATGGTTTTCCATTTGAACTTACTTTAGAGTACCTAGCTGATGAAGGAATGACTACTGATAAAGAAGAATTTGAAAAATACATGAAGGAAGCCAAGAAAGTGGCAAAAGAAAGTAGAAATACCGAAGCTAATATGAACATTCAAAATGAAGATTTACTTAAATTCTTATCTCCTAGCGAATTCTTATATGACACTTATGAACTTGAAAATTCAAAAGTAATTGGATTATTTAAAGATAATCATGAAGTAGATTCATTATCGTCTGATGGATATATAATATTTGATAGAACTTGTTTTTATGCTGAAAGTGGAGGACAAGTTGCAGATCAAGGAGCTATAAAAAATGATAATTTTAAAGCAAAAGTAATAGACGTTAAAAAAGCTCCAAATGGACAACATATGCACAAGGTTGAAGTACTAGAAGGATCTATTAAAATAGGTGATACTGTCACAATGAAAATTATGAAAGAAAAGCGTCTTAGAACTCAAGCAAATCATAGTACTATTCATATAGTACAAAAAGTACTTCAAGATTTATTGTCAAATAAAATTCACCAAGCAGGAAGTTATGTTGATGAAGATAGATTAAGATTTGACTTTACTTATACAGGAAAAATAAGTGATGAAGATATATTCAAAATAGAAGATAAAGTTAATGAAATAGTTAAAACTCATATAGAAAGTAAAATTGAAAATATGTCATTAGAAGAAGCTAAAAAGAAAGGCGCTATGGCATTATTTACAGATAAATATAAAGATATAGTACGTGTAGTAACAATTGGAGAATCTATTGAATTATGTGGAGGAACACATATTAAGAGTACAGATGAAATAGATCGCTTTGCAATTTTAAAAGTAGAATCAAAGGGAAGCAATTTATATCGTCTTGAAGGATGTACTAATGACTTAGTTCCAGTACTTGTAAGCGAAGCAGTAGCAAAATATGTAGATGATATCAAAGCTCTTTTATCAAAAGCAAAAGAAATACTTGCTAAAGCAGAAAAAGAAAATATCAAACTTGATTTTAATATAATACTTGATCAAAAAGGACTAACAAGTTATCGCGATATAGTATATAATAAGAACCAACTTGAATATATTCAAAACGAAGTAAGATTACTTGAAAAGAAATATAATGAAGAAAAATCCCGTCTTGCTAGTAGCAATATTGATAAGTATTTAGATGAAACTGAAACAATAAATGGAATAAAAACAATTGTAACTAAGGTAAAAGATATGGAAATGAACGATTTAAAGGCAATTGTTGATGAGATAATGAATAATATTAAAGAGGGGGTAGTCTTCTTCGCTAATATAAACGATAAGAGTGTTAACTTCATTTGTAAATGCAATGCTAAAAATAAAAAAGCTGGATTACTTGTTAAAAAAGCAAGTGAAATGGCTGGAGGTCGAGGTGGCGGAAGTTCAACATTCGCTCAAGGTGGAGCATCAAGTGCTAGTGCTAAAATTATTTCTAAAATATTAGAAGCAGTAAAAGAAGATATTAAAGAAAAATAAAAAAACAGGTGGGAATTATGAAAAAGTATAGCAAAGAACAAATAACAGATTATTTAAATTTAATTGGATTGGATGAAAGTGAATATAATTTTACAGAAGAACAATTAAAAACTGGAATAAGATTAAACAATATTTCAGAACTATATATAAAGACAAATGCAAAAGAATTGTTACCTCCTTCTTCTAAAGAGGTTGGATCTTCTTACGAAATATTAGATAGAATATTAAATGATCCATTTTGGTATGAAAGTAAAGTTGATAGAATATACGCTAAGAAAACAGCTTTTTCACTTATTAATAAATATGGAAGTATAGATTTAGAAGAAAATGATAAAGATATATTGTTTGAAAAAGAAAATGAATTATTAAAAACAATAATAAGAGGATTATCAGAATGTGGAAACATTCAACAGTTCAAATTTTATTTAGATAATGCAACAGTATCTAATCTTGTAAATAAAATGAGTGTAGTAGATAATCCAAGCGATTTAAACAAATTATATGGGCTAGTTGCATTAACTAAATTTTCATCATTTGACATTTCCTTAATATTTGATGATGACAATAAAATCAAAGAATCAAACATATTAAAGGCTATACAAAATAATTTAACAAATAATATACCCATAAAAGAAAATGAATATACAAGTGAAACAGAATATAAAAGGCTACCTTATAAAAAATTAAAAGAAAAGAAATTATAGAAATGTAATTTCTTTTTTGTATATTTGATAAATAATTATAAATACTAATAATGGAGGTAAAATATGGATGAAACAAATGAATTATTAGAGCTTATTTATCAAGATACATATATGGCTTCTAAAAATTTAGAAGTGTTATTACAAGAAATAAAATATAAAGACAATAAGATTAAGGGATCTATTGAAGATATCTTGAAAGAATATGAAAAGTATTTAAAAATTACAAAAAAACTATTAAAGAGTAACAAGGTTAAACCAAGAAAAGTAAACCGCTTTGCACTTATGGGAGCAAAAATGAAGATGAAGAAAGACGTTAAAAGTGATAATTCAGACTCTAAAATAAGTGATATTATTATACAAGGATTAGTAATGGGAGTAATAGATATCAATAAAAGATTAGATAACTATAAAAAAGATGTAAATAAAGATGTATTAAAATTAACAAATGATTTATTAAAATTTCAACAAAATAGCATAGATTCCTTAAAAGAGTATTTATAATTCACAAAAAATGAAAAGTATTAATAACTTTTCATTTTTTTATCCCACATTTTTACACATTTTTAATACAATTTTACTACAATTTTTTTTTATACTTTAATTGTTAGGAGATGATTATATAGAAAAAAAACTAAATAATTAATAAAAAATACATTTTAATATATATAAAGAAGGTGATAAATTATATTTATGTTATAATAAGAAATAGGTGGTAATATGTATACAATTTGTTTAGTAGAAGATGAAAATAGTTTAAGAGAACTTATAAAAATGTATTTAGAAAAAGAAGGATACAAAGTAATAGAGTTCTTTAATGGACATGATGCTTTAAACTATGTAGGACAAAAATCAGATTTATGGATTCTAGATATAATGCTTGGTGATGATATATCAGGTTATGACATAATTAAAAAAATAAGAGAAAAAGATAAAAATATACCTGTAATATTTACATCAGCAAGAGATCAAGATATTGATAAAATAATTGGACTTGAAATGGGTAGTGATGATTATCTTGCAAAACCATATTCAACTAAAGAACTAATATTAAGAGTTAACAAATTAATAGATAGAATTTATAAAGATAAAGAACCGAATTCAATTATCAATTATGAAAATTATATTATAGATTTGAATAAAAGAGCTGCTAAGGAAAATGATAAAGAAATTAAGCTTACAACATTAGAGTTTGACTTATTAATTCTTTTCTTAAATAATAAGAATAGAACCTTTTCAAGAGAAGAAATTCTTAAAAATATTTGGGGAGAAGATTACTTTGGAAGCGATAGAGCAGTAGATGATTTAGTAAGACGTTTAAGGAAGAAAATGCCTAATTTGAATGTTTCCACAATATATGGATATGGGTATAGATTATCATGAAATATATAGAAAATAAACTAGGAAGACAATTACTTTTAATTCTTGTAATTACTTTTGATATTATTCTAATTACTGTTTTATTCCTACTTCCTAGAATGCTTACTCCAGTCTATGAATCTGGTATCTATAGCTCCTTAAAAACTCCAATTGAAATGATTGATGAAAATCTAGAAAAAAATAAAACTGCTGGTAATCTAGCATACCTTTTTATTGAAAATGGTAATATCCATAAAAGTGAAAATTATAATAAAATTATTAATATTTCAATAGAAAACTTATTGAAAAGAATAGATAAAGAATTTGGAAACTTTAAATACAAAGGTAACACTTACTACTACTATAGTTCTCTTATAGATAATGAACAAAAAATAGTTATAGCAAATGAAACATATCTAAGTAAATTAAAAAACGATCTTATGGTATCAGTTATCACAATATTCTTATTATCTTTTGCTTTAATAGCACTTATAATATTTGTATGGAGTTCTATTATAGTAAGAAAAATTTCTAAATTAAAAAGTAAAATTGATAACATTGATAACGATAATTTTAATCATAATATAACCTTTAAATCGGATGATGAAATTAAATCATTATCAATTGCACTTGAAGATATGCGACTATCACTAAAAGAACAAGAAGAATACAAAAATAGTATGTATCAGAACATTTCACATGATTTTAAAACTCCTCTCACTGTTATAAAATCATATGTTGAAGCTGTCGAAGATGGTGTCGAAGATAAAGATAAAGCATTAGTAGTTATAAAGGATCAAACTGATAAATTAGAAAAAAAAGTCTATTCACTTCTTTACCTTAATAAACTTGAATATCTAAAAGAAAGAAAACAAGATCCTTACAGTGTTATCAATATAAAAGAAGTTATAGATTCTTCAATTGAAAAATTTAAACATCAAAGAAAAGACGTTAAAATAACTTCAAGTATTGATAAAAGCAAATTTAATGGAACTTTTGATTTATGGGAAACTATAATAGATAATATTTTAAATAATTTTATAAGATATGCTAATAAAGAAATTAAAATAACCGTAAAAAATAATAAAATAATCTTATATAATGATGGTCCACATATAGATGAAAATCTAAAAGAAGATATCTTTAATCCCTTTAAAAAAGGAATTAAAGGACAATTTGGTCTTGGACTATCAATAGTTAAAAAAACACTTATCCTATTAAACTATGATATTTCAATAGAGAATAATAAAAAAGGAATATCATTTATAATAAAAAAATCTAAAAAATAAGAAATCAGTTATTCAAATAACTGATTTTTTTGTAAAAAAATGTTAAAGTAAATAAAATAATTTTCAATATTATAGATAAAAAATAATAATGATGTTATATTTAAAATAGAGGTAAGATGTATGAAAAAAATATTATACTTTTTATTAATAACAATTTTAATGCCATTAACAATCGTATATGCAGAAGGAGGAGTTAATCTTTCACAAACAAGTTTTACAATAACCATAGGAGAGTCTAAAACTTTTAATATAACAGCAAACAACTCTGCAGGAATGGTAGGTATAACATCAAGTGACACAAATATTGTAACAGTAAGTAGTTCACAAGAGTTTCTTGATAAAAATTCAGTTACAATTACAATAACTGCTAAAAAAGCAGGAACTGCTACTATAAGTGTTGTAATGAGTGATATTGCGACATACGATGGAGATGTTTTAACTGGCTCAAAAACAATTGCAGTAACAGTAAAAGATAAAGAAAAGACAAATTCTAATACCAACACAAACACTAATACAAACACAAATACTAATACAAATACAAATACCAAACCAAGTACAAACACAAACACTAATACAAATACAAATACAAATACAAACACTAAACCAAGTACAAATACTACTACAAATTCTAAACAAAATACTACAACAACACCTATAAATCCAGATACCAATACTACTAAAAAAGAAGATAACAAAACTGAAATAACCAAAAATAATACTTCATTGGTTGAAGATAAAAAATCAGAACCTCTAAAAATTACTAAATTTGAAATAGTAGGATATCCTATAGAATTTGATTCTGAAATATTTGAATATACTATAGATGTATTAGATAATGTTAAAGAATTATATATCATAGTTGAGGGAGAAAAAATTAATGTAGATGGAGCTAAAGAAGTAGACATAGAAGATAAAGATGAAATAGTTATAAAAGTAAAAAGTGAAAAGACTGAAGCAAAGTATACAATAAAAATAAATAAAATAGCAAAAGATAAAGATTGTGATTGCAAAACTAATACAGAAGAAAAATGTATAACAAAAAATGAATCTTTCTTAATACCAACTATTATATTTATTCTTACAACTATTGTCTTCGCCGGTTTAACATTTATATTGAAAGCTAGATTAAAAAATTTAAAATAAAGATATTAAGACAAATTTAATATCTTTTTTTAATGCTAGTTGTGCTATAATAAATAAGGAAAGATGTGTTTGTTATGAAAGAATTAAAATATGAAAATAGAAGTAAACAATAAAATATATGAAGTAGTAATAAATAAAAAAATTGGAAATAAAAATACCTACTTAAGAGTCAAAGAAGACTTAAAAATATATGTAACAACAAATACATTCACATCTAATAGAGAAATAGAAAAAATAATACTAAATAACAAAGATTCAATTGTTAAAATGATTGAAAAAATGGAGAAACATAAAGAAAATACAGAAGGATTTTTCTATTTAGGAAAAAGATATGATATTATCTATATGTCAAATGAAGGAATAACTCTAGGAGAAGAAAAAGTTTTTATTAATCGTGAAGCTGATATCGACAAATGGTATAAAAAACAAGCTAGTAAAATATTTCAAGAGCATCTTGATGATTGTTATGATCGTTTTACTAAAAGTATTCCTTACCCATCATTAACAATTAGAAAAATGACAACTAGATGGGGAGTTTGCAATACAAAAGACAAAAGAGTTACTCTAAATTTAGAACTTATGAAAAAGCCACTTTACTGTCTTGACTACGTAATTATGCATGAATTATCTCACTTAATTCATCCAAACCATTCAAAAAACTTTTGGCTTTTAGTAGAAGAAAACTGTAAAGATTATAAAAAAATTAAAAAAATACTTAAAGAATAGAGGGATATAATGCTAATAACAAGTCTTGATAATGATAGAATTAAAAAGTATATCAAATTAAAAGATAGGAAATATCGAAAAAAAGAAAAAAAATTTATTATTGAGGGAATGCATTTAGTACTGGAAGCCTATAAAAAAGGAATAGTAGAAGAATTAATACTAGAAAAAGATACTGTTTTACCAATTAATCTTCCAACAGTGTATGTAACAAATGAAATAATTCATAAAATAAGTGAAATGGACTCACCAAGTAACGTTATGGCTCTTTGCAATATAAAAGATTCAAAACTTATAGGAGATAGAATTCTTATGCTAGATGGAATACAAGATCCAGGGAATCTTGGTACCATTATTAGAAGCGCCTTAGCCTTCAATGTCGATACAATTGTACTAAGTCCTGATACAGTTGATTTATATAACTCAAAAGTAATAAGAGCAACACAAGGAATGATGTTTCATATAAATATAATTACAAGAGAACTTGAAAGTGTGATAGATGAATTAAAAGCAAAAGAAATACCAATATACGGAACTAAAGTCGATTATGGAGAAGATGTTAGAAATTTAAAAGACAAAGATAGAAAAAAATATTGTTTAATAATGGGAAATGAAGGAAATGGAGTAAGAGAAGAAATACTTGATAAATGTGATTCATACTTCTATATTGATATGAATGAAAAAGTAGAAAGTTTAAATGTAGGAGTCGCAACAAGTATAATTCTTTATGAATTAAATAAATAGGAGGCACTATGGAAGAAGATTACATCTATATAGGAAAAATAGTTAATACTCATGGAATAAAAGGAGAACTTAGAATACTAAGTAACTTTAAATTTAAAGAAAAAGTCTTCTTAGAAAATAGAAGAATTTATATAGGTGATGAGAAAATAGAAGAGATAGTAAATAGTTATAGACATCATAAAATATTTGAAATGATTACATTAAAAGGATACGATAATATAAATCAAGTACTTAAATACTTAAATAAAGATGTATATATCAAAAAAAATGACTTATCTCTTGGAAATAAAGAATATCTAGATGAAGAATTAATTAATCTAAATGTAATATTTAATAATGAATTAGTCGGACATATTGTGGCAATAAGACAAATAAATGAAAATAACAAAATAATTGAAGCAATAATAAATAATAAGAAAACTTTAATACCATATCATGAAGATTTTATTGGTAATATAGATTTTGAAAATAAAGAAATAGAATTAAAACTTATAGAAGGAATGATTTAATGAAAATAGATATATTAACTCTTTTTCCAGAAATGTTTGATGGCTTTTTAAACTGTTCAATTATTAAAAGAGCACAAGATAAAGGATTAGTAGAAATTAATATAATTAATTTTAGAGATTACTCACTTGATCCTCATCATAAAGTAGATGATACTCCATATGGTGGTGGAAGTGGAATGGTTTTAATGGTTCAACCAATATATGACGCAGTGATGTCTTTGAGGCATGATGACTCTAAAGTAATTCTACTAACTCCAGATGGAATAAAATATTCACAAAAAGAAGCATATAATTTAAAAAACAATAAGCATTTAATAATTATTTGTGGTCATTATGAAGGTTTTGATGATAGAATAAGAAGTATAGTTGATTTAGAGATTAGTATTGGTGATTATGTATTAACTGGAGGAGAACTTCCAAGCATGGTGCTTACTGATTCAATTGTAAGACTAATAGATGGAGTAATAGAAGAAAACTCACATATAAATGATTCATTCAATATTGAAACAAACTTACTAGACTATCCAACATACACAAAACCAAGAGAATTTATGGGGATGAAAGTACCAGAAGTATTACTAAATGGAAACCATAAAGAAATAGAAGAATATAGAAAAAATGAAAGTATAAAGAAAACTCGTGAAAGAAGAAGCGATTTATTAGAGAAGTAGGTGGATTATATGGCTGTTACAAGCAAATTCTTAATAGTTAAAAATAAAGATTCAAAGGAAATAAAGTATTTTGATTATGATAAACTTGATGGATATAATCTTACTACAAAAAAAGATGTTCATTTTATTGATGCTATAGATGTTAATAGAGTTATAATAATAAATCCAACTTTCATTGATAAAATTGCAACAAAGAAGATTAATAATAAGTTTTCAAAACTTATTAATATGATGCAATATGTCTGTGAAAGAGAGGATGATGAAACGGGCGATGGATACGAAATAGCCTTAAATGAAGCAGAAAAGTTAAAAGTTGAATTAAGAACAAAATATAGAAAACTACTAAATGAAGAAAAACTTGAATTAATGATAAAGAAAATAGAAATATTAGAAGATGAATTAAAATTAAGATTAGAAATACTAGCAAAGAAAATAGAAAAAGAAGAAGAATTATCTCACGGGCATAGTAGATAAGTAATAAAAAAATAAAAACTTGATTTTTAATATGGTTTATGTTACAATCTATTCGTTGTGTAATCCGCTGATGTAATTTTATAGTTTCATGATTACCGGAAAAAACAAGGAAGGAGAGATATTCGTGAACGTAATTGACAAAATTACAGCAAAACAAATTAATCCAACAATACCAGAGTTTAGAGTTGGAGATACTGTAAAAGTAAACGTAAAAATTATTGAAGGAAACAAAGAAAGAGTACAAGCCTATGAAGGTGTTGTAACTGCTCGTAAAGGTGGAGGAATTAGTGAAACTTTCACAGTAAGAAAAGAATCTTACGGAGTAGGAGTTGAAAGAACTTTCCCAATTAACTCACCAAAAATCGATAGTATTGAAGTATTAAGACATGGAAAAGTAAGAAGAGCAAAACTTAATTTCTTAAAAGATTTAAAAGGTCAATACAGAATCAAAGAAAGAGGACAAAAATAAGAGACCTAGTCTCTTTTTTTAGTATTTAAAATATGAATGAAAAGGTAAAAAAAATAATTCATGATTTTGCTCCACTTGTACTTATTGTAATAGGTGTATTACTAATAAAGCACTTTATAGTAACTCCAGTACAAGTAAAGGGAGATTCGATGTATCCAACTCTTAAAGATGGAGATATCATGATATTAAATAAAATTGGTCTTAGATTTAGTGAAATTGAAAGATTTGATATTGTCGTGATAAAACATAATAAAACATTATTAATTAAAAGAGTAATAGGTCTTCCTGGAGATAATATAAAATATATCAATAATGTTTTATATATAAACAATAAACAAATCAAAGAAGATTTTTTAGATAATGAAACAACTGAAGATTTTGAATATAATGTTGAAGAAAATTGCTATTTCGCTCTTGGTGATAACAGAGATGTCTCACTTGATAGTAGAGTGCTAGGATGCTTTGACAAAAGTGAAATAGAGGGTAAAACATCTCTAACATTATTCCCATTTAGTAGAATTGGAACAAAAAAATAATTAAAAAAGCCATTATGGCTTTTTTTTATGTAAACTTATTAAGTTTCTCTTGATATTATTGAATATTTAAAGTTAAAATAATATAGGAGGATAGGTGATATGATGTATAAAGTTTTATATAATAAAAAAATAAGTGATAATTCTTATGAAATGGCAGTAGTAGCCCCACTTGTTGTTAAAAATGCAATTCCAGGTCAATTTGTAATTGTAATGAAAGAATCTAATAGTGAAAGAATTCCTTTAACAATTTATGACTATGATAAAGAAAATGGAACACTACTATTAATATATCAGGTAGTAGGTGCCTCTACTCTTGAACTAACTTATGCTAAAGATGAAATCTTTGCAGTAGCAGGGCCACTTGGTAAACCAAATGAAATATGCAAAAACAAAAGTGAGTTTAGGAATAAGAGAATTGTATATGTAGCAGGAGGAGTTGGCATAGCACCAGTTTATCCCCAAGTGAAATTTTTAAATGAAGAGGGATTTAATATTGATGTAATATATGGTGCACGAAACGAGAATCTTTTATTAATAAAAGATAAAATAGAAAGTTGTGCAAATAAAGTTTATTATGCAACTGACGATGGAAGTTATGGAACAAAAGGTTTTGTTACAGATATACTCGAAGAACATATAAGTGATTATGATATAGTTGTAGCAATAGGACCAGTAATCATGATGAAAAATGTTTGTGAATTAACCAAAAAATACAATGTAAAAACAATAGTTAGCATGAACCCACTTATGGTTGATGGAAGCGGAATGTGTGGAGCTTGTCGCTGTGAAATAGAAGGAAAGCCAAAATTTGCTTGTATCGATGGGCCAGAATTTGATGGGCATCAAGTAAATTTTGATTTAGCACTTAAGAGAATGAACATTTTTAAAGAAGAAGAACAAATAAAATTAGAACAAATGAAAGCACGTCTTTCAGCAATTAATAATTAGGAGGGCATTATGGACGAAAAAGTAAAAGGAAGAGTACAAGAACCAAAAGAAAGAGTAAAAAACTTTAATGAAGTAGAACTAGGATTTAATGATGAAGAAGCATTAAAAGAAGCATCACGTTGTTTACAATGCCCAAATCCAAGATGCGTACAAGGTTGCCCAGTAAATATAATGATTCCTCATTTTATAAAAGCAATCAAAGAACATGACTTAAAAAAAGCATATGAAATAATAACAGAGTCATCCTCTCTTCCTGCAGTTTGTGGAAGAGTGTGCCCTCAAGAAAAACAATGTGAGAAAATGTGCATCAAAGGATTTAAAGGAGATGCTATAAGTATTGGTTCACTTGAGAGATATGTAGCAGATGTTGCGATAAAAAATAATTATAATAGTGAAAAAAGCATCACAAAAAATGGGAAGAAAGTTGCAATAATAGGATCAGGACCAGCTGGACTTACTTGTGCAGGAGACTTAGCAAAAGCAGGATTTGATGTTACAATATATGAAATACTTCACAAAGCAGGAGGAGTTTTAACTTATGGAATTCCAGAGTTTAGACTTCCTAAAAAAATAGTAGAAAAAGAAGTAGAATCCTTAGAAAAACTAGGAGTAAATATCCTTACTGATGTACCTGTTGGAAACGCAATAACTCTTTTACAATTACAAAAAGAGTATGATGCTGTTTTTGTAGGAAGCGGAGCAGGGCTACCTAAATTTATGGGAATAGAAGGGGAAGATGCTAATGGAGTATTTTCTGCAAATGAAATTTTAACTAGAATAAACTTAATGGGAGCTTATAAATCAGATAGTAAAACCCCAATTAAAAAAGCTAAAAAAGCATATATAATAGGTGGAGGAAATGTTGCAATGGATGCAGTTAGATCATTAAAACGTCTTGGAATTGAAACGCACCTAATGTATAGAAGAGGACTAGATGAGTTACCAGCTCGTAAAATGGAAGTTGAACATGCCAAAGAAGAAGGAATAATTTTTGACTTATTAACTAATCCAAAAAGAATACTAACAAATGAGAACAATGATGTAATTGGTATGGAAGTTGTTGACATGGAACTAAAAGAACCTGGCGAAGATGGAAGAAGAAGTGTAGTTGAAAAACCTGAGTCAATTCACAATGTAGAGTGTGATATGGTTGTAATGGCACTTGGAACAAGCCCAAATCATGGAGCAATTAAAGACTCTAGTATTGAACTTACTGAAAGAGGACTTATCAAAACAGAAGAAGAAAAGACAAAAACATCTCTTAATAACGTATATGCAGGAGGAGATGCAGTAACGGGTGCAGCTACAGTAATTCTTGCAATGGAAGCTGGTAAAAAAGCAGCAAAAGAAATAATTGAATCATTTGCTTAAAAAGGAAGATAGATTATGAAGTATTATTACCTTAATAATGAAGGATATTTTAAAGATAGAATAAAAAGTGGAAAAGATATTGAGAAAATAAACAACTTAAAGAATGGGCTAATAATAGCAAAAACCAAAAACGAAGGTATATTATCAAAAACAAATAACACTTTTTCATTAGATAATTATAGTTATATGATTATTAAAATAAAAAATTCAATTATAGAAAAAGAAAAAAAGGAACTATTATTTGATGAATTAATAGAATATTTAGAAAACAATAATCCACCATATTACTTTATTAATATTCCTAAAAAAGATGTAGAATCAATTATATATTGGATTAAAAATAAAGGTGATAATCAAAAAGTAGAAAAATATGATGTAGAAAAATATATATATGTAGAAAAAGACGGTAAAATATTAAAAACAGAAGTATCAATTAATAAAGATTTATTAAAAGAAGCAATAGAACAAGAGTACTATTTAGAATTAGATGAAAAACAAGAAATGAAATTATCGGACTTTATTGGAAATGATAAACTTCTAAAAAAAGTAAAAATTCCACTTTTAACCGAACATAATAAGCTTATTCTGCCTAAATATAACTCATTTAATAGTGTGTTCTATTCTTTATCAGATTTATATAGTGAAGTTGATAAATCAAATAGATGTAAACTAGATGAAAAAGTACTAAACAATCTTTTATATCAAAAAGAAAGTAGTGAAAAGAAAGAAACAGAAGAACTTATTACTGAGATAATTAAAAATCTTAAGATAGATGTTGTTAAAGAGTACGACAAAGAAGAATTTGAAAAGTCATTTCATTTTATGGAAATGATAAGAGATGATGAATACCTTTTTAATAAACTAAACCTATTAAAACTAAAAGTCATTCTTACTAGTTCACAAAATAACAAAAAAACATTTGAAAAAATACAAGAAATTAAGGAATCAAAAACATTAAAAAAATAAATAAACTAAAATTAAGTCAGTTATTTTAAAATAAATACATTGATTTAATTTTTTTTATATAATAAAATTAATATATAGATAAAATAGAAAAGAGTGATTTAATGTTTTATTTAGATGATAATGAAATCAATGATATACTAACTATGATTGGAAGAAATATAGGACAAGTATATGATCTTTCTGATGGATTTACTGAAAGACTTAATGGAATCACAAAAAGTGGTTTATATGGTAATGGTGTAGAAGTTATAAACACCCAAATAGATTCTGTACGTGAAGGGCTTGAAGCATTTAGAAAAATTACTAATGAATCAATAGCGAATATTGCTAATTATGAACTAGATCTATCAAAAAAAGCAGAAAATATATATATTCCGTCTGGATTTGATTCATGGGATAGCAGCATTCTCGAAACATTTAATGAATTTTCTTACAATAAATCTGACGGAAGAAGCGTTACTGAAACCAATGCATCAAGACAAAGTATTTACGATGGGGAATATAAAAATGTTGATGCAAAAACTATAAGTAAATTAAAAGTAAACGCTACAACTACAAAAGAAATAAGTGATTATACTAATATAAAAGAAAAAGAAAGTATAACAAAATTAAAAGAAGAAAAACTAAAAGAAAATATTTTGAATGATTATAAAGAGACAAATAAAAAGATATTAAGAAATACAAATAAAGGAAATACAGATATTAATAATATCAATTTAATTGATGAAATAAATATAAATGAATCAAAAATATATGCACCACCAAAAAATGATATAGATTTAGAAGATATTGATTTTGGGGAGGAATTATGAAAATAGTAGTAACACATGAAGATTTAGAAGATGTAACAGATGAATTAATGGAAGAAAGCCAACAACTAAATGTAGAAATAAATAAACTATTATCTTATGTTAATAGGCTTGATATTGCATGGACTGGAAATGATAAAAATGTATTTGTAGAAAAATCTCAAACTTATTTTACAAACATGAAAGAAATAGTAAAAAGTATTGAAGCATTTAGTAATTTTGCAAAAGAAGCAAATAGGGAATATAGACAAAAAGATGAAGATTGGCAAGCAAGTTTAAATAAAGCTAACATGGAACTTGGAAAGGAAGAGTATAATTTTGAAAATTAATAGTGAAGAATTTCAAAGTATTATTACAAGCATGAAAGACACAAAAAATAGTATTGAAGAATTATTTAAAAAAATAGATCAAACATTTAATAAATTTCATAATAATGATATTTGGACAGGTATTGCTAATGAATCATATTTCAAACGTTATCAAACATTAAATCTCATATTTCCTAAAGTAAATGAAACATTAGATAATTATATAAAATTTTTAGAAACAACTCTTGAAAATTATAAAAAACTTGAAAGTACAATTAATGAAAGCGTTGATACAAACGCTGATACATTAAATGTCAACTAAAAAGAGGTGATTTTATGGATTATAAAGAACTATTAAAAGATGGAAATATAATCTCCTATAATGGAATTAATGATCTCATTTTAAGAGTTGATAAGATAGATGGCAAAGAAATTTATAGCTTATATAAAAAAGATGGATCTTTATTTCTATCAAATGTAAATAGAAATAATATATTAACATCCAATGGTTATGGACTACCAACAATATCTAATAGTTCAAACCCATCTTCAAAAAATAAGAATGAGTCTATTGAAACTAATAATGAAACTGTATCAACAAGAAAACAAGAAAAAACATCAAAAAAACATATTATAGCAAGTGGTGATAGTCATGGTAATAGATATGACTCAAACAAAAAAAGAACTAATACTAAGCCAAAAAAACCACCAAAAGACAAAAACGAAACAAAAGAGATAAGTGTAACTCTTGGTACACTTCAAGATACTAAAACAACAGTAGCTAATGCAAAAAAAACTTTAAGTGACGCCAAATTATGTGAAGATGGAATAGTAAAATCACTTGATATTGTAGAAAGTGCCAAATCAAAAGGTCTTGGAATGAAGGCAGCACTTAATTTTGTAAGTAACTTAAAAGATGCTATGTCTACAATTGTAAAAAATACCGAAGTAACTTCAGAGGCAGCCGAAGAAATTGATGAATTAAATAATAAAGTAAAAGCACTAGAAGAAAAGTATTCTGAGCTTGATCAAAGAACATCTGAGTTAAAATCACTTGAAGATAATAAACCAGAATATACAAGTTGGATAGATGAAAATAAAGTTAGGCATGATAACCAAGATGAAATAGATAGATATAACGCAAAACATGACAGGTTAATTAAAGAAATAAATAGATTGAATGAACAAATAGATATGTTACAACAGGCAATTGATTATCAATACGACCAAATTAATATGAAATATGATAATTTGCTAGAACTGAAACTTAAAGATAGTCGATTTGACGTTTCTAGTACGATGTTTAAAACAGATTTATCTAAGTATGATCCATCTTCTTGGAACTCAAATTGTCTAGGTCCTGCAACTGGTAGTATTGAATACATAAAAATGAATGGAATTAAATACGCTATGTATACCCCAGAAGGATATGAAGGACAAAATCTTCCATTAATCTTATTCCTACATGGAAAAGGTGGAGGAAATAGTATTAAAAAAGAATCAATATTCAGCCTAATTAATGAAGGGAAAGCTCCAAACGCCATTGTAATTTCACCACTTATGAAAGCAGAAGATTCTTATATTCAAAGTCCATCTATTTTAAATAGCATCAATTCTTCAGTTATGGAAGTAGCAGAAGAATATGGATGTGATAAACAAAATATTAATATTATTGGATACAGTAATGGTGCATCATCTGCTTATAGAATGATTGCAACTCATCCAAATACATATAATAAATGTATATCAATAGCAGGAGATATAAGACTTCATGGACTAGGAACACCAGAAAACTTATCTACAACAGAAATAATTGAAATTCATGGAGATAAAGATGTATCTGCATACAAATATAAAGAGACATTAGACAATATTAATGGTTATAATAAAAAATATAATACGGGAATTACCTTTATTACTGCTAAAGCAGGACATGGAGGAGACGAAAACATTGACGAAACTTGTCTTACAACAGCGTTTGCTGACCCATTCCAATCTGGATATGACAATACAATGGTACAACAGGTATCTAATACGCTACAATTAACAGACGAAGAACAAACTACTTTAAATAATTATAAAAATAATACTGGAGGAAAAGAGTTCTATGCCTTAAGCTGGTTAATGACTCCAAAAGCATAAAAAGGACTATTAAGTTCTTTTTTTAAACAAAAATGTCAAAATTTGTTGAATTTGAATAACTCATGTGTTATAATTCTTGGTAGTAAAGCGCAACGGAAGGGAGGGAGAATAATGGCACAAGTACAAGTAGCCGTAAAAAATGGTAATTTGGATCTAGCTTTAAGAAGACTTAAACAAAAGTTGGCAAGAGAATCTGTCCCTTCAGAATGCAAAAAAAGAGAATTTGCAGTAAAACCAGGAGACAAGCGTAGAGAGGCTAAAAAAGCTGGAATCAAAAATGCTCAAAAAAGAAATAGACAAAATAGAGACTAATTACTAGTCTTTTTCTTTTTCTTTTGTTATAATTTTAATAGGAGATGATATTATGTACGATAAAATAAAACAAGAAATAATTTCAGCAATGAAAGAAAAAGATACACTAAAACTACAAACATTAAGAGGAATTAAAGGAGACGCTGACTTAGAACATATCAATAAAGGTTTAGAGATAAATGATGACTTATTAATAAATGTATTATCAAGAGGAATTAAAACACGTAAAGAATCAATTGAAGAATTTAAAAAAGGTGGAAGAGATGACTTAATTGAAAAAACAAATAAAGAAATAGAACTTCTTCAATCATATCTTCCAAAACAATTGACACACGATGAACTAACCAAAATAATTGATGAAGTTTTTACAAAAGTTGCTCCAAAAAGTGAGAAAGAAATGGGACTTATCATGAAAGAAGTAACTCCTTTAGTAAAAGGTAAAGCAGATATGAAAGAAGTAAGCACTCTAATAAAAGAAAAATTAAGTAATCTATAAAGAACATTTAGTTCTTTTTTTTATATTAAAATATAAAATATATTAGGTGGTAAAATGTTAAAAAGTTTGAATAGATTTATTAAGAATAATGACTATACAATTAACATTTGGGAAAACAATATTGATATTATTAATTTTAGCGAAATACTAATATTAGAAGAAAATAAAGTAGTACTTTTAATAAATAATAAAAGAATAACAATAATAGGAGAAAATTTAACAATTAACAAATTACTAGATAATGAAATACTATTAAAAGGTAAATTAAAATCTTTTGAAATAGGAGAATAAAATGTTTAAAAGTCACTATAAGATATATGTATCTGGAAATAATGTTTTAAGATTCATTAAAATGCTATATAAAATGAATATTAATTTTTACTCACTTGACATAAATGAAAACAGTTTTACAGCCATAATAGATAAAGATAACTTTGATAAAATTAGGAAAATAAAAACAATCTATAAAATAAATTTAGAAAGAGTATATGGACCATTATATATTAAAGAATTAATTATCAAAAATTCTTTTTTTCTTTTTTCAATACTTATAGGTCTTTTAATTTTAGTTTCTTTAACTAACATTATATTTAAAGTAGAAGTAAAACATAGTGATAGATCTCTTAGAGAATTCTTATTATCAACTTTATCAGAGTATGGAATAAAAAAATATGGGATTATTAAAAATTTTGATGAAATAAATAATATTAAAGAAGATATATTGAATAAATATAAAGATAAAATAGAATGGATTGAAATAGAAAGATCTGGTACAAAATATATTGTAAGAGTAGATAAAAGAATAATAAACGATGTAAAGGAAGAAAATGGTTATAGAAATGTAGTAGCAAGTCGTGATGGAATAATAAAAAAAATAACAGCAAAAGATGGAGAAATAACTAAGAAAGTAAACGACTATGTAAAAAAAGGAGATATTATAATAAGTGGAGCAATTCATAAAGGAGAAGACATTAAAGGAAATACTAAAGCAGAGGGAGATATTTATGCAGAAGTATGGTATAAAGTTAAAGTAACTCTCCCAATAAACTATTATGAAAAAAAACTTACTGGAAAAGAAAAAAATACAATAGATATTACCTTTCTTGATAAAGAAATATCATTTAATAATTCATTTGATAGTTATGATAGTGAAGAATATGTAATAGTATCTGATTTCTTTAACTTATTTAAAGTATCATATAACAAAAAGAAAGAAACAATAATAGAAGACGATATAAATACTATTACAAGTGAAAACATTGCTATCAACTTAGCAAGAGAAAAGATTATGAAAACACTTTCAGAAAATGAATATATAATATCCCAAAAAAAATTGAAAACAATGGTAAATAATAGTACAATGATAGTAGAAGTATTTTTTAAAGTATATGAAAATATTTCAACTTATGATTATTACGAAATAGGAGGATAAAATAATGATTGAACCACTTTATAACAATTTTAAAGATTTACTTTTATTAACATCACCAATTGTTTTTGTATCATTAATAATTATTATATCCTTTAGACTTTCATATCTATATAAAAACAAAATAAGAATAGTTCTATATAAAGAAATAATTCTTTTCTTTTTTTCATTCTATGCCTTATGTCTTTTTCAAATAGTAACTTCTCAAGATACTCAAATAGGAGGTAGTAACTTTGTTCCTTTTAAAGAAATAATGCGTTATGAATTATTTAGTAGATTATTTATAAAAAATGTAATTGGAAATGTTCTTTTATTTTTACCATATGGTTTCTTTGCAGGTAAATACTTTAGTGGTAAAAATAAAACTATAACTTTTTTTCTTATCTTGTTAGCATCTCTTTCAATCGAGTTCACACAACTTTATATTGGACGAGTATTCGATGTTGATGATATAATACTAAATGTACTAGGAGGAATGATTGGATACTTAGTATACTTATTTTTAGAAAAAATTATAAATTTTATTCCAAAAGCCTTGAAAAGTGAGAAAGTCTTGAATATTATATTTACTGGTTTATTAATTATATTTTTAGTAGTAATAGTTTTTTTACTTATTTAGGAGGAAATATGAATATAGAAGTAATAAATCTTTTAGATGAAAAAATAGATGAATTAGATAACTTAAAAGAATTTTTATATAATGTTTGTAAAGATGAAAAACTAGATAATGTTATATTTAATGTAATAATAGTAAATAATGAAGAAATACATAAAATCAACAAAGAATATCGTGGAATTGATAGAGAAACAGATGTAATTAGTTTTGCTCTTGAAGATGATAAATCATTTAATAGAACAGATTTTAGAATGCTTGGAGACATTTATATTTCAATAGATAAAGTAAGAAGTCAAAGTAAAGAATACAATCACTCGTTTAAAAGAGAATTATATTTTTTAGCAGTTCATGGACTTTTACATCTATTAGGGTATGACCATATGAAAAAAGAAGACGAAATAGTAATGTTTAAAAAGCAGGAGGAGGTATTATCTCGTTATGGCATCGAAAGGTAATAAATACAAAAGTAAAAATATAATAGATAGCTTTAAACATGCTTTTGATGGTCTTGCTTATTCTTTTAAAAAAACAAAGAACTTATTAGTTGATGTAGTTTTTGCTGTTTTAGTTATAACAGCAGGATTTGTATTTAAAGTAAGTTTAATCGAGTGGGCAGTTCTTTTACTTTGTATAGCGCTAGTAATGTCACTAGAAATGGTTAATACAGCACTTGAAGAAGCAGTTAATCTTGCTATGCCAAATCTTCATCCAATTGCTAAAATAAGCAAAGATGTTTCTGCAGGTGCAGTTTTATTTTCAGCAATTATCTCAGTAGTTATTGGGCTTATAATATTTATGCCTAAATTTATAGGTTTATTTTAGGAGGATTTATGAAAGAAAAATTAATTGAATTACTAAATAATAGTTATGCACCATATTCTCATTTTAGAGTTTCTGCTATTTTAGTATGTAAAAATGGACAAGAGTATAATGGAGTAAATGTTGAAAATGCTTCATTTGGAGCGACTATTTGTGCTGAGCGAAGTGCAATACTAGGAGCAGTATCAGACGGATATAGAAAGGAAGATTTCGACAAGCTTTACGTAATGTGCGATAATGACAAAATAGGAATGCCTTGTTTTGAATGCAGGCAAGTATTTTTAGAATTCTTTGATAAAGATATGCAAGTTATATGTATGAATCCAAAAGGTGAAGAATTAGTACTTAAAGTAAGTGAATTATGCCCATACCCATTTGACAGTGAGGATTTAAAATAATGAAAAGTGGATTTGTAAGCATTGTTGGAAGACCAAATGTTGGTAAAAGTACTTTATTAAATAGAGTTTTAGAAATGAAACTTGCAATTACATCAAATGTTTCTGGAACTACTAGAAACATAATACAAGGAATATATAATGATGATGAATCTCAGATTGTATTTATAGATACCCCTGGAATTCATAAACCCGTAAATAAACTAGGTAGCATAATGAATAATCAAGCATATCACATGCTTGATGAAGTAGATATAGTGCTATTCCTTGTTGATGTTACTAAAGAATTTGGGAAAGGAGATAACTTTGTTCTTGAAAAAATAAAATCTCTTAATAAACCAGTATTCCTAGTACTTAACAAGATAGATTTAATAGATAAAAAAGAATTATTAAAAATAATAACTAAATATAATGAAATATATAACTTTGAAGAAATAATACCTCTATCTTCACTAAAAGGAGATAACGTATTAGACTTAATAAAAACACTTAAAAAATATCTTCCAAGAGAAGAAATACTTTATGGAAAAGAAGATGTAACTAATATAAGTAGAGACTTTTATATAGCAGAAATAGTACGTGAAAAACTACTTAGACTTACAAAAGATGAAGTACCACATACAATAACATGTTTACTTGAGAATTACGAAGAAAATGAAAAATATATTGATATAAATGTTTTAATAATAGTAGACCGTGAAAATCTAAAGAAAATAATAATTGGAAAAAATGGGCAAATGCTTAAAAAAGTTGGAACACTTGCAAGAAGTGATATAGAAGAATTCTTGGGTAAACAAGTAAATTTAAAGACATATGTTAAAGTAATAGATGACTGGAGAGAAAAAGAAAAATATTTGAAAGAATTAGGTTTTTATGAATTAAAATAGAAAAATATTGCCATTATAATAATGATGGTGATATTTATGGAAGAATTGTTATGGAAATTATTTAAAAAAACTGGTGATATAAAATATTATTTAATGATAAAAGAACTTGGATGTGTTAAAGATGAAGATAATAAAAATAGAAGGAATAGTAACGGGAGAACAAAACTATAGTGAATCAAGTAAAATACTTAAAATACTAACGAAAGATTTAGGCATTATAAGTGTTATATCAAAAGGATGTAAAAAACCAAAAAGCCCTTTAAGAAGTGTAAGTAACAACTTAATCTATGCTATCTTTGACATCTCCTACAAAGAAAATAGCCTATCAACTTTAATTTCAGCTGATATAATAGATAATTTTAAAAATATTATTATGGACTATAAAGATCTTGCTAAGAAACTTTATGCCTTCACAATTGTTGATTTAACACTTCAAGTAATTAGTCAAAAACAAATAGAAAAAGATGAAATAAAAAGTATTTATGAAATCCTTATTTCTTCAATAAAAAAAATAGATGAAGGATTAAATCCAAGAATAATTCTTGATATAGTAATGCTTAAATATCTAAATTACTTAGGAGTAATGCCAAGTATTGACTGCTGTGCTGCTTGTGGAAGCAATAAAGATATAGTAACGATGGACTCCAAGAGCTTTGGATTTATTTGTAAAAACTGTTATCAAGATGAAGTAATAGTAAATAAAGATGCCTTAAAACTAATAAGAATGCTTTACTATATTGATATATCAAGAATAAAGAATTTAAAAGTTAAAGAAGAAATAGAAGATGTAAGAAAGTTTATAAATTCATATTATGAAGATCATACAGGAATATATTTTAATATAAAAAAGAAGATTATTGCTCTTAATAAGTTAGAAGGAGTATTATAATCTTCTTTACTTTTATAAATGTAAAATTTTACATATATTATTGACATATTATACATCGTTAAATAAAATTATGATAGAAGGATTGGTGTAAATATGAATAATAGGTATTTAAATAATAGAGGAGTGTCACTAATAGAAATGATAGGAGTAATAATAGTAATAGCAGTTATTGCCTCCATTGCTATACCAAATGTTTCAAAGTACTTAGATAGATCCAGCATGGCAACATTTTTAACATATGAAAAAAGTATGGAAGATGCTGCTAAAAATGGTGTCTTAGAGTGTCTTGGTAGTTCATCGTCAAAATGTAGTATTCAAGAAAAAGGCAATTTTAATAAGATTCAACTTAAAACTTTAATAGATGAAGGGTATTTATCTGAAATAAAAACAAAAGACGGTCAAATTTGTGATACTGAAAAAAGTTTTGTAAGAGTAGAAAATAGAGGTAATTTGAATTACAATTTTAAAGTATGTCTTTACTGTCAAGACTATGTAACAGATGATGATTTATGTAAAGAAGAATAGTTTCTTCTTTTTTTACTATCAGCAAAGAAATTGAAAAGACCATTTTATGTTTAATTACATAAATTATTTTAGGTGAGTATATGAAAAAATTAAGTGATTTATATGAAAATAGTGAAGATATCATAATTAATGATATAAAAACAAACTCTAAAGAAGTTAGAAAAAATGATTTATTCGTATGTATTAAAGGAGTTATTAAAGATAGACATGAATACATTCATGAGGCAATAAAAAATGGAGCAAGTGCAGTAGTAGCAAGTAAAAAAATAAAAGTTAATGTTCCACTTATTCTAGTAAAAGATACCAATAAAGAATTAATAAAATTATCAAAGAAGTTTTACGATTATGACTCGAATCTTGTATTAATTGCTACCACTGGTACTAATGGAAAAACAACAACTTCAAAGATAATACAAGATTTAATAGGAGATAAATGTGGCTATATTGGAACCAATGGATTATCTTACCAGAATACTACAAAAGAAATAAGAAATACCACTCCATCTCCAGATAGGCTTTATAAGTATTTTAAAGAATTAAAAGATAACAACTGTAACATAATCAGCATGGAAGCATCAAGTGAAGCATTCTTAAGAAATAGATTAGATGATTTAAAATTTGATATCGGAATACTTACAAATATTACAGAAGACCACTTAAATGTACATAAAACACTAAAAAATTATATAGATTGTAAAAAAGAATTATTCAAAAACATAAAAGAAGATGGAGCAAGTATTTTAAATGTTGATGATAAATACTTTGAAGAATTTAAAAAAATAGCAAAAGGTAAAATATTAACATATGGAAAGAAAAAGAGTACTTTAGAAATTAAAGATATAAAATTATTCAAAGATAAAACAGAATTTAAAGTAAAATATAAGAGTAAACTATATAAAATTGAAACCATACTAAAAGGAGAGTTTAATGTTTATAACATATGTGCCTCTATTTTAGCACTTTTATTTCTAAATTATAAAATAGAAGATATTATTAAGAAAATACAAAATATTAAAGTACCACAAGGAAGAGTAGAATACTTAAATTTTAATCAAGATTATTCTATTATTCTTGATTATGCACATACTCCTGATGCACTAGAAAAAATATATAATTATGTAAAAAATATAAATGTAAATAAGGTAATATCTTTAACTGGAAGTGCAGGTGGACGTGAAAAAGAAAAAAGAAAATATATGGGAAAAATAGTCTTTGATAACTCGGATATAACTATTTTTACGATGGATGATCCAAGATATGAAGATGTTAATGAAATAATAGATGATTTAGCTTTATTATTAAAGCCTAATAACTATATTAGAATCATAAATAGAAAAAAAGCAATTTATAAGGCTCTTTCTCTTGCTAAACAAAATGATGTTGTATTAATACTTGGAAAAGGAAGAGATAATTATATGGCAATTAAAGATAAGTATTTAAAATACAATGACTATGATGTTATAAAAAGTTATTTTGAAAATAAAAAAAGTGATATATAATAGTAATAAGAGTAGGAGGAAAAATGAAAAAAATAGAAGAAATTATAATGTCTTTAGCACTTTTATTTGTAGGAGTATCTTTGTTTTTATGGGCAGATAAAGTAACTAATTTAGTATCTATTATATTAGGAGTAATAATGCTTTTATATTCAGGCTTTTTATTTATTTCAATTAGAAAGAATGTACAAGATAATAAAGGAGAACTAACTCTTGCCATAATACTTTTAATAGGAGGAATTGTACTACTTGTTAAGCCCGAAATAATAAAAGAAACAATCTCATTTGTAATAGGAATATTTATTTTATTTAGTAGTATTTCTAAATTAAATGTTGCGATAAACACAAGTAAAACAACTAAAAATAAAAAAGGCGTATATTTATCAATTATAGGTATTATCCTAGGACTATTATGTCTTTTAGGTAAATTAATAATTCCAGATTTAGTTTTAAAATTTGTCGGATTTTTAGTAATTGTTTATAGTATTTCAAATATCATAAATACAGTCTTATTACCAAAAAATAATAATTAAATATTGTAATAAAACTTACTTTAGATTAATATTAAAGGAAAAAGAAGTCTCTTCTTTTTTTTCTTTTCTAGACAAAATAACGCTTTTGTAGTATAATACCTAATTGGTGATAGGGGTTATGGCAAGCATTTATAATGAAGATTTATATTTAAACGGAAACAAAGGATCATTAATAGAATTTGAATTAATGAGAAAGACAAGAAATGATATATTAGCTCTTGAATTAATAGGGTACAAAAATACAATAGAAAACTATGACTTTTTTATTGAAGAAGCTGCTAAACTTATAAAAAGTTTAAACTTAGATTCATCTCTTGCTATATCTCTTGCAATAAGTTATTTAATAAAAAATGGATATTTCACATACAACAAAGAATTTACTGAAGATGAAACAACTACAGAACTATTAAATAGAGAAGGAATATCGATAATAGCAGGAGAAGGATGTTGTAGAAATTTTTCTGATATACAAATGTCTATCATGAATAGATTAGACTATAAAACAAAGAAATTCTATTGCTATCATCAAACCACTTTTTTAGCAAGCCCAAAAAATGAAGAAGCTAATCATGTATTAAATTTAATTGAATATAAAGGCAACCTCTATGGAATAGATATATATAACTATAACTTATTATATCGATTCGCAAATAAATTTTCCCTTGTATCTATTTCTAAATTAACAAATGACAAACTAAGATACAAGCCATACTGCGAAATGATTAGAGAAAATACATCTATGAAGGAAATATTTGATAACTTAAATCTTTTCGAATCATGCAAAAACAGACCATTTATCTATTCACAAGACTATGAAAAAATTCAATTTGAAATAAATAAAAAACTAGAAAAGGAAAATGATAGATTTGATGCCTTTCATGAACGAACTAAAAAATTAAAAAAAGAAATATATAATGACATAAAAGGGAAATAAAATGGAAACATGTGATAAATACAGCCTATATATTGGTTTAAATGATAAAGATACATTAGAGCAAATGATGCCCACAAAAAGATTTATCAAAATAATATCAAAAATATGCAAATCTCAAAATATTGGATTTTCAATAAAATCTATGAATGGTGGATATATACACAATAGTGGAATTTACACTTTTGAAAATAGCATTGAATTATCCATATTTGGAGTAACTAAAGAACAAATAATGACTCTTGCAAAAAAACTAAAAAAAATATTTAATCAAGAATCAATTATTGTAATAAAAGAAAAAGTAGAAACATCTTTTGTATAAAATTAATTTACATTAAGCAAGCCTTGTACTTGCTTTTTTAATTCCATTTGTGTTAGTATTACAATAAATGAGTAAAAATAAGGAGTATGTATGAAAAAAGAAGTAATAGAAAAAGATTTAAAAGAAATTGAAACACAGAAAAGATGGATTGAGTATGAACCAGATGGCTATATTGAAAAATTACACATTCTTCATGACGATAATATTATAAATAAAGATATCAGTATAACATATCATATTGATAATCTATATGAATACCTAAATAATCTTCCAAATAAAAAATTAGAAGAAGTTGACGATAACATATATAATGATTTAATTTCAAAAATACCTAAATTTAACATAGAAGAATATGCTGAATTGAAACTTAGTAAAGATCAAAAAGCTTTTTGTAAAATCTTTGTTGATTGTTATGACTTTAAGACAAATATGAGTAATGGAGTAGCAATTACAGATATAAAAGATTACTACTTAAGAACATATTTAACATATTTAATAGATAAACAAAATAAAATAAATAAAGAAAAAACACTTATAAAAAAGAAAACATTGTAGAACAAATTGAAATAATTAATGATTTGTTATAAAATTATATTGATGTATTTATTAATTAAAGGAGAACATAATGGGAATAGTTAATGATTATATTAATAAAATAATAAATAAAATTAATGATTTTAAGTATGATAAAGAAAAACCTTGGCTAAAATATTATGATAGAATGCCTGAACACTTAAATTATTATAATGGATCTATGTATGATATGATTTATGATACTAGTATTAGATATCCTAATTTTCCGGCCTTAGAGTATTTTGACGTTAAAATAACTTATAAAGAATTAATAAAAAGAATAGATAATATTGCTATATCACTACATAATTTAAATATAGTAGAAAATGAGTGTGTTACAATTTGTATGCCGAATATACCTGAAGCAATATATACTATTTATGCTGTTAATAAAATAGGAGCCATATGTAATATTATTCACCCATTATCAAGTATTAAAGATATAGAAGATGCACTTAAAGAGACAAACTCAACAACAATTCTTGCTACCGATGTTACATATAATAAAATAAAAGAAATAGATGTTAAAAATATGATTATATGTGAAGTAAGCAACAGTATGAAGCCACTTTTAAGAAAACTTTATAACATCAAGAATAAATCGAATATGAGATATAAAGATAATGTTATTAGGTGGAATAACTTTGCAAGAAATGAAAATAAACTTGTAGAAACACATGTTAATCGTGGCAAGGAGTCTCCTGCAGTAATAATTTATAGTGGTGGTACAACTGGTAAAAGTAAAGGAGTAATATTATCAAATTTATGCTTCAACTCTATTGCAACACAATGTACTGTAGTATGTAAAGAAGCCAAAGCAGGAAACTCAATCTTTTCTGCATTACCAATATTTCATGGATTTGGCCTTTGTGTTTGTGTCCATGTTCCACTTGCAATTGGACTTAAATGTATTTTGCTACCTAAAGTAGATGTGAATAAACTAAATAAGACAATCAAAAATAAAAAACCAAATTTACTACCAGTTATTCCTAGCATGTTAAACTATATTATCAAAAGTAAAAAACTAGGAAACAAAAGTTTTGAAAGTGTTCAAGTAATATTAAGTGGTGGAGATTATCTAAGTCCTGAATTAATAGATGAAACCCTAAATTATTTTAGAGATTGTGGATCTTTAACTAGAATTCAAATAGGATATGGCTTATCTGAAGCAACTGCATTTATATCAGCTACTTGTGAAAGCGTTAAATCACTTGATAATATAGGTATACCTAATCCGGATAACATAATAAAAATATTTGAACCTGAAACAGATATTGAACTTGAATATGGGAGCATTGGCGAAATATGCGTTAATGGTCCATCTATTATGCTTGGATATATCAATAAAGATGAAGAAACAGCAAATGTATTAAAACTACATTATGATGGGAAAATGTGGCTACATACAGGAGATCTTGGATACATGACTAAAGATGGAGTTATACATTATCAATCAAGATTAAAAAGAATGATTATTTCAAATGGATATAATATATATCCTATGGAACTTGAAGAAATAATTAATAAATGTGAATATGTAGAAACTTCTGTAGTAGTAGCAATGAAACATAAAGATAAAGGAGAAACTCCTAAAGCTGTTATAGTATTAAAAGAAAATGTAAAACCTACAAAAGAAGTAGAAAGAGCAATAAAAAATTACTGTAAAGAAAATATCTCTAAATATAAGCTTCCAACAAAATATGAATTTAGAGAAACACTACCAAAAACAAAAATTGGAAAAGTTGATTATAAAAAACTAGAAGATTAATAAATAATAATTCTATTATTTACAAAAAAATGTAAAGAAATAGAATTATTTTATTTGTTATAAATAACTATATGATAAAATAATAATATAAGTAAAATTCTAAAATAATAAGGAGGCACTATTATGACCAACACATTAAATGACTTTGATATAGTTTCATATAATAATGATAATTATATAATTAGACTTGTTTATAATATTGATGGAACAATAAGCTATAATTTATACTCTTTGGATGGAAAATTATACAAAACAAATGTTCATGGTAATTATTTAACGTTTGTGGATAGTTATGATAATTTCTTTGCTAAATTAAATAGCAAAACTACGCCTAGTGGTGGAAGTAACTACTCATCAAGTGGAAAATCATATAGTGGTGGAACTACAAGAAATAATACTACAATGGATGAAAAAGAATCAAAAGACTTAAGTGACGCTATTGGCACAGTAGATAAAACAGAAGAAACACTACTTCAATGTGAAAGCATAATTCTGGAAGCTAAAGATGCAGTAAGTGGTGCTAACTTAACACTTGAAACTTGGGATGATGTTAATAATGCTCAAGGCTTTGCAACTGATGCATCGATTACATTTTTAAGTAACATGGTGGAATCATTAAACACGATAGAAAAGAATTTAGAAAGTAATAAACAAGCAGCGAAAGCACTTCATAAATTAAATATTTCACTAAAACAATTGTTAATTAAATTTGTTGAAAAAAAAGAAAAAGAAAAAGAGCGTGATGATAAAAAAGCACAATATGAAGCTGAACCAGAATATAAAGAAGAAACTGATAGTAACGGAAATGTAATTAGTGTTCACAACGATAGAAAAGATAAACTAAAGCAAGAGTTGGATAAAATAAT
>JAFUTR010000025.1 GCA_017477845.1 Bacilli bacterium
CCTAATTAAATTATATATTGATTATTACAATAATGAAAGACCTAGTTATGCATTAAATTATAAAACCCCAATTCAATATAAAATTGAATCAGGATTTTAAATCTTCTTTTTTACCTGTCTACTTTTACTTGACTAGTCTATTTCACTTCTTTCTTTCTATAATACAACTTAATGGATAATGATCACTTAAGTATGATTGATCATTAGAATTAATATCAATTTTTTCGTTTTTATAGTTTAGTCTTTTATCTAAGAAAATATGATCAATTGCTTTTATATTTGGATATCCTGTAAATGATGATGTATCATTGTTTTCAAATGGATCTTTATAGTTAATAGAAAACTCTTTTAAGTTTTTATTATCAAGAGTCATGTTATAGTCACCAAGAAGTATTAAGTATTCATCATCATTTTTATTTATTTCCACTATCTTATTATATATTTTAAGTAATCTTTTTTTATTTTTTGTATCACTATTATCTAGATGAGTATTTACAACCATATATTTAATATTATCTTTTTCTATATGTGCTACTACGCAAATTCTTGGAAACTTATCACTTTTTGTTTTTCTTCCAAGATGTGTTATTTTATCAGATAAAGAATAAGTATTATGGGAAATTATTTTATAATCATTTTTTATAAGTAAACAATTATATTCATTAGTTAAGATAATGCTATGTCTTCTTTTTCCAATTATTTGATAATCTTTTAATTCTTTTTTTAAAAAGTGTTTTCCTTTTCTTGTTAATTCTTGAACTCCTAATATATCAGGATTTTCTTTTTTTAGATATTTTATTATTTCACGATATCTTTTTTTCCATAATCCAAATATATCTTCTAATATTTTATGTTTTAGATTGAATGTCATTACTTTCATATTTTTCTCCATATTTTCAAGAAACATTATAGTATAAGTTTTTTTAAATGTCGATAAGTTTATTCAATAAATCCATTTTCTTTCATTTTAGATAATGTTATAGGTCCAATACATCCATCTTGTTCTAGTTTGTTTTGTTTTTGGAATACTTTTATGCATGCTTCTACATAATCTCCAAAGTAATTTCCTTTTACTTTGTTTGCAAAAAATGAGCATATTTTTTCTACATTAGGTCCACTGTCACCTTTTTGGAACCATCCTCTTGATGGAAGAAAAGATTCTTTTTGATAAGTTATCCAAGGAAGAGTTCCATGTTTAACCCATTTTCTTTCAGATAATTCTGTTATTTGTACTTTGTTTTTAAAACTTGGTGAGCATTCGATTACTTTCTTGTCTTTATAGTATATTCCTACATGTCCATCCATCCATACTAATTCACCCATTTCTATATTGTTAAAGTTAGTAGATATGTTTCTACATTTATTAATCATTCCATTTGCCGATAAGTCTGGTACATTATTAGATTTATATACGGCTCCTCCATTTTTTGTTTTAGAACCATTCCATCCCCATAATACAGCTTTAATTAATCCACTGCAATCAAAGCAAAAGTAATTTTTGTTAATAAGTTTTTTTAATTCATTTACTCTTGTATTTGTATACCAGTTTGGATATTGTTTCTTTTTTTGATTAATTATTTCATTTGTTACAATTTGTCCCAAGTACCATATGCATAAACAGTATTATAGTTATTTACGATTTTTAATAATTTATCCGTAAATTCTTTATTTGTCATTATTTCACCTACCATTATATTTTATTATGGTATTATTTTGTGAATAATTAATTGAACTATTTTTGATAAAAAAAAAAGAATTCTTCTAATAAGAATTCTACTACTTTTATATTAGAATAAATCACTGTGAGAACCTGTTTCAATTAAGAATAAAGTTAACTCACTTTTATTCTTTTTATAAACTAAAAGCCAGTCAGGCTCAATATGACATTCTCTACAACCATTAAATCTTAAATTGTTAATTAAAGCATGATCTCTATATTTTGAATCTAGTTCTTGTCCACTCGCTAAAAGATTTACTACTTCAGTTAATTTTGATAAATCCTTATTTCTCTTTTTTATATTTCTTAATTCTTTTTTAAATGATGTAGTTAATATAATGTCATATTTCATTAATCAATGTCCTCCAAAGCTTCTTCAAATGTTTTATACTTTTTTGTTTTAATCTTTCCACTTTCTATTTCTTCTACTTCTTCCATTGCACTTAATAATCTTGCATTTGGTACTTCCATCGATGGAATAAATGGTATACTTTGTTCTCTTACACTTTGAGTCAAAAACATGTTAAGAGCAACACTAGTATTCATTCCAAGATTTTTGAATAGTTCATCAGCTTGTTTTTTCAACTTTCTATCAACTCTAAAACTCATATTAATTGCATCACTAATGTTAGCCATATGATTATCTCCACCTTTCTAAGTAATGATACCATGTTATTGTCACGCTGTCAATATATTTTCAATACATTATCAATATTATTATATGTTTTATTTAATAATAATATGCATTTAATGATTAAAAAGGAATTCTTTTAACAAGAATTCCTTATAATTACACAATATGGTGGAGCATAGCGGGATCGAACCGCTGACCTCCACGGTGCAAACGTGGCGCTCTCCCAGCTGAGCTAATGCCCCAAATCGATAACAAATTAATGTTATCATAAAACCTTATAATTTGTCAACACTTTTTTAGCCTTTATTGTTATCAATTCCATTTATTATAAAGTCTTTATCCTTGTGTGGCTCTTCAAATAATAGCCCATCATAATCTCTTTGCCTTAATACTTCATAAAGTACTATTGCACAGCAATTACTTAAGTTTAATGCTCTTACATTTGCTGTCATTGGTATTCTCATACATCTATCTAAATGATCTTTTAAGATAGTTGTAGGAATACCAGTTGATTCTTTCCCAAATATTAAATAAATATCTTTATTTTTATCACTATAATCAAAACTTGTATGTGGTTTATGACCATATCTTGTGAAATAATAAAATTCCCCACTATTTTTACTCAAGAATTCATCATAATTTTCATATATGAAGTACTCTAGTTTATCAATATAATTTACTCCACTTCTTTTTAAATGGGCATCATCTATTTTAAATCCTAAAGGCTTTATTAAGTGAAGACGGGTTCCTGTTGCAACACATGTTCTCATAATATTACCTGTATTTTGTGGAATTTCTGGTTCATATAATACTATATTAATCATTATTTTCACCTTTAGTTTCATTTCTATTTATTAGTCTAGTAACATCCGGAATAAATAGCTTATAATACTCTCTTTGAACCATATCAACAACTTTTCCATTAGAAATTGCAACAAATGCAGGATAACTAAATAATTCAAAGCCATTACCATATTTTTCATTAAACTCTTTATAAAACTTTTCATCTTCAACATTTGAAATATTCATATATACGAAAGATATCCCTCTCGTTTCAATAAGTTCAATTAAATCTTCTTCAAGATCACTTGAATTATCATCAGGTGCTTTTCCCATATATAACATGAAATCCTGATTTTCCATCATATAAGCATCTAAATCTTTTAATTCTATTTCAGGAACATATCCTCTTATTTTAGGAACAGTTGCTAAATAATCTATATAATTGTTATATGAAACAAATATTATTGTAGAAATTAATAGAGTTAAGGCAAATATCAAAGTAATTTTAACATAGTTTTTTCTTGGTATTTCTTTATAAACTTTTCTCATATCATCACTTCCATATTAATTATACAATAGAAAAGAGAAAAAGAAAATTAATTTCTACTATCAAATTTCTTTCTCTCTTGAGTATTTAGTATTCTTTTTCTTAATCTTATGAAATGTGGAGTTACCTCAACTAATTCATCAGAATTTATATAATCAAGTGCATATTCAAGTGATATTGGTCTTGGCCTTTTTAATACTACTGTATGATCACTTCCAGCAGCACGGATATTTGTTAAGTTCTTTCCTTTTGTGGCATTTACTGCTAGGTCATTCTCACGAGTATGTTCTCCTACTATCATTCCTTCATAAACATCAACTCCAGGCTCAACAAACATAACTCCTCTATCTTCAAGTCCACCTAAAGAATATGCTGTTGTTTTTCCTTCATCAATTGATACAAGTACTCCAAGAGACCTTTCTCCAACATCTACATTAGCCATTTCTTTATATTCTTTAAAAGTATGATTTATTATTCCATAACCTTTTGTAAGTGTTAAAAAGTTAGTTGTGAATCCTATTAATCCACGAGATGGTATTGTATAAACAAGTCTTACTTGTCCATTTACATTGTTCATGGAGTCCATTATAGCACCGCGTTGTCCTAATACTTCAATTACGTTTCCAACTGTTTCTTCAGGACACTCTATTTGTAACTCTTCATATGGCTCTAGTTTTTTGCCATTTTCTTCTTTTAATATTACTTTAGGTTTACTTACTTCTAATTCAAATCCTTCTCTTCTCATATTTTCTATTAGAATTCCTAAGTGAAGTTCTCCACGACCTGAAACTATCCAACTTTCTGCATCATTTGGTTCTACTCTTAAACTTACATCTTTTTGAGTTTCTTTTATAAGTCTTTCTTCTATTTTTCTTGCTGTAAGTAGTTTTCCATCACGGCCACAAAATGGTGATGTGTTAGTTCCAATAGTCATTTGTAAAGTTGGTTCATCAATATGTAATATTGGTAGAGCTTCAAGATTATTTGGTTCACATAAAGTTTCCCCTACTGATATGTCAGAAAGTCCTGCTACTGCTACTATATCACCAGCTTCTGCTTGTTCTATTTCAATTTTTTTAAGTCCTAAAAATCCAAATAATTTTTGTATTCTAAATTGCTTAACTGATCCATCAAGTCTCATACAAGATACGTTTTCTCCAACTTTTATAACTCCATTGTGAACTTTTCCTATACCTATTCTTCCTACAAAATCATTATAGTCTAAAAGTGCTGGTTGAAATTGTAAATGATGATTAACGTCTCCTTTTGGTTCGGGTATTTCATCAATTATGTAATCAAGAAGTCCATCAAATCCTTTTGTTTGAGTAGTAATGTCAGGACTTAAACTACTTGTTCCATTAATAGCAGATGCATATACTACTTTAAAATTCAATTGATCTTCTGTTGCATCTAAATCCATAAATAATTCTAAAACTTCATCTACAACTTCTTTAAGTCTTGCGGATGGTTTATCAACTTTATTAATAACAACTATTGGTTTTACGCCTGCAGCTAAGGCTTTTTTTAGTACGAAGCGAGTCTGAGGCATAGTTCCTTCATAAGCGTCTACAACTAATAATACTCCATCAACCATATTCATTATACGTTCAACTTCTCCACCAAAATCAGCATGTCCTGGCGTGTCTAGAATATTAATACGATAATCTTTATAATTAATGGCAGTTGTTTTAGCAAGTATTGTAATACCTCTTTCATGTTCAAGTGGATTTGTATCCATTGAAATATTACTAGTATCTTCATTATCTCTAAATGTTCCACTAGATTTTAATATTTCATCAACTAATGTCGTTTTTCCATGGTCAACATGGGCAATAATAGCTATATTTCTTTTTTTCATAAAAAATCACTCACTTTTTTAAACTTTCTAAATTATATCACAATTTCCATAAAAATCAACATTTTTATGTGATAAATGGGTTTTTTTGCAACAAAAAAACCTTGTAGTACAAGGTGCTTTCTAAAATGGTGACCAGTATGGAATTCGAATCCATGAATGCCGCCGTGAAAGGGCGGTGTGTTAAGCCACTTCACCAACTGGCCATAAAAAATGGCGCCCCAACTAGGACTTGAACCTAGGACCCCTTGATTAACAGTCAAGTGCTCTAACCGACTGAGCTATTGAGGCAAAAAAACTGGTGGGCCTGGGGGGACTTGAACCTCCGACCTCACGCTTATCAGGCGTGCGCTCTAACCACCTGAGCTACAAGCCCAATTTTTAGGCTTTTCAACCAGCCATACTTCTAAAGTATATACTAATATTTGAAATAATGCAAGTTTTTTTTAATTTTTTTAACTTATTTCTATTGAAAAGTCCTCTATTTTATTAAAATTTGAGTATTTTAGTTCTACTTTTGCAGTTGTTTTTTTATTTTCTATTTCACTTACAAAGTTAGAAAAATCAATATCGATTTCTACTATTTTATTATTTTTTAAAACTAAATCAATATTATTCTTTTTATCACTATTTAACTTCTTATTAATCCTCAAGTCTATTGTATCCATCAAATCACTATTTGATATTTCATAATGGTCAAGAACAAATGCAGATTTATTTAGAATATTCATTAGTACATCATTATCAAAATAATTAATATAAGCATATAAAAATGGTGTCTCTTTATATTCTTTTTCATCATTTAATTTTGATTTCATAATGTGAGATGTTCCTAAAAACAATCTTTTATCTTCTTTATTTGTTAAAGTATAAGAATACTTTTCATTATATCTTTTTCCAATAGATTTATATGATACTCCATTATAAATTAAATTGAAATCAAAGTTATAGTTATTTGAAATTATATTAGAAAACTCTTCTTCAAATTTATTATCACTGTCTTCGTCAACTATTACTTCTTCTTTCTTATCTTTTACTATTGTTTCTTCTTTTTGCAAACTATTATTATTATTTCTAATACTTAACACTAAGATAAAAATCAAAACAAATGACACTAGAAGAATTAATCTTGCTCTTTGTGTTTTATCTGTAAATATATCAGAAAAATTAATTTTTTTCTTATTGCCATTACTATCATATTCATTATAATTCATAATTTCACTACCATTTAAATACTTTATTTAATAAATCTTCTTTTTTTACTCCATTTAAAAATTCTTTTATATCCATTTTCTTTTTTCCTTCAGGTTGTAATTCTAGAATTTTTATGGAATCTATTCCACATTTTACAATTAGTTCATCTTTTTCTACTTTGATTATTTTTCCACATTCTTCATTTGAGTTATTTTTTTCTATAACTGATTTAAATATTTTTATTCTTTTACCATTAAGTATTCCATATGCTGATGGAAATGGATTTAATCCTCTTATTTTATTGTATACTTCAATAGCACTTTTTGAAAAATCGATTATTTCATCTTCTTTTTTAATTATTTTAGCAAAAGATACTTCTTTTTCATTTTGTTTAATTCTTTTATTTGTGCCTTCAATAATACTAGGAAGCGTTTCTATTAATAATTTCCTTCCTAATTCTTGTAATTCATCATGTAATTCGCCTGTTGTTTCATCATCTCTAATCCTTACTTTTGCTTGAGAAATTATATCCCCATCATCCATTCCAGGTGCCATATACATAATTGTTATTCCTGTTTCTTTATCTCCATTTATAATTGCATGATGAATTGGTGCTCCACCTCTATATTTTGGGAGAAGTGATGCATGAACATTTATACATTTATACTTTGGATAATCCAGTATTTCTTTTGGAATAATCTGTCCATATGCACAAGTAATAATAATATCCGGATTTAATTTTAATATATCCATATAGTCAGTTCTTATTTTTATAGGTTGAAAAACATTTATGTTATTTTCTAATGCTACTTTTTTTATTGGTGAAAAAACTATTTCTTTATTTCTTCCTACTTCTTTATCTGGCTGTGTTACTACTCCTATTACATTACAATTTTCTATCAATGCTTTTAATATAGGTACACTAAAATCTGGTGTTCCCATAAAAACTACTTTCAAATCTTTCATTTAAATCACCTATACTAATTATAAGAAAAAGAAAACTATTTTACAAGTTTTCTTTTGAATATGAGTAATAAAACTCCAATTAGTAAGAGAATTACTCCTAATACTATATATATGTTTATTAGTTTATTTGTTGTACCATATATTTCAAGTACTCCTTTTAATATTGAGTATAATGTAAATGTTATTATTGAAAGTGATATTATTACTCTTGAAGTACTATTAGTTTTTATTTTAAAGAATAAAAGAAGACCAAATATAGTAAATCCTAAAAGTGGTATTAAAAAGGCATATTCCATATAATATGAATTTACATTATGACTAAATAATTCATATACATAGCCAAATAATAAAATAAACATAGTAAATATTAGATACCAAATTAATTCTTTTTTAGTAACCAATGTAGACAATATCACTCACACTCCTTTCCTTTATTCTTCCATTTGTTGTTGGATTATTAACTACTTCACCATTAAAATACATTGTACTTGATCCTCCACCGTCTAGGTTATAAGCAATATCTACATTTAATTCTTCTTTCATAAATGTTGCAAGTTCATATAAAGATAATCCTTCACTTTCACTTGTTCTTCCATCACTTACTACAAATACATAATGATTTTCACTAATTATACCAATTGCAGTTCTAGGGTTTGAAGACATTGCTTTATCTACTTCATCATTTTTACTTACACTTATTTCTTTATCTATAACCAATGATGGGCCAAAAGAAAAAACATTGTATGCACCTTTTTCTTTTAATTCTTCAAGCGTTATATCACCTTCATTAATTATTTCAAAACTTCCATCTTCGTATATCACTAAATCTTCTCTTAAAGCACTTGTATTTCTATAAATAACTCCATTTCTAAGCACATATCCTTTTTCTTGCACTCCATAATAATCTCCATTAATTGCAAGTATTGCATTTTTTCTTTCAGCTATTGTGCTAGTCTTTTCTACTACATTTTTTCCATATGAGTCTTTTGCAAGAGCAGTTTTTAGATATGCCGGACTACTCACTATTATATCCGCTACATGTATAAGTGTATCATTTTCATAATACTCTTTTATCTCTATTATTATATTGTCATCAATATAATAATTACTATTAGATATTACCGAACCTTTATTATCTTCTGTTTCAATAATATTACTATTATCAACATTTTCATATTTCCTTTCAATTAAAAATGTGTCAAACAAAAAATAAAGTGTAAATAAAAGAATAAATGATACGTATGAGATAAAAATTATTTTATTTTTCATATTACTTAAACACCACCTTTCTTTGAACATAATAACTTATAAAGAATAAGAAAATTTCTACTATTATTTTTGCAATAAGTTTATTTAATCCAATACTAGTTAACAATATTAATAAAGATGTATTCATTATTAATATAAATAAAGCTAGTATAAAATATTTAAATAATGCTTTATTCTTTTTCTTAAATACAATATGCTTATTAAATTTATAATTAAATGAGGCACTTATTAATCTTGCTATTATATTTGAAATAATTATATTATTTGATAGTAAAATTAATATTAAATAAAGTAAATAATCTATCATAAAACTAATAATACTTGATAGTGAAAATTTTATTATTTCTTTATATATTCTAAAAGAGTCTTTTATAGTATTAAAGTGAGATGCTTTATTATTCTCAATATATATTGTTTCTATTTCTATTTCTTCTACTTCTATATTATTTTCTTTTAAATGAAGCAATACATTCATCTCATATTCATATCTATTTCCTTCTTCATTTATCATATAATCTATAAGTTTTTGTGAAAATGCTCTTAAACCTGTTTGAGTATCATATATATCTATTTTTGATGCTATTTTAAATACTTTAGTAGTTAATTCATTACCTATTTTACTTCTAAAAGGAATATCTTTTTCTCTTAATCTTTTTCCAAGAAATAAAGTATTATCTTTAATTGATGCATTCTTTGCTAGTTTTAAGGCATCTTCTACACTATGTTGACCATCACTATCCATTGTAACTATAATAGAATTATTATAGTTTTCTTTTATATATTTAAGTCCATATTTTAAAGCATAACCTTTACCCATATTTTTTTTGTAACTAAGTAATTTGGCATAAGGTTTACATTTGTTAAATATATTCTTATAATTACTTTTAGATCCATCATCTATTATGATAATTTTAAACTTTTTTTTGTATAATTTTTTTACTAACTCAATTAATATATTATCTGGATTTAGAGATGGAATTAGTGCTATAAAATCTATATTATCACCACCTAACAAGAAAATTTTATTTCATTTTTGTGTTGTTATGGTGAAAGAATTATTAAAAAAAAGAGAAACTATTTTAAGTTTTCCCATTCATTTTGTTTAAATCCTACTAAACAAGTATTATTATTTATAAGTATTGGCCTTTTAACAAGCATTCCATCTGATGATAGTAAATCTAGTTTTTCATCTTCTGTCATATTATTCAATCTATTTTTTAAATCTAATTCTCTATATTTTAATCCACTAGTATTAAAGAATTTGTTTATATCTTTCCCACTTAACTTTATAAATTCTTTTAATTCTTCTTTTTTAGGATTATTCTCTTTAATGTTTCTATCACTAAAAGATAGTTTTTTATCTAATAAATATTTTTTCGCTTTTTGACATGTAGTGCATTTTGGATATTCAATTAATATCATTAGTATTCCTCCATTTTTTCTAAATATAATATTATTACAAGATGTCTATCTTTGGTATTTTTTTTACATGTTATAAGTGTTAATGTTGTCTTATCTTTATCTCTTTCTACTTCAACATCCCCATCTTTTAAAACATCGTATATTTTATCTACTTTGTAGGTGTATTTAATTCCTTTGTAATAAATAATTGCAATATCATTAATATCAAGTTTATGTAATTCCCTAAAATAAGATATTTTAGCAGTTCCATTATGCGAAGCAATATAAACGTTTCCATTTTCTTTATCAGGATAATCACTTTCTTTAAGTATCGTTACATTTTTTTGAATATTATTGTCCTTAGCATCTTTTGCAAGTATTCCTCTTTTTAAATTTATTTTAGGTATTTCTAAAATCATTATATAATTATCTTCTTTATTAGAGATTTTAATATCTTGTTTTGCTTCTTCTTCGCTTTCTTTTTCTTCATCTATTTCTTCATCTATTTCTTTATTAATATCTTTTTCATCTTCATTTACATTTTTACTTTCTTTTATTGATGTTTCTTCAATGTATTTATTTACCTTATCAAGGTCACTTTTTCCTTCATTTTTTTCAATTACATATGGTATTATTAGAATTGTTAGACCAATTACTACTAAAACTACTCCGAATAAAAATTTTATTTCATTTTTTCTCATTTAATCACCTATTTTTTAAAAAAGAAATCTAGTTATTGATTTCTTCTTTTTTTTCTTTGTTTGTATTAATAATTACTTCTTCTTTCGTTTTAATATTATTAATTATAAATTCAAAAAGTAATATTGCTATTGCAAGAGCTGGAAAAATTATGTTTTCATTTACAACTTTTACATAATATCCAAGATATGGAATTGAAAAATCTAAATCTTTACCAATTACATAATCATAGTTTACTTTAATGCTGTCAACTGTGTTATTGGCATCTCCTTTAGTAACGTATAAGCCATCTACTATATCATTAATTCTATGTGAAACAAGGTCATTGTTTCCTATTTTAAAGGTAATAACATCACCTTTTTTTAACTCGCTTTTATCTACTTCATGGTAATAAATTATGCTACCTTCTTTATATGTTGGAGTCATTGAACCAGTTAAAACAACTAATGGTTTATATCCAAATATGCTAGGGATGCAAATAAGCGCATAAATAGTGATAAAGATATAAACAAATATGGATAAAATATGTGTTATTTTTTTTGTTATTGTCATTTTTTCACTCTCCAAATTATTCTATTGTATAAGGGCTTGTAATTGTTCCGTTTCCACTTACTATTGCATAGTTACCTTTCAAAACAATAATAGGTAAAATACTAGCCTTATCTTCACTTCCTCCAGAAGTTAGACTTCCATCTTCATTAACTATATATATTTTGTCTTTAGTTTCATTTGAAAGTGTCCAATACTTTTTGCTTGAATTTGATGTAAACATTTCTCCAACTCTTGGAAGTGCTAGAGAAAATAAAGCGTTACACTCTTCTTTAGAAGTTGTATCATCATATATACAGAAAGTTGTTTCTCCTATATAGTTTTTTATTGAACTACCTATTTCATTTGCTAAATCTTCATATGTAGATGTTTCTTTTGTAAATATTAAAGAATCAGTAGTAGAATAACTTTTCTTACTATCAAATTTTTTTTCTTCTGTCGATAAAAGTTTTGTTCCAATTAGTTTTATATATCCACCATCTGTTGATACAATTCTATAGGTTAAGTTATTTAATTTAACATATTCACCTGGAAATCTTGTTGAGATGATTGTTCCAACGCTTGCACTAGCATCACCAGTTATCCTAAATGGATTCGTTTTTTCTCCAGACCCTGAGTTAGTAATTGTTATATTTGCTTTTAATACTATTGTTGGTCTTACCCCATGATAATTATCTACATCATCTTTAGTTGGTGTTCCTGTACTATCAACATACCAGGCTTTATTTGTTTCTCCACTTGTTGAGATTAACCAGAAATCTTTTCCATTTTTTATAAAATCACCTGCTTTAGAATATTCATGATAGTTAAGCATTCCAACTTTAGCTTCTATTTTATTAGTATTTGCTGGCTCTGTATCATTATTTACAGCAGTAAAATTCCAACTGTAATCTACTATAAATTTATCAGGATTTTTTAAAGATGAGATAAAGTTCCCAGTTGTTGAAGTAGTATCTTTTACATTTAACCACCTATAAAGATCACTATTATTATATTCTTTATTTTCATATTTTCTTAAAGCAATAATATCATCTGAAACTAATTTGATAGTTTTGTTATTTTCATTGTAACTTAATATTCTCCACAATTTTCCTGAATATAAAACATAATTATTGTTAATTGTTTTTAATCCATTATCATTCATTTTGTCCAAATAGTAGTCTTCTTTATCTTGTACTACTGTAATAATGTTATCATTTTTCATTTTCTGAATTTTACTATAAAGTGATGAAGAAACATCAGGAACATTTTTTTTACATTCACTTGTTTCATTTAATAACATTTGGTATTTAACATTTTTCCCTTTTAAACAAATCATGCTATAAGAAGTAGTTATCTTTCCATTTATGTTTTCTATTCTCATATTTATATATTTGTCTTCTGGTGATGGGTCAATTCCTGCTTGAATTAATTCAACACTGCTCCATTCACTTGGGCTTTTGCATTTAACTCCTTCTTCTTGATCAAATTCTTTAATATATCCAAGGGAAACTAAATCAGATATTGTTTTATCATCAACACAGCCATGTCCATCTATTCCACCAATATCATCACGTCTTGTTCTAGCATATTTTTTTACTGCCTCTCCTACAATATCATAATATGTTTGATATTTTTTTTCTTCATTGCCACGTAATAATCTTGATGTTGCAGGGAAAACAACTAAAACAAGCATTCCCATAAGAACTAATACTGCTATTAATTCTACTAAAGTAAACCCTTTATTTTTCATATGCACCTCTAATTATCTAAGAGTATTATAGCATATTATTTCTCTCTTCCAAAATTTTTCTTTACTTTTTTGTAAACTAATTGATTTGCTCGACATATTTGTTCGGTATTAATTGTGTTTATTAAGGAACTTATATTTTCATTTTTTTTATTAGTTACTAAAGTATAAAAGCTTTCAATTAAATTATAATCAAGACCAATATATTTTAAATAATCAAGGTATTCTAAATACTCATCAATTGATAAATCATTTATTCCTTTCCCGTATAAAAATTCTAAAATCATCATATTATAGCAAAATAAATCTGTATTTTCGTCTATTTTTACATATCCAATATCATTATTAGATATTTCATATTTTCCTTTTACATAATTTAGTATAGAAAGTTCATTAAGATACTTGGAAACAGACGATTTATTTCCTTTAATTTTACAGCTATCTAAGTCTACTACTGATAGCTTTTTGTTATCTTTATTTGCAATAAAATTAGATGAATGTAAGTCTCCTAAATAAATATCTTTTAAATCTGTATAATTTCTTATTGCTTTTAATTGGTTAAGTATTTCTCCCACTTTTACTAAAAAGTATTTTTTCTCTTCAAGTGATACCTCTTTATCATTTAAGATATTTGTTAAATTTTCTCCTTCAATAAATGGTATAGAAAATCCTTGAATATGACCAGAAACAGATATTAAAGAATCTGGAATTGCAAAAGATTCAGGTAAATTTTTTTTATTGGATGAAAGCATTTCAAGAGTATATAGTTTATTTGCAAAAACATCCCCTTCTTGATAAAAAAGTTTTTTAATTACTTTAGGTTCATTTTTGTAATTAAACATATATATATTTGATTCTGTATTTAATATGTTACGTGATAATTTAATTTGTTCAAGGCTTTCAAATTTCCTTTTTGAAAGTGTTATAACGCGCATATTATAATCCCCCTTAAATTGGCTACATTATATCATAAAATCGTTAAAAAATCAATGAAAAAGAAGTATTTTCATACTTCCTAACCATAAATTTAAGATAGCGCGGCAACAAGCACAGACGGCGCTAGCTACTAGCCTATCAAATAACCTCGACATCCGGAATATCCATAATCATCTATGTCACAATTCCAAATACTCTCTCGCTCTTGTACATATACATATCCATTATTATGTGCACCTGCTACAAATGTTTCATTTGTACAATCGTAACCATTATTATCTGTACAGTTACTTGCTCCAAATGCACTATCAAGGGTTGCTTTATTAGCCTGGTAACTAGCACCACCATCTCCTCCAATTAAATAGTATTCTTGATTATTTAATTTGAATCCTACTGATTTAGTTGTATTTTTGCCATTTACTTGATATCTTAAGTAATTTAAATGTCCCTCTGCTTCCATTGCTTCTGTTGATGTTTCATAATGGTCACTTCCAGTTGCTGAGTATCCTGATTTAAATTCAAAACATGATTCATAGCCTTCATCATATTGTGTTTCCATATATAAATCACATGTAAAGTTTCCACTTATTTTATAGTGTGTTATAGAAATATTACCAGTTGTATCTAAGTCTACATCAAACTCTTCACATGAACAGTGGTATCCTGTAAAACCGAAACGTAAAGCATCTCCTCCAGTTCCTGATACTGCACCACAATTACTTGCTCCAAAGGCTTCATCTAATATCGATTTATTCTCTTCATAAGTATTATCGCCA
>JAFUTR010000026.1 GCA_017477845.1 Bacilli bacterium
TAGTGTATATGTCTTAACTTGAGCTGGAGTCTCATTCTTTGTCCAATGTGCATAAATTGTTGTATTAGCTTTAATAATTGTACTTGAACTTACTTTGTTTCCTCCACTTGCACTTGTAAACCATCCATCAAAGGTATAACCGCTTCTTGTTGGTGTTGGAAGATTTCCATAACTTGCTCCTTCGTTTAAGGATTTATTCTTAGGTGATACACTTCCACCATTAGCATTATATGTTAATGTATAAGTTTTCTTTTCATCGTTCTTATCACAATCTTTACTAAATATTAATTTAACAGTAAATTCATAATCTTCATTATAAAAATCAGTAACTTTACCAAGTACTTCGATGGTCTTACCAGAGCCCCTATATTCTCGTAAATCATATCTTGGAAAGTTATTTTCATTATATTTTGCTGGTTCAATATATTTTCCATCGAAAGTTAGACTTTGAATTCTATCTTTTGACCAATAAATGATAACTCCGTGTGGCGTATCGCAATTATAATGAAGTTCTTGAACAGTTCCATTTGTGGATGGTATGTCCTCTATTTCTTCCTCTTTTTTACAATCCCCCGGAAAAATTAATTTTATATTTGCTATCTTATAATATTTTTGTCCAGTTTGATCTACTGAAATCAATGTAGCAACAAATGGAATCGTTTTACCCGATTGAAAATATTCAGATATAGAAGTGGTCCATCCAGCATATTTTTGCTCACTATTTGCATTCATATTCCACTCATCTGGTTCCACTACTTTACCATCAATGATAGCTTCAGCAAGTTCAGTTGATTTTTTCAAGAATAAATCAAATCCTGTACTATCACATCCAAAATGAACTTCATCTTCACTATAAACATATTCCATCTTCGTATCATGGCTATCGCAATTCAAATCGCATTTACCATCCTTATTCGTATCGCAATTCAAATCACATTTTCCATCATGGTCTAAATCTACATTTAAATCAGGTTTTCCATCACCATTGGTATCTATATTTGTATCAGGCTTGTTGTCCCCATTGATATCGCAATTGATATCACATTTGCCGTCTTTGTTGGTATCACAATTTAATGTGCATTTCCCGTCATTTTCTACACTTTTTTCAAATACAGCCACTAAAGTCATATCATGTTCAACAGGCATCATGTAAATAGGATAATCATCAATACTTTCATCTTTCCATCCTATAAAGATATATCCTTTTTTAACAGGATCTTCTGGAAATAATAATCCTGCTCCCTTTTGATATTCAATTACTAAGCTAGAACTATCTGTCTTATATGTAACTTTTACTTTTTGTTTACCATTAGGAACAATATGCGCACTATATTCCTTATCTGGATTCAACTTATCTTTTGGATCAACTATATGACCATCACTATCAACTAAGAAAGTTACTTCTCCACCTCCAACTTCTAATTTTGATAAATCAAAATCTTTATCTACTTCTAGTACATCATCGCCATAATGTAATTTTATTTTATAATTTTTTCCATTACCACTACAACTATGCAATAACAATAAAATGATTAAAATAATTATAATAATACCAAAGATGTATATCCATGATTTGCTTTTCTTTTTTTGGTTTTCTTCTTTTTTAACTAATTTCGTTTTATTCTCTTCCATAACTACCTACCTTCTATTATCATTATAACATAAATATTTCTTTTTTAGTTTACTTTTTTATACAATTAAAATAGTTCATAATATTACTATTTTCCAAACATTCAGTAAAAGTTAAAAAAACCTTATTTTTCAATGGGGTTAGCTGGAAACATCACCTTATCAAAAATATATAAAAAAAGCACCATTTTTAATGATTTTTGGTGTTTTTTGTACATTTTTATTACTTTTTATATAAAAGATGTAAAATCTAGTTTATAATTTCCCTTATTTTATAAGGATTTCTATTAGGGGTTAGATAAATCATGCTCAAGCAGTTTATATTTGTTTTATTTTCGTTATTCATGTAAATCACCTACTTATTCATTACTTCTTTTAATCTATTTTTATATATTATTGGAACAAGTTTTTTAACATTACCTTGCTCATCAACACTTACTTCTGGAATATATATTCCTGTTTCAAGTTCTATATAATCCGCAATTATTCTTCTATGGCAAAATTCATCAATTGGTTCATGACATAACAATATTATATCATTACCAAATTTCTCATTTAATATATAAAGTAAATCTTTAACATCTAAATCTTTTAATCTTATATCATAATAACTCCTAATATATTCATCTTCTATTTGTTTCCTAAACTCAACATACTCTTTTAATTTAGAAACATCCTCTTTCAATTTTTCTAATTCTTCTAACTTTTCAGCATAAGGTGTATAAGTAACTAGTTTAGGAGCTAGTTTTTTATATGCTGGCCCAAAATATCCCCAAGCATTACCACCATCACCTGTAACAGATACAGTATTACCACTTTTTACATCATAATAATTACCAGTTCCTAAAATTACTTTAGATAAATTACTCATTTTATCACCTCTTTTTTTAAAAGTTAGACTAAATTGTCATCAACCAATTGATTTGTATTTTTGCTGGCAAATTATCTTTTTCTTTTTTACTCATAAGAATCACTTGCTAACTGCACTAATTATAACATAAAAAAACAGGAAGTATCCTTGGAATCCCTATTTTTCTATTAATTTATCTTCATCTGTATATTGATAAGTCAAAGAATTATTTTTAGATATAATTTTACTACCAGTTTCTTCTTCCCAAGTTTTGTAGTTAGATAATTAAAAAAAGTTTATTTTTTGTTGAAAATAGGCTTTTCTTTTTAATTTATTTATGGTATTATTATAATAGGTATATGATAATATAGGATGTGATTGTATGTATCTTGACTGTTTTAAA
>JAFUTR010000027.1 GCA_017477845.1 Bacilli bacterium
GCACCATTTACTAAATCTATTAGTTCATTTTCTTTTTGTAGCATTCTTGCTTGCTCTTCTGCTGCTTGTTTTATTACTTGTTCTTGCCTATTTTTTTCTTCTATATCTATTAAATCATTTTGATGCTTCAACATTTGAGCTTGTTCTTCTGCACCATTTACTAAATCTATTAGTTCGTTTCCTTTTTGTAGCATTCTTGCTTGCTCTTCTGCTGCTTGTTTTATTATTTGTTCTTGCATATTTTTTTCTTCTATATCTATTAAGTCATTTTGGTGCTTCAACATTTGAGCTTGTTCTTCTGCACCATTTACTAAATCTATTAGTTCATTTTCTTTTTGTAGCATTCTTGCTTGCTCAATAGCTCCTTCAAATATCATTTGATTATATTTGCTTTCAGTTTCTTTGCTTTCTATTTCATTATTTACATTAATAGGTTCAAATGTTGTTGAAGCAATAGCTAGTCTTTCATTATCTTTTCTTTCTGCCTCCATCACTTTGTTATAAGCTTCTGGCTGATTAAAAGAAAATAATAAATCTTTATGCCTTAAATTATCTATTGTTTCTGATACTTCTGGATCAGAATAATATAATTGCATTTCTCTTTCTTTGCTATCATGTTCTTCTTTACTTATCGGTTCTTTATATCCAACTATTTGTTCAACTAAATTTTGAAATTCAGTATTATTAATATTTCGTGTTGATTTGTTATTTTTATTTTTTATTATTCTTTCTACTCCAGAAATGTTTGAAAGCATATCTAGCAAACTATTTTCTCTTTCGTATAATCCTTCACTAAATGGTGAAGCTAATCCATTTGTGCTTTCTTGCAATCTTCTTACTTCTTGTAATTCATCGCCTAGTTCCCCGATTAATTTTCTTTGTGATAGTTCTTCTTCACTAACACCTTTTGTTACAATAGGGATATATTCTTCTTCATCTTTGTCTACAGCACTATCTAGGGCTACAGTTATTTCTTCTTTGGTATTTGTTTCGATATTGTCAAATAAATTTTTCCAATTTGCAACTTTTTTTTCTTCTACTACAGGCAATTCATTATTATTGCCATCCTCTTCAAGAACTTCTTTTAATTCATATAGTCCAGCATTTGAATTTTTCATTATTTCTTTGTACGACTTTGAATATATAATTGGAACACTTAATGCTTTTGGTTTATTTGTAGAGAAACTATTTTTAACGTTTATTCCATAGTTATTTCCAATAGTTCCAATTCTTCCATTTAATTTTAAAATTTCTATATTTAAAAAATCAATTCTTGGCTTTGCTACCTCGGCACTACTTATACGAGCAATTAAGTTATCTTCAGCTATTTTAGCATTTCTTTCTTTTTCTATTTTTTCATCTTCTAGAGCATTATCTCTTGCTTCTTGCTCTGCTTTTTCAGTTTCTTTGGTTACTACTGCATTTCTTAATTCATTATATGTATTGTTGTATTTTGCAAATGCTTTTTCAAGCAGATTATTATTAATGTTTTTCCTTAAAGAAATATTTGTTGCTCCTGTAAATCTTACTTTACTTGGATATCTTCCACTTATTCTTTCTATTTTTTTCTTTAAGTTAAGTGTTGTTTGCTCAATTATATTGCTCACGAGTGCCACCTCCAATCTATGTTTATTCTTTATTCTACTGGTTTAGATAATTCCTTCAAAACGTTTTTAATTCTTGTCCATTCTTCTTCGCTATCTACGCTTCCAAGTCTTGGGTCTCCTCCATCTGCTCTATCTACTGATGCAACATAAATTGTTACATTTCCATTATCATCCGTCTCATTTTTTGTATAGACCATATACTCTGTATTTGTATCAGTAAATTTAAAAGATAATAAAACTTCAACTTCGTCAATAGATCCATCTTCAAGAACAATTGACATTATCTTTTTATCTTCATCCATAAATAGCCTCCTTATTCTTTATATAATTATTTTATCATATTTACAATACATTTCAACAATAATTGTTTATTTTTTTAATAATTTTTCAATAATAAAATACTTACATTTGAATGCGCAATAATTATTTAAATATTCTTCTAAATAGCTATATTTATTTATCTTTGTGGCTTTTTTATTATCATTCTTATAAAATCCTTTTAATCTTAGTTTTCCATATGAAAAATCACCTAAAATGTAATCATATGGTTTAAAATAATCTGTTGCAAGAGATGTAACCTCTTCTAAGTCAAAGACATTATTGTCATCTTTTATTATTTCATATTCGTTTTCTAATAATTCTATTTTTTTCATTTTATCACCATTTTGATTATATCATATTATTTAATAAATATTGGAATTTTTTGTGAACCCTCCAATGTAGTAATTTGGTATTTCGCCATTTACTAGACTCATAAATATTGGTATTTTATTTTCTACTGTAATTTTTTCTGTAATAAACGGCATAGTTATTTGTTCACTTATTTTTATATTTATATTTATTGTTACCATTGCATTATTAATTCCATACTCTACCACGTCACTAGATATGTAAGATTCAAATTCCCCAGTTAATGATAATTTAACTGGTATTGATGGTCCTAAGCTTGCTAATAAATAGTTATCAAATATTATTCCTGTAGGTACTTCTAAAACAATGCCTTCTTTATCGTTTTTATTTGTGGTTAATATGTTTTCCCTAATATTTATTTTTTTTAAATCTCCATATTCAAGCATATTAAACATATTATATATACGTTCAGTTATCGAATTTATTAAGTCATTTATAACTCCAGCATCATATACTATGTTCTTTATTTCATTTGAGTCATCTTTAATAATATCGTAAATATCTTCTGCATAGTAATTAACTTTTTCACGTACATATGCATTATTAATTACATATTTAGTTATTTTGCTTGCTATCATAGTTGAATAATCTTTTATTTTTTCTTTACTAATTTGATTTATAAAACTCATGTTAATTATTGCTAAAAAAAATATTATTAAGTTTATAATTATATTTTTTTTAATGTTTTTATACATTTTATCACCTAATAAAGTATATGAAAAAAAGTTATCATTAGATAACTTTAAAAACTTACTCCTAAAAATTGTAAGATAAAATATACTACAACTAAGACTATTATCAATAATATTAATGAAATGAAAATAATTTTTGAAATACTTTGTTCTTCTTCAATATCTAGTTCATCTTCATTTTCTTCTTGTTCTTTCTTTTCTTCTTTATCATCTATTAAATCTTCTTTTGATAGTTCAAGAGACTTGGAATAGAATGAATCAGTGCTCACAAGATCTTCTTCATTAATTTTTTCTTCTGCAATTTCTTCTATTTGCGTTTTTGATAATTCATTTTCTAACTTTATGTCTATTGTCGTTGCCAAAAGTTCACTTAAAAGTTCTTTTTCTTCTTCATCTTTTATATCATCAACAAGTGTTTTTGATGTAATTGTATCAATTAACTCTTTTAATTCTTCATTATCTTCTTCAGAAAAGCCTTTTTGATGAAGATATTTTTTGTTTAAATTGTTAAGAACATTGTAATCTTCTTCTTTTAAGTTCCTTTTTTCTTCTTGTTCATCAATTTCTCTATTTTTTTTAGCTTCTTCAAGAACTTTATTGATATCAAAAGTTTTTTTCTTAATTTCTTGTTTTGGTTCTTCTGCTTCTTTTTTTTCTGTATCAGAAAGTAACTCTTTATAATCTTTAACTTTTTGATAATCACTTCTTTTTAAGTTTTCCATATCAATTGTTGATAAATTGATTTCTTCTTGTGAATCATATGTAGGAATTTCTTCAAAACCAATTTTACTATTTATTTCGTCATATAATAATTGATTTTTTGAAACACGGCTAGAAATTTTCTTTTCAGCTTCTTCATCATTATTATATCTATCGCTACGTTTTTCCATAACATCAGCTCCTACAAACATATTTTAACATAATAATCTACAAAAACCAACATATCATTGTTAAATGAATGTAAATTTATGTAAAAAGCAATTGTAAACTTTAATCTTATGTTGTATAATGATATAGAAAGGAAGATTGTATGAAAGCAACAGTTAACAAAGATGCTTGTATCGGTTGTGGAGCATGTACTGCTATTTGTCCTAATGTTTTTGAATTAGGTGATGAAGGATATGCAACTGTTAAAGTTCCAGAAGTTAGTGAAGAAGATAAAAATCTAGCTACTGAAGCAATGGAAGGTTGTCCAACTTCTGCTATAAGTGTTGAATAAAAAAGTATTCGTTTGGAATACTTTTTTATTTTATTTTAGTAAACAATATACTTTCTTCTCCTTTTTTAACTATTATTAAGTTATCGTTTTGAAATTTTATTAAATAGTTTAATACATTATTTTTATAATAATCACCATCATGTTCAAAATCAAAAGTTTCATCATTAATCGCAACCGATAAGAATTCATCATTTGAGGCAGTTACTACTATCATGTCACTGTTATTTATATATTTTCCTTCAACAGTTATATTTGCATTTTTTTCTTCTTCTATTAAATAATTATTATATTTTTCAAAGAAATTGAATGATCCTATTGCAAGTAATATTAATCCTGATATTAGTGTTGATATACTTATTTTTTTCATTGTACTCCTTTACTCTTAGCAAGGGAATATAATGTTGCAACTTCTTTGTGGTTAAGTTTTCTATATTCTCCTGATTTTAGGCCATTTGTAGAAAGAAATGCAATTTTTTCTCTTTTCAATTTTAATACTTCGTGAGAAACTTTTTCAAACATTTTTCTTACTTGATGGTTTTTTCCCTCGTGAATAGTTATTTCTACAATAGATGTATTTGCTTCTTTATCAATTTTTCTAACCTTTACCCTAGCTCGTTTTGTTTTAACCCCATCTATGATTACTCCATTTTTTAAAGTCATTTGTTCTCTAGGTGTTAGTATACCTGCAATTTTAGCAACATAGCATTTATCAATTTCATTCCTTGGATGCATCATTAAATTAGCAAAGTCTCCATCGTTTGTAAGAATGATTAAACCTGTTGTGTCATAATCAAGTCTTCCTACTGGATAGATTCTTCTGTCATCCTTAATTAAATCAATAACTGTTCTTCTATTCTTATCATCTGTTACTGCTGCTATAACTTCTCTTGGTTTATTTAATAAATAATAAACTTTATCCTCTTTTGATATAATTATTCCATCAACTTCAATAGTATCATTTTCATTAACTTTTGTACCTAATGTTAATACTACTTCTCCATTTACTTTTACTTTTCCTTCTGTTATTAAATTCTCAGCCTTTCTTCTTGAAGTTACTCCACTTTTTGCAATTATTTTTTGTAAACGTTCCATAAAAATCACCTAATGTGATTATATCAAATTTTATTATAAAAGAGAATGTATAAAATTCTTAATATGTGTAAATATACTAGTTTTTTTATTATCATTTTTTTTTGCATATATATTTTCTTTATAAATTTCTTCTTTATTAAAAATAATTGAGATTTCTCCTACTACGTCATTATCTTTGTAACCTTCTAAATTGTAAAAAGTTACATGTTTTTCAATGCTTTCTTTTTCTTCATCTGTTAAGGGATAAGTAAAGCTATAATTTACATATAATTCATCATAATTATCATTTTGAATATTTATATTATTTTTATCTATAATTAAAAAACTTTTATATTTTGAAAAGTAATAGTCAAGTAATTCTTCCTGAGTCTTATAGTGATTATAATCATTTAGTGATACTGCAATTAAGTTAAGATTATCTTTACTTGCTGTTGTTACTAAAGTTCTCCCAGCTCTAGGTGTATATCCAGTTTTTCCACCAGTTGTATATTTGTAATCAGTTATCATTTTATTTCTATTAAACCAAATATAAGATTTTTTATTTGAAGTTACTGTCCATTTTTTTGCCCCAGATATTTCTACAAATTCTATTAAATTGTTTGCATACTTCATAAGTTTTGCCATGTCATATGCTGTTGAATAGTTTTCTGTATCATCATCCAATCCATGTGGATTTCTAAAAATTGTATTGTTCATACCTATTTTTTTGGCCTTATCATTCATCATCTTTACAAAGGTATTAATATCTCCGGCAACATAAGTTGCAATTGTTACTGCTGCGTCATTACCACTCCTAAGCATTAATCCATATAATAAATCTCTTAAAGTTATTTTTTCTCCAACTTCTAAATAAATATTTGATCCATACATAGTAAGTATTTCATCACCTACTGTAACAATGTCTTCTAAGTTTTTATTTTCTATTGCGATTACTGCGGTCATTATTTTTGTTGTAGATGCAATTAATAAAGGGGTATCTTTATTTTTTTCATATAGTATTCTTCCACTATCCATATCCATTACAATTGTTGATTTAGCTGTATCAGCAGCGTACACAAATGTACAACTTAATAATTCAAGTAGAATAAAAAAATAGCATATTACTTTTTTCATACTATTCACCTAATAAATGATATGAAAATATGCTATTTTTATACTTTATTTTTTATCTTCTTCTATCTAGTTTAAGTCTTTTATAAACCTCATTTTTATTTTATCATAATACATTAAATAATAAAATAATAAAATTATTTTTTATAGAAAGAAAAAATAAGCATTATGAAATGCTTATTAAAAAACTAATTATTACTTATTGTTTAACTGATGAAAAATTAATCATTTTTGTAACTACATTTTTTACATCATTTTCAGTAAATGGTTTGTTTAGTACATCTACTATTGGATAATCAAAAGCTTTCATTACAGTGTCTTTAGAATCATCACCAGTAATTATTGTAACTGGAACATTTGCAAATAAACCATTGTTTTTAAAAAACTCAAGAACTTGGAATCCATCTACTTTTGGCATGTTTAAATCAAGTAATACTCCTTTTAAATTAACTGCCTCTTTACTTATTATTTTTATTGCTTCTTCTCCATCACTTGCTACTAAAACAGAATATTCACTAGGAACCATTTTTTGAACAAAATTTCTTACTATATTTGAGTCATCAACAACAAGTATTTTCTTAGTATTATTATTTCCTACTAAAGAAACTGTTGGAGCTTTAACACCTGATGTATAATTTCTAACTATTCCAATGATTCTATTAGCTTCATTAATTAAGGCATCATAACTTCCAATTACAAATCTAACATCTCCTGCTTTACTTGCCATTTCATGATTATATGCAAGTTCCGCTAAAGAAGTAAATCCTAAATATTTAGAATCACTTTTCAAAGAATGTACAAGTATTGCGTAATTTTCCATATCTTGTGACTCTTTATACTCTTTGATTTTAGCAAGTTTATCATCTATTTCACTTAAGAAATCCTGTAATGTTTCATTATAAGTATCCATATCTTGAAGAAGTTCTAGAGCTTGGTTAACATTTACTCCACCTTGAACTAAAATATTTATATCCATGCTTTCTCCTCCTTATTTTAAAAGCTTTATGTCTTCACTATTAGTTTTATTTTCTATTTGTTCCTTTATTATAACTGCTTCTTTAACTTCAATATTATTTCCACTTTTTCTTCCTAAAACGAATCCTACTATTTCAACAATTGCGTATAGTACAATAATCCATCCCATTACAAATAGTGGAAGATTTGGAATTGCTGCAAGTGCTACTGCTATGGCGATTATGATTCCAGCATTTATAAAATATGCTTTTTTACTTTCTTTAACTTTAAATGCGGAAACAAGACGATTTACTCCAACATATAATAAATATATTGCCATTAAAAATCTTAAAACTGTTTCAATAGTATCATAAAAAATTGCTGTACATAATATAAGTGACATACCTATAATTATAAAGAATCCACCAGTTACTATTTCTTTTTTATTACTATCTTGACTACTCTTATAATAGAAAAGCAATTTAAATACACCTAAAAGAGTTATAAATCCTCCTAATATATAGAGAGCTATTTTAATCATTTCTTTTGGATCTGTTATTAAGAAAATACCAAAAATTAGAAAGATGATAGCTGCAAATAATGATTCCCCCATTTGATATGTTTTAATTTCTATTTTTCTCATACATCCTCCATAAATCTAAAAATATTATATATTAAATGTCTTAAAAAGTATATCAATTTAATCAATTTTCTTAAATTTGTTAATTGAAAAGTTAAGTTGGACACTAAATTTATTAATGTTCCACTTAATCTTTCAAACATCACGTGTTATAATATGCTCTGATATATTGTCCACATGAAGGAGGAAATATAAATGACAACTATATCAAATTAC
>JAFUTR010000028.1 GCA_017477845.1 Bacilli bacterium
CTTTCTTATAATATATATGCTATAAACTCCAAGTAATAAATATACTGGTAATATAATATACAAACTTATTATTGGATAAGAAGTATTAGTAGTGAAGCAATATGGTAATGCACAAATATTTATTATGAAATGTAATAGAATTGGAATCCATAAATTATTTGTTTTTTTGTATATTGCACCAAAATACATCCCCATTGCTATAGTCCATACTACTTTTGTAATTATTATTAAAATAGGTTCTCCTAACACTCCAAATATATGTCCTATACCAAATATAACTGATGAAACAATAATTCCTATTAAAGTACTATATTTACTTTTATAACTAATTTTCTCAATAAGGTTTAATAATAATCCTCTAACATATAATTCTTCAACTATTGCTACACCAATATAATATATTATTCCTTCTATTAATATTTTCCAGAAACTAGGATGTGCATCAAATTTTAAACCTATATAAAAAGCTATCCCTGTTATTAACCCCACAATAATTCCAACTATTCCATATTTTCTTAAACCAGATATAATTCCTGTTTTATTAAATCCTAACTTCCAATTTGGACATAAATACTTTAATGTGAAGAATGCAATTATACCGATAAAAATAAAATTAATCATTAAAGTAAAATAAATAGGATTTATATCCAATACTTTTATATTTACAAATAAAGCACTAGGCATTCCACTTATATCCATAAATGCTAATACAATTGTTAGAATACTAATTATTACTATTTCTCTCTTTTTCACTAGATTCAACTCCTCTATTAAACATTATAACATACAAAAACGGATTCTCATCCGTCTTATATTTATTTCGTAATATATCCATATTGCGAACAAAAGGATAATCTTAATGGTATCATAAATTTAATAAATTATAATTTGTCTTATTTCTTTTTAATTATATATGGTAATGCGGCAAAAATTCCACCAACAACACAAGAAGTTATGGTTTTAAATATAGCCGCATATTTTATACTCTCTATAAAGTATTCTTTTGGTTCAGCAGCTAGTTTAATTCTTAATCCTGGTATACAATAACACATAATTAGATATGTTGCTATAAATCCAACTACAAATAAAATAATTGATAATGTTTTTTTCATAAGTCCTCCTACAATTTTATTATATCATTAAATCTTCCTTTTGTATTTATTTTTACTTATCAATTTAACTACTTCTAAACTATCTAAATTTATTATAATTATAATTAAGATAAGTATAATAATAACTGTTGAAACAGATAATGTTGATTTTTCTTTTAAAAACAAATTAGTTAAACCTGATGCTTTATGATTATAAATGCCAAGAAAGGTATCCTCAGTAATACTATTAGGATCTTCTTCCAAATTATTATCTCCTTTTGTTTTTAAAAGTATTTTCCCATCACTATCAAAATTTATACTACTAACACGATGTATTATTTTAAAATTATTTGTTTCAAAATAATAAACAATTATATCTTTTTCTTTAACATTGTTTATAGGAACTTTATCATATACAATTATATCTCCTACTTTTAATGTAGGTAGCATACTATTGCTTACAACTTTAATCATTCCTTGAGTTTCACTATTATATTTATTGGGGATAATATAACTATTGATTAAAAATAAAGTTGCAATTATTAAAATAACATTCATTGTTCCTAAAAATAACCATTTCCAAAATCTAATTTTTTTATTATCTTGTTTAATTATATTTATTACTGCATCATTTTCATTTGTTATTCTATTTCCACTCAACAATTCTAAAACACTAATGTTTAGTTCTTTTGATAAAGGAATCAAAAGAGAAATATCTGGTGTTCCTTTTCCTCTTTCCCATTTAGAAATTGCTCGATCTGTTACATTTAGTTTGTCAGCAAGTTCTTGTTGTGTCATATTTTTTTCTTTACGAATTTTAGCAATAAATTTACCAATCTTTTCTTGATTCATTTGTTCTCCTTCTTTCTATTTTAGTATAAGTTCTTAATAGTATATAATCAACAAACTAATCGTAGAGTTTATATTTAATGTTTATTTTATAATAAGTTTTATTATAATTATTAATCCGAATATTATTTATTTCACGATTTCTGTAAAATCAAAAAAGATTAGATCTTATTTTCTAATCATTTCGCAATATTACTAAAGTGCGAAAACCTTATTATTGCTGGTTTAAATGCATAAAAAAAATCGTCCCTGTACTAGCAGACGATCTACTACATGTTGTTAGATATTTACTACTATACTTCCATACTGCATTACTTCTACTACAATACTACTAAAGTTTTACTACATAAAAATTACTTCTTACTTCATACTACTTTATCTAACAACAATATCATTATAAAATATTTGTCGGATAAAGTCAAATTTATTTTTTTAGCAAAAAAGAGGTAGCCCTTTCGGACTACCTTTCATTATTCATATTATTTAATATGCTCATATCTGGATTTTCATTATGAACTTCTATTATTGTTTTATTATCTTTTTCAATAATTTGAAAATGATAATATTCTTCTTTTATTTTTTTACTTAATAACGATTTCTCTTTTTGAATCAAATTTCGATTTAATGTTATTTGCATATAAATTCTATGAACTGGATTAGCAAGATATTTTAATTGATAACCTTTTTTAAAGATTTTTTCAATTATATCTTCTACTGGTTTTAAGTTATCTTTATCAGCTTGTTCTAATGATTGATTCATTTCTTTAACTTCTCTTGGATTAGGTTTCCTTTTTTCTTTTATCTCATGATTTATTTGTTCTACAGTAAAGTATGTATAAGATAAATCTTTTAATGGATTAGATTCTCTCTCTACTCTACCAGATTCATAACAACTAAACTTATTATATAAAACTGTATCTCTAAAAATTGGAAATCCAATAATAGGAAATATAATAGTTTTATAATGAAGTTGTTTTACTTCTTCTGGAGTCATTAAATCTCTACCTATTAAATTAGTAGTCTTATCTCCATTATAATTCATAAGAGAAACTGATTGCCTCATGCTATTTGATTCAATAGTTTTCTTACCTAATCTTTTTGAAATAGCTTCTGCTGTTTCTTGTGTATTCGTTTTTAAATAAACAAGACCACAGTTATCTAAAATAATTTGTGCTACTTCTTTTCCATAAACATTATCCAACTGAGAAAATGACTGTATAAAGAAATGAAAATGCATACCTCTAGATCTTGCAACTGATACTATTGCTTCTATATCAGCAAGTGGTGGACAGTTAGCAAATTCATCTAATATAAAATCGATTTCATAAGGTAATTTCTTTTTTTCATTACTATTAGCAAGTTTTACTAAATCTCTATATAAAAGTCCAACTATAATTGTTACTAAAGTAAAATATGTTTTATCTTCATCTGGAACAATTACATATAAAGCTACTGGTTTGCTTCCTAATATATTAAAATCAAAATCACTTGTGCTAGTAACATTTGCTACATTAATGTCATCAAATATATTCATCTTTTGACCAAATACTGCTGTAATTGATTTATATGTATTTTCACTAGCACTTAATATACTTACTAAAGCATCTTTAGACTTACTTCCATATGATTTAGTATTTATATAATCTTTAAACTTTTTAAAGTTATTTTCTTCCATAGAACTGTTTTGAAATTTTCTAATAGAAGTCATAGTTATTTTTTCTCTAGTAATATTACCAGCTTTATATTCTTCTAAAAAGAAACCAATTAATCCTTCTAATAAGTTCTTAGCAGATTCATTCCAAAATGGATCTTTCTGCTCTACTTTATCTTGCATAACCATTGTTGCAAGTGAAGATATTAACCTATTTGTTTCAGCTAAGCAACTCATAGATTTATTATTGTAAATTAATTTATCATTTTCATTATTTGATTCTAGTGCTAATTTTTCATAATTTATATATTCTTCATATTCTTTTATTACTGGTTCTAATATATTTATCTTATTTGACTTTTCGGGATTTCTAAAATCAATAGTTAATATTTTATACCCTTGATGTTGAAACATCTTCGATGTTGTTTGATAAATCTCCCCTTTCGGGTCGGTAATAAAAACACTTCTTTTTTTCTTTGCTTTTGATATAAAAGTACATGTTGGTATTACTGCTGTTACTGATTTACCAGATCCAGTAGAGCCTAAATAAACATAATGAGGTGTTTCTCGATCAAAATAAATATTTTTTAAATTCTTACTAAAAGAAACTGGAAATCCAGCCTCTTTTATGTGATGAATATTTTCTTTCTTAAAGTTCTTTTTTATTTCTTTATTTGTACTAAATCTAGCAGAACCATACTCATTATCATTCTTTACTTTATGTTTCATCAAAATAGGTTCTATATACATAAATCCAATAATAAAAATAACCATTACTACAAGTAAAACAATTAATCCTACATTCATGCTAATTCATAATCCTTATTAATATTTCTACAATAATCAATTATATCTTCTAATTTATCATTTGAATCTACACCTGATAAATAATCATCTAAATCTTCTTCTTGATCAATATTTAGTTTAATATTATTATCTTTTAAATATGAATATGCAAAGTATTTAATAATATCATCTTGATTCTCATATAATTCTTGTTCATATGCATAGTATTGTCCTTGTTGAATTTGTCTTAATATATCATTAGGATTACCAAATTCTTTAGTAGCTTCATCTATATAGTACATATTGCTTTTACCCCATTCAAATAAATCTGAAGTATAAATATCTACATTACTGTCAGCTATTTCAGAAAATACATCACATATATATCCACTATCATATTGAGTTATATTATTTCCATATGTAAAACTTAAATTAGATTCTAAGTCTTTTAAAATATCATCATACATAATATACCTCTAAGTTAATTCTGGTTCTTTAGCATCAAGTTTCATATTATCAATTACATAATCATCATCAAAATATCTTTCCATTGATGGATATTCTAAATCTTGTTCTTCCTCTTTATTACTTTCATAATAATGTTCATCATAATCATCATATGATTCTCCGATTCTTGCATATCTATAAGATAAGTCTTTATCTTTTAAATGACTTAGTCCTTCCATGATTGCATTTACATCTTCATAATCTGATCCTGAATATTCATACCATTTAATAGAATTCCAACCAATATATTTAGCATATTTTGTTTCGTGATTTAAATCTAATTGATCAAGTAAATTACCATATGTATAATTCTTATCTTTTAAATATTGATCTGTAAATTTTCTAAGTTCATCAAATCCTTTTTTAGAAGTCATTATTCTGACATCTGATCTGTATCCCATACTTCCTCCTCTGGATATTTTGCTCTAAGCTCTTTATGTGTTTGTTTTAGATATTCGAGTGAATCAATCATTTCATTCACTTCTCCATCTATACTCCAACCATCATTTGGCATATGTAATCTAAACCAAAAATAATCTCTACAAACTTTTGAAATATCACAAAAAATGTGATAAATTTTTTTCTCATCTTCTTCACTCATATACATGTTCTTTGTCCTCCTTAAATAAATTTTCAAATTCTTTTTCAGCTTGTTCTAACTCATCGTTTATATTTCTAACAGCTTCTTTTATTTTGTATTTACTTACAAATTGAGATCTTCTATTATTTGAAGATAAATAACTTGTTAAAATATCAAACTTATTTCTCTTTTTATTCTTCTTATATTCTTTATAAACAGCTTCTTGTATGATTTTAGAATCTGTTATTTTTTTATGCTGAGCATAATTAACAATTGCATTTAAAACATAATTATCTAAATATTTTTGTTTAGACTTAATAAAAGAATCATCCACTTCCTTTGAATGATTCTTTTTAGCTACTTCATTAAAGTATTTGTTAATCTCTTTTAAACTAGTTTTAAATTTTTGATAATCATTATATAATTCAGTATCTTTTTTAGAAAAAATATTACTTTTTATTTCTTTAGTTAAATCCCTTATTTCTTTATTCTTAATTGAATTAAATTTTATTCTTTGATTTTTAGAATCTCTTTTTTCTTCTAAAAGTTTCCCTAATCTATTTATTTTTTCTTCAATTAAAATATCTGATTTATCATTAAGTAAAAAGTTCTTTTCTTTAGGATTAAAATATTTTTTAAGTTCTTCTATTTCTTTATTAGTTTGTTTTAATAAAGGTGTAAAAACTTGTTCTTTATGAATATAATGTTCTATTTCATTTTTCAAAAATCCAAGTTCTTTTTGTTCTAATTTGCCAGCATGTCTATATACTAGTTCTTTACTCATAGTTCTTTTATAGTTAGGTTTTTTTTCAGTAAAAGATAAATGAAAATGAAGGTTATCTGTATTAGTATGGAGTGAAAATTGATAACTCATATTATTAATATCATCAAAACCACATTTTTTTAAAAACATTGGAATAATGTGCTTTGCTAAATCTTTTTCAAATTTCTTAATATCTACATTCTCTTCTAAATAGTTTTCTGGGAAAGAAATAACTAGCTTATAAATATTAGAATTTTCTATATATTTTGCATATTGTTTTTTTCTTTTCTCTATTTCATCTTTGGTAGCATATTCTCCATTTTCAAACATAATATTCATTTCCTTATCTTTGCCTATTTTTCCACTAAAATAATCTAACATAAAAAATGCTTTTTTCTTTTCATTAGCATAATAATCAAACATATTCATTGTTGAATTATGTACTTGATTTTTAGTCTTATAAATATGATTTAGATTTTTAAAACTAGGAGTAAACATATTCTTTACTACTACATTAGGACTACTCATCGTATTTTAATTTATCCTTATTAGTTTTAAATTTTTGTAATGCTTTATTATTTCTAGGATTGCTTAATTTTTCTATTTCCATATCAGAATAAAACTGTTCTATTAAATCTCTTAAATATAACTGTCTAGAAAATATCTTCTCTAATAAAACATTATTTTGTTTTAATAAAATATTTTCTTCACTTGAGTTTAATCCAATTTCTATTAAAGTTCTAATAGATTGAGAAAAATTTAATCCATTATTGTTTGCATATTCTTTTACTCTATCTTTAATATCTTGAGTTAAATATATATGTGGATCAGCCATAATTAAATCTCCCTTCCTTTAGTCTTAAAATTTTCTTTAATTGCACTAGTGATTAAATCATTATATTCTTCAGAATTTTCTATATCATAAGATATCTCCCAAACTTCTTCAGGTTCAAAATCTATTCCCATCTCTTGTGAAAGATTATAGATTTTTTTATCTAACTTACTAAATAATCCATCAAAATAAAATACCATATCAAATTCTTGCCTTGCTTCATCATAATCTAACTGAGCAACATTTTCATTTTGATGTACAGCTTCAATTATGTCATTAATGTGAGATTTAATATATGTTATAGATTCTTCATCATAATCATCTAGAAAATCATTTAAACTTACTATGTAATTAAAACTAGTAGTCTTATCCATTCCATAATTAACTATGTCATTCGCTATCAGTTTGTTCAAATTTAATTTTTCCATACTTAGCCTCCTCTTCATAAATTTTTAATAAACCTTTTTCAATTATTTCTCTTAACATATCACTAATTAAAAGACCTCTAGCTTCTGCTTCTATTTCTATCCTTTTCCATAATACTTCTGAAATTCTTAACGGATATTCATGCATAACTTATCCCTCCTTATATGTACATACTATGGTTCAATTCAGACCATAAAATATATAATTATTTTGGCAAATAATTTAAGAGCATAAGAGATTGATATCACAACACTATTTATTCCTAGATAATATCTAGAAATTGTGTGATATCAAACTTATTTTGCACTTGCAAAATTCAACCATATTCATGGTCATAAGGATTAAATAATCCCTTATTTATAATAATATTTTATGGTCTTAACTATGGTCTGAATTGATTATTATAATTATTATTAAAATTATAATTATGGTCAGGTGTTAAATCTGGATATTGATTAAAGTTAGGTGTACTATCAGCAAAATCTATTAAACTCATACCATCAACTTTATTCCCATTTAGTTCAACTTGATAATGTAAATGTGGTCCAGTTGAGTAACCAGTTGTACCGACTCCAGCAAGCTCATCTCCTGCTTTAACAGTATCACCAGTTTTTACTTTTGCTGTGTCTGGATAAAGGTGAGCATATATAACTTCATAAGTTACATCTTCATCAACTTCACATTCAAGATGAATTTGATTACCTCCACCTCCACTTGTATTAGTTACATTTTCTTTATAAGGAAAACTAACTTTAGTTACTTTGCCATCACAAACTGCTTTAACTGGTGTCTTATTACCACACGCTAAATCCCATCCACCGTGTACATCAGAATTTCCAAAAACTATTCTTTCTTCCATAAAAAAAGATGTAACAGTTACTTTTGAAAAATCAATTGGTGGAGAAAACGGTTTGTTTTGTTCTTCATCAATTTGATCTCCAGATTCATAATCTTTACACCCATCAAAATTTTTATATTTTTGAAGTTCACATACTTCACTAATTGGTAATAATCTATTTGTTTCTTTATCTAAATTATCTACATATATTTGATAAAATGATTGATTCTCATCTTCTAAAAAGAAGTAAAGAATTCTTGTTAAAGGTACATAACCTTTTTTATTTTTCATAGCTATATTAACTGCTTCTTTATACCTATCAGCATAATCCATATTATTCTCTACATAATTGTCAGTTATATTAGCTCCAAAAAAATCTAATACCATTAATACTGGTACAAGTATTACTAAAGCAAGTACAACTATTCCTGTACTACTACCCAATATAATTTTTAACATTTTTTTCTTCATAGTTCATAATCTTCTTTTAATGATTTTTCATACTCTTTTAATTCCTCAATTAAAGATGAACTTCTATCAAAAAATTCTTTAATTGTTTTATCTTCATCTCCGTATAAATCATCATTAATTTCTTTTAAATTAAATATAAGATTTCTTGTTTCAGATTTAGAGGATAACACTCTTTGTGCTTCCTCCAAACCTTCATTATAGTTTTCATAATTATCTTTAAATTCATATGGATCATAGTCATAGAAAAAATCAGTTACTTTAGTTGATAATTCTTCTATCATTTTGAATCACCCTCTCCCATCATTTCTCTTTCAAGTTCAGTTGCTCTAATCCAAATTCTTAATCTATTTTTAGAATCTATATTAAGTAAGAATTCTCCTCTTCTAGCAGACATTAAGAAATTCTTTTGAGTATCTGTTAATGGATTTTGTTTAAATAATTCTAGATATGCAAGTAAGTCATCTTCTTTTAACATTCCTATCATCTGATACTGACAGTTATTAAATATAGCTGTTGAGTGTCTTAATATTGATTGACTACCTACAAAATCTTTAACTGATTGAGTAGCAACTACAAGTGATCCAGAATACTTTCTAATTCTTCTTGCTAGTTGTCCAAAGTTTCTTAATACTTCAAAATTGTTTTCATCAATGAATAAGTGAAATTCATCAGCAATAATCATTACATGTTTTCTATCTTCTAATTTAACTTTATCGTTGTTAATTTTATTAGCAACAATACTGTTATTTAAATAAGTTAACAGATTTAATGTTTGAGTATTAATTAATCTTTGATTACCACTATATAAAAGTTCTTGTAAGTTAAATGCAATTAGGTCATTTGATAAATCTATATTTGTATGTCCATCAAACAAATACGAATCTGTTCCAGTTAAGAATCTAGATAAAAGAATATCTAATTGTTCAATTATTTTTTCTTTTTCTTTACTATCTACATCTTTTTTATATTCTGGTAAGAATTCATATAATTCAGAGAATATAGGAAATTCTTCTGGTTGCATATTTTGAAGTGTATTTATTGATGTATTTTTGAATATACCTTTTTTGTTATATAGTTTTTCAACTATAGCAAGTAACATTACAAGTTCCTTTTCTGTTATACTTTCAAATGCTGTTTTAAAGAATGCTTCTAAGAATCCTAAGTGTTTAGCTAAAGGACAATCTGTTTCTTTAGTATCATGATTTTCATCATCTGATGGAATAAATCTTATTTGTAATGGATTTATAATTCCACCAGTTTTAGAATAAAGATCAATGTATTCTCCTTTATTAGCTTCAACGATTCTTTTATATTCATTTTCAGCATCAAATATAAATATTTTAGTTCCTCTTCCATATTCATTAACAATCATCTTTTTCATAGTGTAAGATTTACCTCCACCAGTTGATGATATAATTGCCATGTTATGAGAAGTTCTAGAATTATTTAATACAAATGGATCAAAGAATATTGGTAAAGATGTATGAATATCTACACCAAACATATAACCATTTGAATCATTAAAATAAGTTCTAGTAAATGGGAATCCAGCACTTAATGTTAGTGTTGGTAGATAAAAGCAATAATCTTCAAAAGTCTTAGTTGATAAATCATAACTTTGCCATGCTTCCATTTGTCTTAATCTTGGAATATCTAATTTTATTTGATATGAATCAGCTATTCTTTTTAAATCCCTTATTACTTCTTCTCTATGTTTTTTATCTCCCTCTACTATTAAGATAAGCGATACTTCTTTAATCTTTTCATCACCATTTTTTATATCTTGCATTAATGCTTGAAAATTTTCTTTTTGTGTATCAAGTTCAGTTGCATCACTTAATTTTTTAGTAGTATTTCTATCAGTTAATAAAAACTGATATTGTGAATTTACCCATCTAATTAATTCTTCTTGAGTAATACATTCTTGTATTCCTATAGAAGCTCTTACATCTGGATAATTGAATATATCTTCAAAAAATAATTCACTAACAAATGGTGGTACATTTTTTACAGTTAGTATTTGAAATTCTTTATCATCAAATTTCATTCTATCCGTTCTTTCAGACATATTCATTGGACTTACCAAACTAGGTAAATCACTCCATACTAATTCATCTAGTGAATTAGATGTTAAATATAAATTAGATAAGAACTTATATATTTCTAATTTATTAGTTACACTTTCAATATAAATCCTTGGAACGATATTTAAAGTAATATCTTCTATCTCATCTAATTGTTTATTTAATACTGCTGTATCTTTTGCAATTAATACCCAAAAGTATTTGCTTGATACAGTAAAGTTTTTTTCTTCTAAATCATCAATTAAATTTCTAGATTCTTCTAGTAATAACTTCTTGCCTTCATCATCTTGAAATTTTTCTATCTTATTATCTAAACTAACCTTATTAGCATTTAAGTTTAATTTTTCATTTAACTTGTAACATTTTAAATTTAAATTAGGTACTTGATATAATGCTTTTAACATTGAAAAGAAAAGATTCTTTTCATGATTACTTGTTAGAGATAAATCGATAGCTTTTACTTCAATTAATGTTGCAACTTCTCCGGACTTTAAATAGATTAATCCATCATCACCTATTTCTTTAACATTGGTAACTGTCTTAGAATTTTTTATTCTTTTTTTCATTTGACCTTTAGATGAATATTTTCTATTTGTCTTGGAATCAATCTTTTTTGCTTTTTTTAGATTTTTTTCATCTTTAGTTTTTCTTTCCAATCTACCTCATCTCCATTTCTTTTATAAGCGAACTCTTTACATCTAGTAATATATCTAAAGAAAAGAGCTACAACTTTATACATTCTATTTTTCTTTGAAACCTTAACTGGTAACATAAGAAAAACACAAATTGTTAAATATAATAACGAAAATAATTTATGACTCGAAAAAGAAAATAATAGTAAGAATGAAAATAACATAGGAAGACCTATGTATAAATCTTTCATCTCTATATATTTTCCTAGAGTCTTTTTAATACTTGGTACTGTTATATACATTAATCATCTCTCCCTCTGTATCTTCTTCTATACATACTTCTTGATGGCATTACATTAGACATTGCTTGAGCCATTGATTCTTTTCCTGCATTCATCATTCCAGAACCAAATCTAGATAGTTTACTTGATCTTTGATTTCCAGATTGTGCATTTCCTTTTCTAGCCATAGATGAAGTTTGTAAATAATCTCCCATAAATTTTAAATTACTTCCAATTCCACCAGATGTATAATCTTTACCACCCATTTTAGAACCAAAATTAGAAACTGCTTGTCCTACTTTTCCTAGAGCAGAATTTCCTGCTTTACCAACTTTAGAGCCAACTACATCTCCACCTTTTGCTAAAGCACCAGCTCCCATTAATCCTGCACCTGCAACTCCAAGTCCAGCTGTTGAAGCTATTCCACCCATTGCTTGACCAAATCCCATCATAGCCATTAATTGTTCTCTTCCACTATTAGCAGATACATTTCCACCAATAAACTTATTTACTACTTGAGATCCAGTTAGTAAGAATGAACCACAACCAATATACATGATTGACTTAATTACAATATCTTTAAATGTATTACTAAAGAATGTTGTACTATTTATTTGTCCCATTACAATAGCTGTTAAAGAAATAATGAGCATTATAACTGCACCTTGCAACATTAATGAAACTAACTGTTGAACAACTGCACTTCTTCTTTCTTTATTTCCAATTGAAGTAGCAAATATAATTGGACTAATTACAAATAAGAATAAGAATTCTATTTGTCTTCTTGCTAACATCATTCCACAGAAAAATAATGAATATAAGAAAAATCCTCCAACTATTACAGCCATTATCCAATTAATTTTATACTTATAATCTTTTTTATCTGGTAAGATAAATCTTTTAGAAGTTACATATTTATCGTTATACATTTCTTTTGCATTAAATTTTCCATTTGAAACATTTTTTGCTATGTCTTCACCTTTAAAATCATCACACTCTTTATAACCCTCAGAATAATCAATGAACATTGTAAGCATTGAATCTGAAATAGTTAAATTATTATTTGTGAATATATTAGAAGTAAATCCAGCAAGTTTAATTGAAAAAGTTGATGCTTGAACAAATAAAAATGTACTCATAATTATAAGTACACCACATTTAACAATTTCTTTTACTATTCCACTAGAACTTAATCCTTCATCAGGATCTATTATCTTTTTCGCAAATCTACTTATTGCAAATAATCCTAAAAGTGTAACTGCAATTGCTATTACACCTTTTTGGAATGTAATAAAGTTATTATCTCCAGAAACAGAATTGATTATATCAAAAGCATTTAATCCTTTTAAAATATCAAATAATGAATCAATTAGATTATAAATAAAATGTACTAATGCCCATCCAAGAGTTCTTAATAAATCTAATGCTTTTAATAACATTCAAATCACCTCCTAGAATAAATCAATGATTAGATTTACAATTGATATTGCTAAAATAATTCCTACGATACCAAACATAGTTTGAATTATTCTTTGCTTTACTTGAGCTTTTCTATCTACATCAACAACAGCATATAAAATAAATCCAACAATTAGTGAAACACCTGCTGCTGCAATTCCTACTCTTAAAGCCCAAGTAGAAAAAGTTTGAATTGCTTTAATAATAGAATCTACATTATATCCTCCACCTTCAAGATGTTCGATTTTTAACATTTGTAAATAATTACCCATAAATATTCCTCCTTATACTATTGCTAACATTTCTTTAAATGTTAATTTTCTTTTAAAGAAATCAAACATATTTACATCTAGAGTTTCGCTTATTCTTCTTAGTAATTCAGAATCTAGCATACAAACATATCCTTTTTCGATATATTCAATTGTTTCTTTATCTGTTTTTACCAATTTAGCTAATCTTCTTCTAGACATACCCCATGCTTGTCTTTCTTTTTTTAACTTTTTTCCAGCATCATCGCTGATTAATTCATAAAATAAATTCATATGTTTTTCCTTTCTTTTGTAAAAAATTAAAAAGAAAAAGCAAAGAAGTGATATAATATCACTAGAGTTATTTTGCTGGCTGGCGATTTAACTCTTTTTCTTTGCTTTATTCTCATATGACTACATCTCTAATTCATCGTCTGATTTTTCAATGTCGTCTTCTTTTTCTTTTCTTGAAGATAGAAAAGTTACTTTCTCAGCTACAATTTGAGTTGATTTTTTCTTTTCTCCTTCTGGAGTTTCATAATTATTAGTTTGAATTCTACCTTTAACTCCAACTATGTCGCCTTTTTTACAATACTCTGCTGTATTGCTTGCAACACCACCCCAAAGAATGCAATCAACGAAATCTGTATCATATTCGCCATCTGCATTTTTATAACTTCTTGGTACAGCAAGAGTTATTTGGCTTCTTTCACTTCCTCCATCTTCAGATTTTACAACTTCTGGATTACTAGTTAGTCTTCCAACAATAACAATTTGATTCAACATTAATATTCCTCCCTCTATAAATCAAATATTTAGCCATTTTATTTAATTCAGTTGACTATTCCTGAATATTTTTCATTCTATAGAACCACCACCTTTCAATAAAAAAATTACCTCTATTCAGAAGTAATGATTTTATCTACTACATGCTCTAGTTCAATATGAGAAAGTCCTCTATCTGGATGACTTATAAGTTCCTCAAAATGACCTTCTACTCCAATAATTTGTTTTGGTTTTAAATTTATAAACTTAGAAATTAATTCTGGTTCATAAACTTGTAATTCGTAAAAATAGAATGTTTTTATTTCTTTATCATAAACTTGAAATAAAACTCTTAAATAATCTTCTTTTACTTCATACCAATCATACATTCTACCTACATATGTAAATTTGTCTTCCATATTATTTACCTCTTTCATCAGCATCACTTATTTTTGCTATGATATCTTCTACCTTTTCCCAAAGATTATCTAAATAGTCATAGCATTTATTAAATTTCTTTAATTCTTTTTTATCTAAATATTCTCTAAAAATATCCATATCAGATAAAACTGTTCCTATATGATCTTCAAAATCACTTAAAGCTTCAATTTCCATCAGCTTAATTTCTTCTATATTTTTCATAATTCATAATCCTCCTCATTATCATTTAACCAATCATATTTTGAATCATCATCTAACCAATTAAATTCATCATCTTCATATAAGTGTTCAAGATTTTCAAATCTTCTTATATTTCCAATTAATGCATTTTTAAAATAACCATATTTATTTTTTATTTCATTATCATTCTCATCTCTAAAATTTCTTTCTTTAATTCTAGAAACAACATAATTAGTCATAATTAATAAATCCTTATAATTATTTCCTTGTTTTAATAAATCTTCAAATAATTGATCAAATAAAAAAGAACTACTATCATCTTCTGAAATATAGTTCCTTTTAATTAATTCTTTAGTAAAAATATTATGTTTAATTTCTTCACCAGTTTCATCTGGTGTTTTATCTATTTTATCTTTTTTATTATTATTCTTTATTTGTGTGCAGTTATCCATATTCGGATTATCCATATACGGAAAATTGATATCTGGATAATTATGCATTTTTAACCACATAGGATAAGGTAAATAATAAACAGTATATTTATACCTAAACAATCCTTTTTCATCTCTAAATCGGCTTATATTTACATATTGAGCCTTTTTTAATTCCTCTAGAGTTGATCTAACTGCATATTTACCCTCGTTAGATATCTTTTCTAAACCACTAATAGAATAATCCCAATCTTTAGGCATTGATAACATCATAGAAAGAAGTCCTTTTGCTTTAAATGATAAATTAGGATCTCGTAAATGATAATTACTCATTACAGTATATCCTGTGATACCATGTATTTCGAAGTCTCTTATGTTTTCATTCACAATAAACCTCCTTCCAAAATAAAAAGAGCTATTGCTCTTCATCTACATAATCAAATTCTATAAAATATCTTATATCTTCTAAATCTCTATCATGTTGTTCTTCTTCATAAGGATGTATTAAATAATCTAATCTAAAATACAACTCTTTAATAATTTCAGTTAAAACATCATTATTAGGCCAGTAATTTAAATCATGCAACATTAATGCATAAGAATATAAATGCATATCATTTTCCCATACTTCTTTAATTGCTCTTTTTTTATCTAACCATTTAATTGGTTCTAATTTTATATCACTTACAATTTCAATATCAGAATCATGATATGGGACTCCTTCTGATTTACAAAATAACCAGTTAATTAATTCATTAATCTCAGGACTAGAGCTTTCAAATTCTTGCATAAGTAAAGCCATTCTATTTATAAAGATTATTCTATCTTTATTCTTTTTATCTACTTTACCTTTTGAATAATCAAAATATAGTTGCATAATAACACCTCATAAAGCATTATATCATCATAAAGATAAATAGATATTGTGCAAAATTATAATTGTTTTAATATGACAACTATCTGTCTATTAGTATTATGTCTGCATGTAATTAATGTTAAAGTTGTAGTATTTCTTTCTTTAACTATTTCTGCTTTACCAGTTTTTTCTATATCATAAATATCTACTACTTTATAATTATATGTTTTACCATTATAGATAATAGAAGCTTCATCACCTAGTTCTAATCTATCTAATTTTCTAAAATAAGATATTCTAGCACTACCAGAATGTCCAGCAATAATTACATTACCATTAACTTTATCTGGCATAGATGAACCATCTAACCACTCTAAATTATAATTAACATTATTAAGATAACTATTTGGATCTACTAAACCTCTTTCTAAACCAATTTTAGGAATTTTAAGTACAGCAATATAATTAACTTTAACTTGTTCTTTTACTTCTTCTACTTCTTGAGGTTCTTCTATAGATTCAATCTCTTCTTCTATTTCATAGAATTCTTCTAATAATTCAGTTTCTTTTTCATCTATCTTTTTATTAGATAGATAATCATATGTTATTAATCCAATACCACTAAGAAAGATTAAAGAGCCGATTAATATTAACCAGCTCTTATTTTTTCTTTTTATTTTTGATTCCATAAATAATCACACCTGCTCCACAAACTAGTAAAGTAATTCCACTAAATAATAATTCTTTATAATCATTAGCTTCAGTATTAGGTACTTTAACTATTTGTTTATCTTTCATTATAGATTTAACAATTTCTCCATCTTCCTTAATTTCAAAATACATTCTTTCAGGATTTAATTCATATCCCTCTGGTGCTTCTTTCTCTAAAATGTAGTATTTACCATATTTTAATTTTTCTATAGTAATAGTTCCATTATCATCAGTTCTTCCAGAGAATACTAATTCTTCTGTATCGGCATTGTATATTTCAATTAAAGTGTTTGGAAGTGGATTATCATTTGAAAAATCCAATTTAGTGAATTCAAGTGTTCCAGTTATGTCTTCATCTTTCATAGTTGATTTAACTACTTCACCATTTTCTTTTATTTCAAATGGCATTTTTTCTTCATTAAGTTTATAACCTTCTGGTGCTTCCTTTTCAAGAATATAATACTTTCCTTGAGGAAGTCTTTCTATAACAATTTTACCTTCTTCATCAGTTCTTCCACTAAATACTAGTTCATCATCTTCTGTATAAATTTCGATTAATGTATTTGGAAGAGTTTTAGATTCAGATATATCAGTTTTAGTAAATTCTAATTTACCAGTTTTTAATACATTTAAAATAGCTTCTGAATAGAAGATAGTTGGTGTATATTGATCTTTATATACTAGTTCAGCTTCATATGTATTTTCATCTAAAACATAATTATCTAATGTTTCAATTTCTTTTACATAATACTTACCAAGATATAATTCATCAAATACAATTTTACCTTCACTATCAGTAAGTTTTTCAGATACTAAAGAATCTTTTGTATAAATTGTTTTACCATTCCATACAATATCATCTAAAGCATATAATCCAAATTTAACTCCTTCTAATGGTTGATTTTTAAATTCAAAACCATTTTCAGTAAGTTCGGCAACTTCTCCAGTTTTTTCAATTTTGATTTCACCTTTTACTCTAGTGTTTTCAAAATCAGTATCAAATATAATTCCATATTCTGAATCAGTTCTTAAATTTGAATTTTCATCAATACTAAATTCATGAGATTGACTATTCCATAAATATCCATCAATTACTTGATCAACTTCTTCAAGTCTATAAGTTCCAGTCATTAATGGATAAGCTGTTGTAAATTCACCATCTTTGTCTGTTTCCCATACACAGATAGTTTCTTTAGTTGGATATGTAATTGTTTGACATACATATTCATTATTTTTAACATCAAATATTTTGAATTTGATATTACTTCTCTTAATAACTTCCTTTGTTTCAGAATCAATTTTAACAACTCTTAACTTCGCAGTAATTGGAGCATTTGAAATAACTTTCTTAACTACTTCTCTTGTAGTTTTTACTTCAACATTAAAGTCATCAATTTTTTCATGACCTTTAGTTGTTGTTAATTGTTTAACAGTATAAGTCCCATAAGGTAAAGTAAATCTAAATACACCTTGTGAATCAGTAGTTACTTCTTCAACAAGTTCATTTTTATTATTATAGATTCCAAACTTAATACCTACTTCTGGTTCCATTATTTGAGTTTCAGCACTAGCATATACTTTAGTAAATTCAAAATCTAATTTAATTACTTGTTCAAATACTTGTACTGTAGGATTTAAATTATCCTCAGTTATTTCAAAATAATATTTATTACTATCTAATAAATATCCTTCTGATGGTTGTTCTTCTAATAGATAGAACCTACCAAGTTCTGGTAAATAATCTGATGTATTAGTTCCATCATCTTTAGTAGTTACAGAACCTATTCTAGTTCCATCTACTTTATAAATTCCATAAACAGCACCACCTAATTTAGCTTCACCTTGAGGTGTATTTGTTCTTGTCTCCACATCAACTTTCTTAGGTGTAACTTTTCCACCTATAACCTTTAAAGTAAATTTACTTACTACTGGGTCAAAGTTACCAACTCTAAATACATTTTGTGAATGTTCACTAAAATATACTATTGGTGGAATTTCATATTTAGTTGCTTTCTTTTCAAAAGTAATAGATCCTTCGCCAATACTATTTGCAGTTACTGATAAAGTATTTCCATTAATTGAAGCTGACACTTTATCTGTAGAAGTAATTTTATAATTACTTAATACATTATTACTATCATTAACTTCAACTGTACTTCCTATTGGAACAACTAATCCACTTTGTAATTGTGGTATTTTATAATGGTTTGCTACTAGACTTTCAAGTTCAGCCATTTCACCATCAAATTTTGATGTATAATTTCCATTAAGAGTATCAGTAAAATATATATTTGATTCAGGGTTTGTTGTTCTCCAAATCATAACTTGAGTAATAGCATACCATTTTGTATCGTTATGGTTATATCCATTTTGATCATATTTATATCCATAATAAGCTAATAAAGAAATTCTTTCCCATTGTGCTTCACTAAATCCTAATACTCTTTCATAATCTTCTCTTATTACATCATAATAAGGTAAGTTATTATCAATATCAGTATAAGGTTGTAAACAATAAACAAATTTATTATCTTCACTTCTTCTAATAAATCTTGCTTGTTGCCATTTCTTATAGCCATCTGGTCTTTCTTTACGAATATAGATATTACTTATATGTTCACTAGGCCAAATTGCTTGTCCAGTGTATTTTTCAGCATGTACTTCTGTTATGCCAAAAATAGACAATAAAAAAAGCATGCTCATCATAGCACACTTAAATAATTTCGATTTCATATTGTTTTTCCTTTCATTATTTTTTAACTCTGAGCATATCTCCTAAATAAGCACCCGAATAACTATTAATGTTTGTACACGAAAAACTAATTATGTCTTCTAATTGATATCCAGCATCAATACAAGCTTGATGTGTAGCATCAAATGATCCATAATCTTCTATTTTATAATCAACTCTAGCCCAACTCCACATTGGTGAATGATAATAATCATATTCACTTATTCCTAAACTTTCCCATGCTGTTGGTTCATGTTTTGGTGGTTCTGGTTCAGGTTGTACTACTGGTTGTTGTACTGGAGCAGATTCTTGTTTAGGTTCTTCCTTTTTAACATTATTAGTTGTTATATTTTCTTTTACGACATTAGAGTTACGAACAGTATCGCTCTCCATATTGTTCGAACTAGCATTATTGTCATTAATGCTGTCGTTTTTAACAATATCATTATCATTTTCAATAGTTTCTGTAATAGGTTCATTTTCTTCTTCCTCCATTTCTTTTGAATCAACTTTAGATTCAATAACTGTAGATTCAACTACTGGCTCTTTTTCATCTTTATTTCTCATAAATATAAATTTATAAGTTAAGAATCCTGAAGCAATAAGAAATAAAATGATTAAGCTAATAATAACTTTTTTCATTCTTCTTCACCTCTTACATAAATCCTATCAGAAATTAAATAATTATTGTAGGGTGCTAAATATCTAAATCATATGAATCACCCCTTTCATTAGAGAGTGTTTTAGAATAACTCTCAATCGCTTTTATTATAAAATCTTCGATCTTATAATCCTTTATATCTTTGGGTAATACTTTTCGTATTCTTTCTTCGTTAAAAGATAATCTTTTAGCTTGATTTGGTTTTTGTTCCAAAAAAATAGACTCAAGTACATCTGAGTCTAATTCTCCTTTTTCTCCAAGTTCTCTTATTCTTTTAGCTTGAACATGACTTGGAGTTAAATCTTCATAAGTTATTTCTTCATAAACAAGTTCTTGATCATCTTTAGATAAATAAGATAATTCTACAGCTGGTCTTAATCCCATTGTTAATGCTGACCTTTTATCTTTTAATACTGTGTCATCTACCAACTGTAATAATTCTGGAATTAAGTTATTTAATCTTATATATCTTCTTATTTGCTCTCTACTCTCGCCAACTTGTTCACCTAATATTTCATCTTTTCTTTTATCTGACACCGATGGTGTCATAGATTTCATTGCTTCATATTTCATCTTATAAGCCATTGCTTTTTCACTAGGTAATATTTTATCTCTTTGAAGATTTGAATCTACCATTAATATAGTTGCTTCTTCATCTGAAATATCTTTTACAATGCATGGTATTTTTTTAATACCTTGTTCTTCACAAATTTTCTTTCTTCTATGTCCAGATAACATCTCATATTTTCCATCATCTTTTTTTCTTACTATTGTCGGAACTAGTATTCCACTTTCAATAATACTATTTTTTAATTCTTCATAATTTAAATCATTATTAATCTTAAAAGGATGTTTTGGAAAATCAGATATATCTTTAACATTAAGTTCAACTATTTCTTCTTTCATAAACCCTCCATTTTTGCATAAAAAAAATCAGATAACTTTATCTGATATTGCTTATTTTTTACAAAAGTTAGACTCCAATCACCACACCCTAAATACTATGCCATTTTTTAGGTTTTTTTGATGATTTTTTACTACTTTTATCTCTTTTTTATCAAAAATGTGTAATTAGTAAAGGTTCGTTTTACCCTTATTTTATGGGCTTTTATAAATTTGTTAGACTTAATTGTCTCCTGTCAGTTGATACTCGTTTTTTGAAAACTTTTTTCTTCATTTGACATTTTAATCACTACCTTTACTTTCATTTAATAACTTAATTTTTTCTGCATTATTAAGTATATCTAATTGATATTTACATATCTCACTTAGTATTTCAAATCTTTCTTCTTTAGTTTTACCTTCTTTTATCAATTCCGCATTATGAGATTCTAAATTAGACAAGACTGTTAATTCATTTATTGTTGCATAATCTCTTACATTTGAATTCTTTGCTAGTTCAGGATTTAATTCTTTCCATTTTTTAGCAGTTGTATGAAACAATATTACATTTAGAATATCAGCTTCTTCTGCATATTTTAACCATTCTTTATTTTTATAAAAATCATTATCAGGCAATATATAATTTTTTATAGCGTCAGTATGTATTAAATAATTATTTTTTGTTAGAATTCTTTTTACATCCCATTCTCTATTTTGATTTTCCAATTCTTTTAATCTTTCAAATTCTTTTATTAAATATAATTTAAATACTGGGCTTATTGCAGACGCAAATTCAAATGCTATATCTTTATGTGCATATGTTCCACCATATTTTCCTCGTTTTGAATATATGCCAATAGCATTTGTTTTCTCACACCACTCTGTAACACTTAAAGTAAATGTATGAAGTCCAGCACTTTTTCTAAACCCGTCGAATTCGACGGAATTAAAGTTAGGATTATAAATAGCTTCCCATGTACCTAAGAATTCTAATGTAATTCTATTTCTTAACCAGTTTCTAATAACATCATCAGCTTTAGACTTTCCTTCTTTAAATTTACCAAAATCAGAAATACAAATATAATCATTATTATCTATATTTGTAACATTTATTTTAACATTTTGAACTTCTAGTATTTTATTAGACATATATCCACCTTCTTTCATATATAGTTAATACTTGTTTTTTGGAAACCTTACAAATTAATTATACCACTACTTGTCACATTTATATACTACTTTTACTCTATTTTTATCAAATATTTCTATTTGTTTTATATATTGATTTACTAAATCCTTATTAAGTTTTTTATAATCCTTTTTATATTTATCGTTAATATCAACAAGTATCATATTTTCTAACATATCTTTCCTAATTGATTTTAAATTACATCCAGTTTTACGATATGAGGATTTACACCAATAATAATATATTCCTTTTACTTTTTTTCTATAGTATTCATGATGACATTCGCCGCATTTTATTTTAGTTATTAATAATTCATTATCATCCTGAACTATACTAGAAAAATTTAATATATTTTGAACTGTTTGAAATGTTTTTTTATCAACTATTGGTTCATGATGATTCTCACATATCTTCCATTCTTCTGGATTTGTTTTAATCACTTTTTTAAATTTTCTCATTGGTTTACGATTTCTACCTTGAATAAGAGTTCCTATATAAGTTTCATTTTTTAAAATTTCATTAATTATAGTATTATTCCATTTTTTAGATTTAATTGTTTTAGCACTAGTTACTTTAGTTATTTCACTTTTATATCTTGATGGGGTTAATACACCTTCATTATTTAAAATATCAGCTATTTCATTTTTACTTTTGCAATCTAAGGCCATATTAATTATTCTTTTAATAATATTAGCTGCATAATCATCAATAACAAACTTATGACAATCTTTTGGATCTTTTAAGTATCCGTAAGGAGCAGAAACACCTATAAAGTCCCCTTTCTTTTGTTGAAGATGTTTAATTGCAGAGACTTTTTCGGAAATATCAACTGCATAATGTTCATATGTTAAATTTAGTAATGCAAATTCTAAAGTATCTGTATAATTATTATCTTTAAAACTATCTAATTTGTCATTGATAGAAATAAATCTAATATTACGTTTAGGAAATTCTTCACCTAAATATACTTTAACCCATCCAGTATCTCTTCCAAATCTAGACATATCTTTAACTATTACACAATTTATTTTTTTCTTAACTATGTCAAAACATAATTGAACAAAAGCAGGTCTATCAAAATTAGTTCCTGTAAAACCATTATCAACATAAAAATCTACTAATTCAAAATCATTATTTTCCTTTATATAATCTTCTATTATACTTTTTTGATTATTTATACTATCAGATTCATTGTAATTATCATCCTTAGACAATCTTACGTAAGCAGCAACTTTATATTTTGACATAGTTATCACCCCTTTTTATATTATATCAAAAAAGTAGGATTTCTCCTACTCGTCAGTTCGTAATATCTTAATCTTACGATTTTTTTTATTCCCAATTTTTCTTTTCTTTTGTTACATCTTGTTGTTCTCTTCTTACTTTAGTCATGTTATCAAACCATTCAACCATATTTGGATCTTGATGATTGAAGAATAAAGAATCTCCTGTATCTAATCCTTTGATTGTTTCCATATCTTCATTTGTTAATTCAAAATCAAATACTTCAAAGTTTTGTTGTATTCTTTCTAAATGAGTTGATTTACAAGCTATAATTCCTCCTCTTTGAATTAACCAACGAAGAATAACTTGAGCAGCACTCTTATTATACTTATTTCCAATCTCTACAAGCGTTGGATTTGTAAACATATTATTCTTACCTTCTCCAAATGGAGCCCAAGCCATAATATGTGTTCCATATTTTTCAGCAACTTCTTGATCTTTATATCTAACATTAAGTGAATTAGTTTCTATTTGATTTACTGCTGGAATCACTTTTCTTTCAAATAGACATATATCAGCAAGTCTATCAGCTTAGAAGTTAGATACTCCAATTGCTTGGAGTTTATGTTAATTAATTATTGGACTAATAGTTATTGATTTTGTCTGTCCACAAGCTGTTCTTACAGTTACTGTTGTACCTGCAGCTCCTTGTGTTTTAGCAGATGTTCTTAATGAACCACTATCTCCTGATAAATATGAACCGGTTATATATGCAGAAACATTTGATGTAATAGTTAAATTATTTCCGTAATATACACCTTCACTAGGAGATACTTTATTTCCACTTGTATCAGTGATTGTAATAGTTAATGTATCTTCATAATTTAAAGTTACGGTATCTTTTGCACCATTATGTAGTCTTCCCGTTACCGTTGGATGAACTCCACAATTATTACCACGAACTGTTGCCGTATTACCTTGACTTGATATTGATAAACAAGAATCTCCTAACCAATCAACTGTAGCATCTATAGCATTATTTACATTTGCCATGATTGTCGTTGTTTGCCCTTTAACTAAACATATATTTCTTGCATTTAATGAAATTGTGCCATTATCTTGTGGTATCTCTGTCCAATGGGCATATATTGTTATATTTCCATTAATTAATGTATTAGCGGAAACTTTACTTCCACCATTTATTTCGGTAAACCATCCATCAAAGGTATAACCACTTCTTGTTGGTGTTGGAAGGTTTCCATAACTTGCTCCCTCATTTAATGTTTTACTTGCTGGACTTACACTTCCTCCATTAGCATTATATGTTAGTGTATATGTCTTAACTTGA
>JAFUTR010000029.1 GCA_017477845.1 Bacilli bacterium
AATATATCATATTTTTAGATTTTTTCAATATTATATATATATTATTCACATTTAAAGCCTTATAAAAAGTGCACTTTCTTTTGAAAATACACTTTTCTATACAAATTGCACTTAATTGTGCACTTTAGATTGATTTAACGAAGAAAATATATTTTATCCATTATAATTAATTGATGCTTGCACAATAATTTCCCATGCAGACATTTTCTATTATTACTAAAATGATTATTTTATTTATTTTCTAATTTGTAAATTGCTTTTTCTTTGTTTTTATTAAATAACTCTTTTTCTCGATTTGCTTCTTCATTTAATAGTATTAGTCTTTCTCTTTTATCAAGACCTTGCTCAATTAATTTAGCATTTTGGAATTCAATATTAGATAGTATAGCTAATTCAAGCGTTGAAGCATAATCTCTGATATTGCCTTTTTTATCAGGGTTATCATCATGCCATTCTTTAGCTCTTCTTCCGAATAGTGCTACATTTAAAATATCAGCTTCTGATGCATAAATATAATTCTTTTGTTCATTTGAAAGTTTTATTGGTAATAGATATTCTTTAATTGCATCAGTATGAATTAAATAATTCAATTTTGTTAACATTCGTTTGCCATGCCATTCTAATTGTTCTGATTCTTGAATTTTTAATCTTTGAAATTCTTTTATAATGTATAATTTGATTTCAGGCGATATCCATGATGTAAATTCAAGTGCTATATCTCTGTGGGCAAAGGTTCCTCCATTTTTTGTTGGTTTTGACTTAATACCGATTGCATTAAATTCACTAATCCATCTTGTAGGCGACATAGTAAATGAATTCTTTCCGGTTTCAGATAATAGGGGATCGAAATCGACCCCCCTAAATTCAGAATTATTCATCTTCTCCCATAATCCTAAAAATTCAAGAGTTGATCTAGATCTCATCCAGTTTTTAACTACATCTTTGGGTTCCTTTGAATTTTTAATTCTTGCTAAATCTGTTAAAGAAATATAATCATTATCTTCAACTCCTGTAATATTAACAGGTAATCCTTTTACTTCTATTTTTTCCATAATAATCACTTCCTATCATCTTGAATTTTTTCTATTTTTATTGTATATCCTAGTGGTTCTAATATTTTAAATAAACTTTTAATATTTGAAGGATGAATATCTGCTCATATTTTAGCTATTTTATCTTGTTTAATTAGCATCAATCTCCTTTTTTAACTATTTCTAATTTATAATTTATTGATTCTAATAATTTAATAAAAGTTCCTAGTGATATTGAATGTAGATTTCTTTCCATTCTAGCTACTGTTGATCTAGCTATACCTACTCTTTTCGCTAACTCTGTCTGACTAACATTTGATTCGTTTCTTAATTTTATATATTTACATATTAAATCAAATTCATCATCATTGATTATTTCAACATTCATATTCTTCATAATTATAACCTCATAAATTTATTGTAGCATATTTGCAACACGAGAATCAATAAAAAATTAAGTGTATTTCAACTTAATTTTTTATTATTAATTGATGCATGAGCGACTGCTACTCTAGCATTATAAATTCGATATGTACTGCAAGATACATAGTCAAGACCTATACGATAACAAAAATCAATACTTTTCTTTTCTCCTGCATGCTCACCACATATGCCTAACTCTATATTATTATTAACCTTTTTTGCACTTGCTATCGCGCTTTGCATTAACTTGCCTACACCTTCTTCATCAATAGTAGCAAATACATCATGATTAAATAATCCTTTATCATAGTATGAGTTTAAAAATTTAGAAGCATCATCTCTACTAAAACCATATGTAAGTTGTGTTAAATCATTAGTGCCAAAACTAAAGAATGAAGTATTCTTAGCTAGCTCATCTGATATAATACAAGCTCTTGGGGTTTCAATCATAGTTCCAACTTTATACTCTAAATCTACTCCTGCTTCTTTGATTAATCTATTAGCAGTTTCAACTATAATATTTTTAACAAATTTTAATTCTTTTAAGTCTACTATTAATGGTATCATTATTTCTGGTTTAACTAAATACCCATCATTTATAGCATTTATTGCAGCTTGTATTACAGCTTTAGTTTGCATTACTGCTATTTCTGGATAAGTAACAGCTAAACGACACCCTCTATGTCCCATCATAGGATTAAACTCTTTTAATTCATTTATTCTTATATTTATTTCTTCTTTAGTTAAATTTAAGCTTTTAGCTAAATCATTTATTTCCTTTTCAGTTTTAGGTAAAAACTCATGTAATGGCGGATCCAAATATCTTATAACAACTGGTAGTGGTGCCATAACTTTTAGTAAACCTTCTATATCTTCCATTTGATATTTAATTAATTTATCTAATGCTTTTTCTCTTTCTTCTGTAGTTTTCGCTAATATCATTTTTCTTAAATCAAATATTCTTTCTTCACTAAAGAACATATGCTCAGTACGACATAAGCCAATTCCTTTAGCGCCAAATTCTTTTGCTTTTTTAGCTTCATCAACAGTATCAGCATTTACCCTAACTTCCATTTTACTGACACTATCTACTAATGTCATAAATTCATTAAACAAATCACTATTTTCTGGTTCTTCTAAACTTATTTGTTCAAAATACACATTACCTGTTGAGCCATCAATAGATATATAATCACCTTCATTTAATACATTACCATTTTTATCTTGTAAAGTATTATTAACGATAGATAATTCACTAGCTCCACTTACACAACATTTTCCCATACCACGAGCTACAACTGCTGCATGACTTGTCATACCACCTCTAATAGTTAAAATACCTTCAGAATAGTTTACACCTTCTATATCTTCTGGGCTTGTTTCTAAACGAACTAATACTACTTTTTCACCATTTTTAGCCATTTCAATAGCTTTATTTGCTTCAAAACATATCTTACCACATGCTGCTCCTGGACTAGCAGCTAAACCGGTTGCAATTACTCTTTTTATTTTTAATTCTTGTTCATTAAACACTTTATGTAATAATTCATCTATCTTATCAGGATCAACTTGTAATATAGCTTCTTCTTTAGTTATTAATCCTTCATGATACATATCCATAGCTATTTTTATACTAGCTGGTGCAGTTCTTTTACCAATTCTAGTTTGTAACATAAATAGTTTGCCATTTTCAATTGTAAATTCCATATCTTGCATGTCTTTATAATGTTTTTCGAGAAGTTTAGCAATAGAAATAAATTCATTATATACATCAGGCATATCACTTTTTAATTTAGAAATAGGCTCTGGAGTGCGAACACCCGCTACAACATCTTCCCCTTGTGCATTAATTAAATATTCACCATAGAATTCATCTTCTCCAGTAGATGGATTTCTACTAAACGCAACTCCAGTCCCACTATTCTTACTTAAATTGCCATATACCATTTCTTGGACATTTACTGCAGTTCCCCAAGAATCAGGTATATCATTCATTTTACGATAATATATAGCTCTTTCATTATTCCAACTTCTAAATACAGCTGAAATTGCTTCGACTAATTGGATATAAACATCACTAGGAAATTCTTCATGTAAATTATCTTTATATATAGTTTTAAAATGATGAGTTATCTCTATTAAGTCATCACTAGTTAAATCTAAATCACTTGTATATTTCTTTTGCTCCTTATATATAGTTAAAAATCTTTCAAATATATCTTTATCTAGTCCTTTAACTACATCTGCATACATCATAATAAGTCTTCTATATGAATCATATACAAAGCGAGAATTATTGGTGTTTTTAGCCATATTAGCAGCTATTTCATCATTTAATCCTAAATTAAGAATAGTATCCATCATCCCTGGCATACTAGCTCTTGCTCCAGAACGAACACTTAGTAATAAAGGATTATGAGGATTACCAAATTCCTTTTTGCTTTCTAGTTCTACTTCTTTTAATTTTAATTCCACTTGTAATCTGATATCTTCACTTAATTCTTCATTATTTTTATAATAGTCATTACAAGCATCAGTTGAAACAGTAAAACCTTTAGGTACATTTATACCCATATTAACCATTTCGGCAATATTTGCTCCTTTACCACCTAAGATATCTTTCATATCTTTGTTACCTTCGCTAAATAAGTAAACATATTTTTTCACATGTAACACCCTCTATTCTTAAATATTATAGCACAGATATATAAAAAATTATAAAAAAATATTGTAATCGACACAGTTCGACAAACAAACATAAAATAATGTGTTATACTTTATCTGCTCACTTTTGTAAAGTATTAAAATAAATATGAATAATAACGCATCATTGTTAAAGAGAAAATTTAGTAAAATTAACGCTTATAATCTAGAAGATTATATGATAAAGAATTGGATATGGAACGCAGCATCAATGCTCGTATTGATGCTGGATTTGCTATGGGAGTTGAACACGGAATTGAGCAAGGTATTGAACAAGGTATTGAACACGAAAAAATAACTATAGCAAAAAATATGTTAAAATATAATGTACCCATAGGAGTGGACACTTTAAGAAGAAGGGAACCTATAAACTGTACACAGGTTGAAGGTATAAAATCCTTAAAAGTAGACACAAACCTATGGGTATTATAATATTAAAATTCCTCTTTTTGTGAGATAATAATATTATAGTTATCCTAAGAATTGGAGGAAGTATAATGGTAAAATATACTAAAAAACAACAAAAAGAACTTGAAAAGAATCCATACACATATAAAGTAACAGATAATAGAATATTTTTTACAAAAGAGTTTAAACAAATATTTTGGATTAAGTATAATGCTGGTATGAGTCCAAGAACAATTTTAAAAGAATTAGATTATGACTTGAGTTACTTTAATCAAAATCAAATAGATAATATTGTACAACATCTAAGAAAAAAAAGTATTGCTGGTGAACAGTTTACAGAGGGATATTCAAAAGAAAGAAGACCAAATATAAAAATACCTCCACCAGATAACTCTCCACAAACAATACAACAAATGCAGAACGAAATAAATTATTTAAGACAAGAAGTTGAATTCTTAAAAAAAGTATCAGGACAGGAAAGAGCGCCTTAAAAATAATAGATAATAAAGATTATAAGTTTAAAATAGTATATGAAATGATAAGTAAAAAAAATAATATGTTATCATTAAAAATGTTATGTGAAATAGCAAATGTATCAAGATCTGGTTATTATAATTGGGTTGCTTCAAAAGAAAACAGAAATCTAAAGGAAGAACAAGATAGAAAAGATTTTGAAATAATATTAATTGCTTATAATTATAAAGGGTATAATAAAGGTGCACGTGGTATTTATATGAGATTATTACATATGGATCCACCTATTATAATGAATGTAAAAAAAATCAGAAGATTGATGAAAAAGTATAATTTATTTTGTCCAATAAGACAAGCAAATCCGTATAGAAGAATGGCTAAAGCATTAAAAACAAATAATGTTGCGGATAATCTTTTAAATAGAGAGTTTAAGATGCATGGACCTAGAAATATATTATTAACAGATATTACTTATTTGCCGTATAATGGAACAAGATGTTATTTATCAACTATATTAGATGCATATACAAAAGAAATATTGTCATATGTATTGAGTGAATCGTTAGAAGTAGATTTTGTATTAGAAACGGTTAATCAATTAATAGATAATCACGGCATAAGTTTAACAACTGAAACATTAGTACATAGTGATCAGGGATGTCATTATACAAGCTACTGTTTTATACAAATATTAAAAGATAAGAAACTGAGACAATCTATGTCACGCAAAGGAAATTGTTGGGATAATGCACCACAAGAAAGCTTTTTCGGCCATATGAAAGATGAAATTGATATAAGCAAGTGTAAGACGTTTAATGAAGTAAAAACAATAATAGATGATTGGATATATTATTATAATCATGAAAGATATCAATGGGATTTGGCTAAATTGTCGCCATGTGAGTATTATGAATATATAACAACAGGAATATATCCACTAAAGGTAGGTATTAGTAAAAAACCTTCTTCTTAAAATTAAAAAATGTCCTTGACAAAGGGTACAGTTTA
>JAFUTR010000030.1 GCA_017477845.1 Bacilli bacterium
TAATTAAATTATATATTGATTATTACAATAATGAAAGACCTAGTTATGCATTAAATTATAAAACCCCAATTCAATATAAAATTGAATCAGGATTTTAAATCTTCTTTTTTACCTGTCTACTTTTACTTGACTAGTCTATAAATCTTCCTTTTATTCTGAATAAATTTTACCGTTAACACTTGAATCTATCTTGTTTCCATATTCAAATATATAAATCACACAATATACCACAAGTATCTCAATAACATTTGTAAGACTAATATTTAAAGATGCATCAAAAAGAATTGAACTTACCAAATCAATTAGTACTGAAACAATTAAAGAAATAATTAAGAATTTTGCAATTTTTTCAAGTAACACAATATTATCTTTTATAAATGGACTAGTTTTATCATGAATATTTTTAAATAAAGTATAAACATTTCTCAACATAAAGAATTGAATAAATAATAAAACAGTAATCAACACTAATTCAATTTCTAATAAAATTGAAAGCTTAGTTAAATTATTATCTTCCAAATAAGTAAAAATATTATTAAAAAATCTAATATCTTCTTTTTTATCTATTACTTCTCTGTTTTCAAAATCGTCTTTTTCATAAATAGTAATTGTATCAAGTGAACGAGTATAATAAAAATCTTTGTCAAATACTCTTAAATGGTTTTCTTCATTTGCTTTTTCAATCTTAACATTCGATGAAATAATTGGAACACATAACATAGCAATAAATATTCCAACAATTCCAACGATTAAAAATACACTAATTATTTTAACAAAAATATAAATAATCTTACTAAGTGTCCTTAGCCTTTTTTGTTTAACTTCATCAATAGTGAAATCGTTTTCTTCTTTTCTTACTCTTTTTTCTTTTTCCATAAATTCCTCCTACTACAATAATACTACAATAAACAAAACATTTAGTAAAGAAATTAGCATTCTAATTTCATTTTTTTTATGATAGTATTCATAGCTTTTGCTATTTTTTTTGAGCTGCTTTTCAAAAATTCATCATAAGTAATCACATTATTACCATTTAAAACATCAGATATACTTCTAATGACTAAAAAAGGAACATGACATAAATAACAAACTTGAGCAATGGATGCTCCTTCCATCTCGACACATAATGCATCAAACTTTTTATTGATTTTTTCACTCATTTTCATTTCAGTACAAAAAATATCACCTGATGCAATAATACCACATTTACAATCCTTAATTGTACTATTTGCAAGACGTAAAAGATACTCATCAGAATCAATATAAACTCCAATTGATGGAATATACCCTTTATCGTGATTAAAAGCAGTAATATCAAAGTCATGCTGAACTAGTCTAGTACCTATAACTATATCACCAACTTTTAAAGAACTATCAACTCCTCCTGCTACTCCAACATTAAAAATATAATCCACTTTCATATTATCAATTAGTATCTGAGTAGTTCTAGCAGCATTAACTTTACCAATACCAGCTTCAACTAAAATACAGGAAACATCATTTATAGTACCTTCATAAAATTTTAAATTAAAAATTGTATATTCATTTTCAAGCTTAAGATATTTTTTAAGTTCAACAAGTTCTTCTTCCATTGCAAATATTATACCAATTTTCATATACACCTCCTAAAACTTTCTATATTTTCACATATCAAGTTATATGAATTATCTTTATATTTTAAATATTCATTTTTATCTTTTATAGTCCACAATAAAATAGGCAATTTCTTAAATACTTTTATAAAATTACTAAAAGCTATGGTTTTATTAATAGATATAAAATCCAAATCGAGCTTATTAATTCTTCTAATAAGAATAATATTTTTTATTATATTTTTAAAAGTTTTACCAATTAAAAGTCCTCTTAAATATTTTTCTCTATCTTCTTTTATTCTTTTAATAATATCAATTGAAAAACTTTTTACTACAAAAGGCCCATTATAGTTATCAAGTAAATCATATAAAAAAGGAAGTATCAAACATAAAGAATCTGTTTTAATCTCTATTATTAATGGAACATTACCATCAACTAAGGTAAGAACTTCGTTAAGTGTAGGTATACTCTGTCCATCACTAAGTTTCAATTTTTTAATTTCTTTAAGAGTACAATCAATAATATTTTTATCGCATCCTGTAAGTCTTTTTAAATTATCATCATGAAATACTACTATTTTATTATCTTTAGTTTTATGCACATCTAGTTCGATTATGCATTTATTATCAATTGAGTTTTTAAATGCTTTTAAGGAATTTTCGATATCACCATTCTTGAAAAGACCTCTATGAGCAATTAAATTATTTTTTAAAAAAGATATTTTTCTCATAACAACCTCATTTAAATTATAAAGAATAATAATTAAAAAAGAAAGTAATTTATTCATTACTTTCAGTAAATTTATCAAATGAAGATATAACACTATCATCTAAGTCAGTATCTTCTAACTCTTCAAATAATTTCTTTTGTTCTCTATCAATTTTCTTTGGAATTCTAACATCCATGATGACATACATATCACCTTTGTTAATTCCTTTTCCTTTAATTCTTTGTTTATCACCAGTATTAGTTCCAGCTGGAATAGTTAATTTAACATTTCCATATAAAGTTGGTATTTCTTTTTTAGTACCAAGTATTGCTTCAGTAACATTAATTGGAACTTTTAAGTAAATATCATCACCATCTCTATTATAAAATTCATGTTTATCTACCACAAATTCTAAATATAAATCTCCGTTTTCTCCACCATTAACTCCTGCTTCACCCTTACCAGACAATCTAACTCTACTTCCTGTATCTACTCCCTTTGGTACATTAACAGTAATAGTTTTATTAGATGTAACTCTTCCAGTACCTTTACAAGTTGAGCATCTAGTTTTATATGTTTTACCACGCCCATTACATTTAGAACAAGTTGTTTTAGACATAAATGTTCCAAATAAAGTTCTCTGTTCACTTGTTATTGTACCAGTTCCATGACATTCGCTACAAGTTTCTTCTCCTGTTCCGCCTTTTCCATTACAGTCATCACACTTTTCTATTACTTCAAGCTTTATATCTTTAGTGCAACCAAATGCAGCTTCGAGGAATGTAAGTCTCACTCTTAATAATCTATCACTTCCTTGACGAGCTTGATTAGCGCTTCTAGATCCGCCAAAGCCAGAAAATCCTCCTCCAAAGATATTATCAAAAATATCTCCAAAATCAAATCCTGATGTGTCAAAACCTGAAAAACCACCAGTACCAGAGCCAAATCCACCTTGGTTATCAAAAGCAGCATGCCCAAACTGATCGTATTGGCGACGTTTATTCTCATCGCTTAATACTTCATAAGCCTCTTGTATTTCTTTGAATTTTTCTTCAGCATTAGCTTCCTTAGACACATCTGGATGATATTGTTTTGCAAGACGTCTAAATGCGCTTTTAATCTCAGCTTCACTTGCATCTTTAGAAACTCCTAATACTTCATAATAATCTTTCTTATTCATTTATACCACCACTACTCTTTTTATATTCATTATATGTTTTTTCAAATTCATCAACTAAATTTGAAAACATCTCTATTGCATTATCACATACACTTCTTTTAGTAAGATCAACTCCATTAATTTTTAATTCTTCATTAGGAGGAAGTGTACTACCAGTTTTTAAAAACTTAATATAATTATCAATAGCATTTTCTTCTTTATTAAGTATTTGATTAACTATCTGACAGGCACTAGAAAGACCTGTAGCATATTTATACATATAGAAATTATAGTATAAATGAGGCATTCTTTCCCATTCATATCTAATTTCTTCATCTAAAACTACATCATCTCCATAATATAATTCATTTAATTTATAAAACTCATCACATAACAAATCAGATGTTAAAGTCTCTTCTTGTTCCACTTTATCATACAAAAATTTTTCAAATTCTTCATACATAGTTTGTCTATATATAGTTGCTTTAAATAAATTCATAAGTCTATCTAAAATATATAATTTTTCTTTAATGTCTTTTGAGTTATCAAGAACATATCTTGCTAACAACAATTCATTTACAGTAGAAGCCACTTCAGCAACTACTATAGAATATCCTGAATATACATAGGGATTATTATTCCTAGAATAATAACTATGCATAGAATGTCCTAACTCATGAATTAAAGTTGAAACATCTTGAAACTCTCCTTGAAAGTTAGTAAGTATATAAGGATAAGTGTCATAACATCCACCCGAGAAAGCTCCACCAGTCTTACCAACATTAGGCATTACATCAATCCATTTTTCATTAAATGCTTTATCAATATATGACAAATATTCCTCACCAAAAACAGATAATGTTTCTTTAATAAGCTTTTTAGCATCATCAAAACTATATGTCTTATTATAATCACTAATTATATCAGCATAAGTATCATATACATGCATCTCATCTAATCCTAAAATATCTTTTTTAAGTTTAAAATACTTATAAAGAGGCCTTAATCCATCTCTTACACTTGTAATTAGTGAATTATAAACATCCTTATTTAATTCATCATGATACATTGCCGCATCTAAACTAGACTCATATCCTCTAACTTTTTTAAATGTAGCATTTTGTTTAACTTCTCCTTCAAGTAAAGAAGTAATAGAAGTTTTATATCTTTTATATGTACCATATAATTTGATAAATGCATCACGTCTTACTCTTCTATCGCTTGATTTAACATATAAAGAATAATTAGTGTTTGTTAATGCTACTTTTTTACCATTTTCATCTTTAATAGTACCAAAATCTATATCAGAATCAGTTAAACTATTGAAAATTGGTTCATTATCTAGAAAAGATTTAGATAATAATGATATAAGTTTTTCTTCTTTTTCACTAAGCATATATTTCTTATACCTAAATTCTTTCTTAAGAAATATTTCATATTCCTTCAACGGTTCATATTCTTTATACATTTTTTCTATATTACTATAGTCCATAGATAATAATAAAGGACTAAAGAAAGAAGTATTTTGTGAGAATAGAATATTTAGGTTTTCTGCTTTATCTAAAAGTTCAATTGATTTAGAATCACTAATGTTTTCATTATATTTTAAATGAGCATAAGTATAAATCTTATCAATTTTTCTTTCTGCTTCTAATATCTTATTAATAGATAGATATAAATCTTTAGCACTTTTAGTCATCACATCTTTAATAAGAGATAATGAATTAATCAATTTTTTAGTATTATCTATATCAAATAAATACTCATCTACTGTTTTATATATTGCTAATAGATCCCATTTATATTTATTATCTATTTTGCTTCTTTCTAAAATCTTACCCATATTATCTCCTTTAACCGTATAGAAGTTCTAGCAAACTAGAACTTCATTAATTTATTATTTTTCTTCGTAATCTGCTTCTTCTACATCGTCATCTTTTTTCTTTTTCTTATCTTTTTTAGAATCAGATTCTTCATCATTATCATTATTTTCATTCTCTTGATCTTTTTGTACTTGTTCATATACTTTTGTAGCAAGAGCCATAGCTTTTTCTTGTAAAGCATCTTTCTTTTCTTTTATTTCATCGATGTCATTATCATCAAGAGCTTTCTTCAAATCTTTAATTAAATCTTCGGCTTCTTCTTTTTCTTTATCGGATACTTTATCGCCAAGATCTTTTAATGATTTTTCAGTTTGGAATACTAGTTGTTCAGCATCGTTTTTAAGTTCTGCTTCTTCTTTACGTTTATCATCCTTAGCTTTATTTTCTTCTGCTTCTTTAACCATTCTTTCAATTTCTTCATCAGATAAGTTAGTAGATGCAGTAATAGTGATTTTTTGTTCTTTATTAGTTCCTAAGTCTTTAGCTTTAACATTAACAATTCCATTAGCATCAATATCGAATGTAACTTCAATTTGTGGAACACCACGAGGTGCTGCTGGAATACCAGTTAATTGGAAATTTCCAAGTGTCTTATTATCATCAGCCATTGGTCTTTCACCTTGTAATACACGTATATCAACAGCAGGTTGATTATCAGCTGCAGTTGAGAATATTTGTTTCTTACTTGTTGGAATTGTAGTATTTTTAGGTATTAATACAGTCATAACTCCACCAAGTGTCTCTAGTCCAAGTGATAAAGGTGTAACATCAAGTAATACTATATCATTAACATCCCCTGTTAATACTCCACCTTGAATAGCAGCTCCCATTGCAACAACTTCATCAGGGTTAACTTCACGAGATGGTTCTTTTCCAAGTTCATTTTTAATTAACTCTTGAACCATTGGTATACGAGTAGATCCACCTACTAAAAGTACTTTATCAATATCATCTTTTTTAACTTTAGCTTCTTTCATAGCTTCTCTTACAGGCTTAATAGTAGACTCAACTAAATCACTAATTAAATCTTCAAATTTAGCACGTGTAAGTGTAACATCTAAGTGAAGTGGTCCATCCTCACCTTGTGATATAAATGGAGCAGATACTTGAGTTGTAGTCATTCCAGATAAGTCTTTCTTAGCTTTTTCTGCAACTTCTTTTAATCTTTGCATAGCCATTTTATCTTTAGATAAGTCAACGTCATTTTCTTTCTTGAATTCTTTAATTAAATAGTCCATGATTCTTTCATCGAAATCATCTCCACCTAAATGGTTATTACCACCAGTTCCTTTAACTTCGAATACACCATCACCTAACTCAAGAACGGATACGTCGAATGTTCCTCCACCTAAGTCATAAACAAGTACAGTGTGACTCTTATCTTGTTTATCAAGTCCATAAGCAAGTGCAGCTGCAGTAGGTTCATTAATTATTCTTTCTACTTCAAGACCTGCAATTTTACCAGCATTCTTAGTTGCTTGTCTTTGTGAATCATTAAAGTATGCTGGAACTGTAATAACAGCTTTTGTAACTTTTTCTCCTAAATAACTTTCTGCATAATCTTTCATATAAGAAAGAATCATAGCAGATACTTCTTCTGGAGTATATTTCTTTCCATCTAGTTCTACTTTCTTACTTGTACCCATTAATCTTTTGATTGATGAAACTGTATTAGGGTTAGTAATTGCTTGACGCTTTGCAGCATCTCCAACTATTTTTTCTCCTTTTTTAAATGCTACTACTGATGGAGTAGTTCTTCCTCCTTCTGGATTTGGAATTACATGTGCTTCTCCACCTTCTAATACTGATACACAACTATTTGTTGTACCTAAATCTATTCCTATTATTTTACTCATATTTATCTCTTCCTTTCATATTTTTACTTAATATTTTTTCTTGGGAATAATTATTATTTTCTTCATTATCTTTTTCTTTGTTACCCTCAAAATCTATTCCCACTATTTCACACCAAGATAAGAAATCTAAAAATTCATTACCTGTTAGTGAATTGAAATCTTGAGGATATTCATTATTATTTTTCATCAATCTAATTTATTTACTATAACTTTAGCAGCTCTTATTACTTTCCCTTTTAAAGTATATCCTTTAGTGAAGCACTCTAAAACTATATCATTTGGTTTAGTCTCATCATGATTAGTCATTAAAGCTTCATGAATATTTGGATTAAACTCACACCCAACAGTAGGTATTTCTTCTACGTCAAATTTCTTTAAGACTTCATTAAGATGAGAATAAATTATCTTAAAACCTGCAAGAAATTTTGAAAGTGAATCATCTAAATTAGTATCATCTAACTTTATTGCTCTTTCAAAATTATCTACAATCGGAATTAATTCAAGTATTAAATCCTGATTAGCAAATTTAAGCATATTGGATACTTCTTCATCTTTTCTTTTTCTATAATTGATAAGTTCTGCTTGATTATATTTAACCTTTCCCTCTAATTCTATTATGCGGTCATTTAGCTTTTTTAATTCAGCTTCGTAATTTGCTTTAACATCTTCCAGCATATCTTTAGGTTCGCTATTATTAATAGACTCATTAATATTAGAAACATTATTTTCATTTTGCTCATCTACCTTTTTATTATCCATACTATCTCCTATTTATTTTCTATATTTTCTTTTATATATTCAAGTAAGTTAACAACACGATCATATTCCATTCTTTTAGGGCCAACAATCGCAATTGTTCCTTCTTCTTTATCAGTTTTATATTTAGTTCTAATGACTGTCATATCATCATCAATATTAGTTTCTTTACCAATATAGATATTTATATTGTTATCGTCATCTTCCTCAACGATATTATCAATATTTTCATCAAGTTTTTCAAGTACATCACGAACTTTATCTACATTAGAAAATTCAGGTAATTTCAAAATATTACTTTTCCCCATAACATCAACACTTTTATTAGTAAAGTTTGTAAAAACATTATAGAAAACATTGTAAAGTCTTTCATGTTCTTTAACATATCTTCCTATTATAGGTTTTATTTCAAATTCAAGTTTTGCTGAAATCTCATCGATTGGAGTACCTACTATCATGTTATTGATAAGTGTAACAGTCTTTTTAATCTCATCAAGACTAATTCCATGAACATCAATTTTTTTGTGCTCTACAAATCCTTTATCAGTTATCACTATTACAATCATACTAGATTCATCAAGTGGAACTAAATTAACTTCTTTTAATGTATTATCATGCGATTTGGCACCAAGTACTACAGAAGTGTAATTAGTAATATCAGAAACTATTTCTAAGCTTTTCTTAATACAATCAGAAAGTTCTAGTTGATTATTACTGAAAATTAGTTGAAGTTTTAACATGTCCTCTCCACTAATTTCTTTAGGTTTCATTAAGTTATTAACGTAATAACGATATCCTTCTTCACTGGGAATTCTTCCACTAGATGTATGTGTTTTCTCAAGAAGTCCAAACTCCTCAAGTGTTGCCATTTCACTTCTTACTGTGGCACTGGAACATTTTAATGTTTCACAAATTAAATTAGATCCGACAGGTTTAGCTCCTTTTACATACTCCATAACAATTAGTTTAAGAATTTCTTTCTGTCTATCTGTTAACAAGTAAATCACCTCTTTAAGCACTATATTTTCCCAAGTGCTAAATACATTATAATCTTATGCTTAGCACTTGTCAACTAGAAGTGCTAATTTTTTTAAAAAAAAAATAAAAATTCCTTAAATAGTATATGTAAAATCTTTTAAATAATAGATTATTAAAAAAAAGATTACTATCCCTATACTATTATTAAATATCTTCAATATTTAAATTAATTGGGCCATCTTCCATATCATGAATTGCTACACCATCATCAATAAGAATTAATCCCAAAAAGACAAAAACTATTGATAATCTAATTTTCTTCTTTACATTTATATTTAAAAAAAATAGGACCTAAAAGTCCTATTTTTCTCCTTCTTCTAACATTGTTGTGATAAATATCCCATACCCTTTAGTATTATCATTTACTAAAGCATGAGTAACTGCTCCTACTATTTTATTATCTTGTACAATAGGACTTCCACTCATACCTTTAATAACACCATTAGCTTTGTTAATTAACTCATCATCAGTAATTTCAAATAAGATATTTTTAGTATCTTGTGAATCATTAATCTTGATAATATTTATATTATAAGACTTAATTTCATCATTATCTAAAACAGTATAAATTTCTGCTGGTCCTATTTTAATATCATCTATTTCACCAACATCAATTAATAACTTACTAGAATAATCACTTGTATATTTCCCAAATATACCTTTAATAGTATTTTTATCAATTGTACCTTTTACATTATCTTTATTAAATAGTGCCCTTTTCTCACCGGTTGAAGTACTAGTAGTTTTAATAACACCAGTTACAATTGATTCAAAAATATTACCATCTTTAATACTTATTAATTTGCCTGTTTTATTATCAATTATTTCATGTCCTAAGGAACCATAAATACTTGTTTCTGGATCTATATAAGTAAGTGTTCCAACACCTGTTATCTCATCTTTAATGTAAAGCCCTGTTTTATAACTATCATTTTCTTTAACTAAATCAAGTTTTAAATCTACTTCTACATCATTTCTAAGAACAGTTATTAAAACATTATCTATTGACTTATTAATCTCACTTATAAGTTCTTCAATAGAAGTAATTAAAGTCCCATTAACTTTAATTATCTTATCTCCTATTAAAAAGCCACTATCTTTAGCAATATATTTACCATTTACTTTATAAAAACCAACAACAGCAACTTCTTTAGTATTAACAGTAATACCTATATTATCTCCACCTAAAATTACTTTACTAGAATATGCAAATACATTAATTGGTAGGAATAAAGTTAAAAAAAGAATATATATAAGTAGTTTTTTCTTGAAATTCATTAATTATCACCTCATAAAAACTACATTATTATTATTCGACATTTTTCTTATTTATATACTAAAAAAAGATAATACCTTAAGTATTACCTATGAATATTCATTAATTCTACTTCATATGGAAAATCACCACTATTAATATTGTTACATTCTTCTTTTATATTAACACTTCCATATTTAGTAATAAATTCACCAATATTTTTAACTTCAAAATAATTTAAAAGATTAGTGTAATGATTATAAGTATCTAATAATTCTTTTACCTTCACTAATTTATCTTTTTTATTATCAACTTCTCTAGTTTCTAAACTATCAGGAAGTATTTCTAAAGGTTCATTATATTCATTTTTTATCTCTTTATATGAATCAAAATTCATTTCTATATTAGTTTCTCTTCCAATTAATGCTGGATTAGGAATACCTTTACCTAAATTATTATCCATAAACTTCCTCCTATTATCTAATATAATTATATATTATTTAAAATAGAAGTAAATATCTAAGAAAAAACGGTTTACATAATTATACATTCTTTATTCTTCAATTGAAAATTCTTCTAATTTACCATTTTCTTTTAATATCTTATTAATATTAGCTTCAGCATTTTTTAGCTTTTCATTACAAGATTTAGATAACTTCATAGCTTCAGTAAATTTATTAATAGCATCGTCCAAAGGAACTTGACCAGATTCTAAATCTTTAACAATAACTTCAAGACTATTAAGTGCTTCTTCAAATGTTTTTTCTTCTTTCTTTTCCATAAATCCTCCTATAAAACTTCTACTTTTACTTTCCCATCATGCATTTCAAGTTCAAGCTTATCATATTTCTTTAAATCTTTACTACTTGAAATAACTTTATCATCTTTTCTTATTATCGAATAACCTCTTTTAATAGTAAGTAACGGATTAAGCGCTTCAAGTTTACTAATAATATTAGAAAAATTTTTCTCATCCATTTTTACTTTATTAAATATACTATTATAAAGTTTATTATCTATTAATTCTAATTTATTTTTATTATTACTAATAAGTACTTTATAACTATTTAATAATCTACCAAAAGTATTAATATACTTTTCATTCTTATAATTATATATGGTAACTGGATTTAATAAATCTAGTTTCCCTTTAATTCTATTATAATCATTAAAATCTTTATTTATTTTTATTTTTATTCCATTAATTAGTTTATGATCAACTAATTCTAATTTATTTTTATTATTAGTAATAATATTTTTATAGCTATTTATAACTCTTTCATATAAGTTATCAAATTTATCTTCTTTTATTTGGTAAATTGTAATAGGATTTTTAAGTACAAAGCTATTATCAAGTTTTGCAAGCTTTTCAAGTGCTAAGTTATGAATGTTAGTTACTCCATTAATAGCTCTAATTTCAAACTGGTTCAAGAGTTTTGTAATATCTTTAATGTCGGGTACAGCCATTTCAGCAGCACCAGTTGGAGTTGGTGCTCGTAAATCTGCAACATAATCAGAAATAGTATAATCTATTTCATGTCCAACAGCAGAAATAACAGGAGTGTCAAGTGCATATATTGCACGTGCAACAATCTCTTCGTTAAAGCACCACAAATCTTCAATAGATCCTCCACCACGACCTATAATAAGTAAGTCAAGATCATAGTTTTTAGATAATTCAATATTTCTTACAATGTCAACTGCAGCTTCAGCTCCTTGTACAAGAGATGGGAAAAGTATTGTCTCACAAAGTGGCCATCTTCTTTTCAAAGTAGATAAAATATCTTTAATTGCAGCACCAGTTGGAGCAGTAATAATACCTATTCTATTAGGTATTCTAGGAATTTTCTTCTTATGTGACTCAAGAAATAATCCTTCTGCGTCAAGTTTCTTTTTTAACTGTTCAAAGGCTATATAAAGTTTTCCAAGTCCATCTTCAACAATTGAGTCAACGTATATTTGATATCCTCCAGTTGCTTCATAAACAGATACACGCCCAGTTACTAAAACCTTCATTCCATCTTGTAAATCAAATTTCACATCTTTTGCGTAAGTACTAAACATAACAGCATTTATTCTAGAATTTTCATCTTTTAAAGTAAAATAAAAATGTCCTCTAGTATGCGCTTTAAAATTAGATATTTCTCCTTTTAAATATATCTTATTTAAATTAGAATCATTATCTATTTTATATTTAATATATCTTGTAAGTTGAGTTACTGTAATATAATCATTATTCATCAATATCCTCACTATGATAAATCTTATCAAGTGTAGCATTAAGCATCTTAGTAACCTTATCGTCACTATATTTTTTTGATAATTCAACAGCTTCATTAATTGCTACAACACTAGGAGTTTCAGTATACATTAACTCATATATTCCAATTGATAATATTGCTTTATCTACTTTACTTAATCTATTAATATTCCAATCTACCAAATACTTATTAGCAACACGAGATATCTCTTTTTGTTTTTCTAAAGTATTATTAACAAGTTCATTAACAAAATCATTTTCAATTTCAAGTTGTTCTTTAATAAGCGATTTTACATCATAATCTTGATTGCTGTCTTGAAATATATATACTTGATAAAGTACTTTCATTGCAATCTCTCTTAATTCACTTCTATTTTTCATATTATCACCACACATTTACAATTCTACCATAAATAATAAATAATTCAAATAGATTTAGAAAAGAAAAAAGAGGAACTATTCCTCTAATTCTTTAATTGCATTTTTTAAAATATTAATTGAATTAACAAGTTTTTCTTCCTCATCTGGTTCTAGATTAATAAATATTTTTCTTGCTGCTCCATCTTTATTAATTACTGAAGGAAGCCCAATATATACATCGTTTGTTTCATCATAACTTGATACTACTAAAACAGTATTCTCATCACCTAATATTGCATTAGTAATTCTAACTAAGCACATTCCAATTCCATAGTAAGTAGCACCCTTCGCTTTAATTATTTTATCAGCAGCTCCTCTTACCTCAAGTGATATTTCATCCATATCTTCTTTTGTTATGAATTCACTAATTGGTTGTAGAGCAATATTAACATCACTCCAAGGAATAAATTCAGAGTCTCCATGTTCTCCAATAACATATCCATGAATATTAGATGGAGATACTTTTATTTTATCACCTATTAAAAACCTAAGTCTTGCCGTATCAAGTGAAGTGCCACTTCCTATAACACGAGATTTAGGCAAATTAGAGTATTTTTGTGTTAAATAAGTCATTATATCAACTGGATTAGTTGCAATTAAAAAAACTCCATTAAATCCATTATTCATAACTTCTGTTATTATTGATTTAAAAATAGCAGCATTTCTTTTTAATAAGTTAAGTCTAGTCTCTCCTGGAGCTTGATTAACTCCTGCAGCAATTACTATTAAATTAGCATCACGACAATCACTGTAACTACCTACTTTTATTTTCATTTTAGAAGGAGAAAAAGCAAGACAATGATTTAAATCCATTACTTCTCCTAAAACACGTTCTTCATTTAAATCAATTAAATCTAGTTCATTAACATATGTTCTTTGATTTAAAAGAGCATAAGCATAACTCATACCTACATTTCCACATCCTATTATTATTACTTTCTTATTCATAATACCTCCTAATAATAGTATAACACATAATAAATTATTTTAATATTATTTATAACTATTACACTTTTCTTCTAAAAGAATAAAGTTACAGCATCTGTTTTTAATATTAATAGGTAAGTCATTATTCTTATATTTGTCATACAATTTTATGGCCTTAGTTCTTACTATTTTATTATGTCTATTAAGCCATTGTAATTGACTCTTTAATAGTAATTGTCTTTTAAGTTCACTAGAGTTAGATGGTATTTTATTTAGGTCAAATAATTCATAATTGTTTTTCATAACTGGAATCATATTATTGAAATTAATAACTCCTAAATTTCCATCATGTATTTTGATAATATCAATATTATTTTTCATTTTTAAATGTTTAGCTTTTGGACTTGATAAAGGAGCAAAATATTCATATTTATTTACTACAAACAAAATCCCAATAAATGGTCTTAACTCTTTTAAACCAGCATTATATGAAACTTTATTATCAAATTGTCTCAAATAATCACAATATTTATAGTCAACTTTGACTAATCTAAAATTTTTTATCATAAAACCCCCAAAAAATAATACAAGATAAGATAAAAGGTTAGAGTCTGCTCTCTAACCTTCTTTTTTAATTTCCTCTTAATGGTGGGAATCACCGCTTTTTTAATTTCCTCTTAATGGTGGGAATCACCGCTTTTTTAATTTCCTCTTAATGGTGGGAATCACCAGCTTTTTTTGCTACATTGTAGCACTATTAATATATGCATTTAATTTATATACATACAAATAGATGTGTATAATATACCATTTTTTTGCATGTATTGTCAATCATTAATAGTAAATAAATTGTCTATTTAAACTCAAACTCAAAATCTAAGATTCTAACGATATCTCCCTCTTGTGCTCCCATTTCAATAAGTTTATCATCAATTCCCATTTTCCTTAATTTATTTGCAAACCTTACAGTAGCTTCTTCAGTATTAAATCTAGTCATTTCAAATAATTTTTCTACGTCGTGACCTGATATTTGGAAAGTATGATCATCTACTCTAGTAATAGTATAAGGCTCATCTTTCTTAAATTTATAAAGGACATAAGACTCAAATTTCTCATCTTCATACAAAGGTGTTTCTGGAATAGTGTCTAAAATATCTGCAAGATGATTAATTACTTCAGTTAATCCATCTCCATCAAGAGCACTAACAGTAAAGATATCTTTATTTTTAACTTTCTTTTTAAACTCTTTTAAGTTTTCTTCTGCTCCATCTATATCCATTTTATTAGCAATTATAACTTCAGTTCTATTAAGCAAAGCAGCATCAAACTCTTTTAATTCATTTCTAATAGTCATATAGTCTTCATAAGGATCTCTTCCTTCAAAGCTTCCCATATCAATAACATGAGCTATTACTCTTGTTCTTTCAATATGTTTTAAGAATCTATCACCAAGACCATCACCTTTGGATGCTCCTTCAATAAGTCCTGGAAGATCTGCAACAACAAAACTTCTATTGTTACTTGCTTTAACTACGCCCAAATTTGGTGAAAGTGTTGTAAAGTGATATGCAGCAATTTTTGGTTTAGCTTTAGATATCTTTGATATAATTGTACTTTTTCCAACACTAGGAAGTCCAACTAGCCCAACATCAGCAAGAAGTTTTAATTCTACTTTTAAAACACGCTTCTCTCCAGGCTCACCATTCTCAGCAAAATTAGGAGCAGGATTGCTTTGTGTCTTAAACGCAGTATTCCCACGTCCTCCACGTCCACCAAAGGCTACTACTACTTCATCATTTTTACCATTTAAATCAGCAAGAATAAGGCCAGTTTCTTGATCTGTAACAATAGTTCCTTGTGGTACTTTAATAATAACATCTTCTGCATTCTTACCATTTTGATTCTTCCCAGAACCATTCTCCCCCTTTTCACCTTTAACAACTTTCATATAACGAAGATCAATTAAAGTATGAAGTCCTTCATCTACAACAAACTTAATATCGCTTCCTTTTCCTCCATTACCTCCAAATGGTCCACCCATTGGAATATATTTTTCACGCCTAAAAGCAAGGCAACCATCTCCACCTTTTCCTGCTTCAACTTTAAGAATTACTTCATCAACAAACATATTACCACCTCTTTAAAACTTTTTTCTTTTTAACATCACTAACTAAATTATGTACTGCATCATACTTCTTTAAAGCATAAGGCATAACTTCTTTATTATCTCCTATTATAAATCCATTATAATCTTTAATCATATCAGAGTCATTTGTATTATCTCCAATAGTATATATATCATTACCATCAAGTTTTAATTTTTTTTCTAAAAACTTTATAGGAGTAGTTTTATTAACACCAAGTGGCCTAATCATATAAAAAGATGTATTATGGTAGGTATATACTACAAAAGTATAATCTTTATTCTCTTCTTTAAGTCTATTAAACTCATTTATAAATTCATCAGTTAAAAATCTATCTCTAACTTTAATAGAAATAGTACCTAATTTTTCATAAGGAATATAATACTCACTATAAACTTTATCATATGCATAATCTATTTTATCATATATTCTAATTTTTTTTAAGTTTTCAAGTTTAGATACAATTTTTTCGTCTATTGTATTCCTCATAATTACATTATCATTTTTATCAAATAAATAATTACCATCACAAGAAGCAAGATAGCTATAAGGGATATTATAAGTATCTACTTGTCCTTTAAGTGAAACAAAACTTCTTCCACTTGATAATACAAAATAATTACCATGAGAAATATAGCTTTTAAGCATTTTAGAATTAATTTTTATATCTTCTAAACTAGTTGAATAAGTCCCATCAAAGTCACTTACAATCATACTCATAATATCACCTCCATATTATTTTTTCTTAATTTTTGTCTTAGGTTTATCATAAATATCATTATCTTCATTTACTAATTCATTTTTAAGTTTATTAAGATACTCTTTTCTTTCCTCTAAAGTCATTTCAATAACTTTATCATCTTTAATCTGCTTTTTAATAGTATTAATTATATCACTATTATTTTCTTTAGTAATAGAATGATTCTTAATTAAATCTTCTTTTATAAAAGAGTAAAGACTCTCATCTTCCTTAATTACCCTTGCACCTGCAATAAAATTAACAACAGGTATAACACCTAAAATACTAAATAAAGAAAAATATTTAATTAATGATTCTCCATCTTTAAACTTATATCCTTCTTCATTTAATCTTTTAATAAATTTATTATAATATATTGCAAATGTTACATTACTAACAAGTGTTGTTCCAATATAAAATGCTAACATAATAACCTCCATAACGAAGTGATATTATACGATAAAATATGTTAATTGTCAAAAAAAATACTCTTAAAAGTAAGAGTATTTTAATCACAAGATACCATACAATCTGTCATATAGCCAGATATATTACAGTAATCACACGTTGTATCATTAGAACAGTTTAGAGTACCATTTTCAAATATTACACAAGAATATGTAGAGTCATTACACATTGTACTTGTACCACTATAAGTTGTACAGTTAGATGACCCAAATACTTCTTTAGCATGATTTGCTTCAGTTAAGCCATTATTTTGATCAAAACACTGCAATCCATTCTTTATTATGCAAACACCTTTTAATCCATCTTTAAGTCTCATAAATACTGTTTTATTAAGAGTTGTGTAATCAGTAGTCGTAGTAGAGTTTTCAGGATCTCCATAAGCATAACTTGCATTAGATACATTAATA